>NZ_CCBB010000002.1:300000-600000 GCF_000613185.1 Mycolicibacterium cosmeticum
GTCGCGGTGACCGCGTCGAACCTCAACTTCGCCGACGTGCTGATCGCGTTCGGCCGGTACCCGAGCTTCGAGGGCCGCCAGCCCAAGCTGGGCGGTGACTTCGCCGGTGTGGTGACGGCGGTCGGTCCCGGCGTGGTCGGGCACAAGGTGGGTGACCGGGTCGGTGGCGTGTCCGCCGACGGGACGTGGGCGACGTTCGTCACCTGCGATGCCAACCTGGCCGTCACGCTGCCGCCGGGGCTGCCGACCAACCGGGCCGCGGCGGTGCCCAGTGCGCACGCCACCGCCTGGTACGGCCTGCACGACCTGGCCCGCATCTCGGCGGGGGACAAGGTGCTGATCCACTCCGGCACCGGTGGTGTGGGTCAGGCCGCGATCGCCATCGCGCGGGCGGCGGGCGCGGAGATCTTCGCCACCGCGGGTAGTGAGGCACGGCGAGAACTGTTGCGAGGCATGGGAATCGAGCACGTCTACGACTCCCGCAGCACCGAATTCGCCGAGCAGATCCGGCGCGACACCGACGGCTACGGCGTCGACATCGTGCTCAACTCGCTGACCGGCGCCGCGCAGCGGGCCGGGCTGGAGCTGCTGTCGTTCGGCGGCCGCTTCGTCGAGATCGGCAAGCGCGACATCTACGGCGACACCCGGATCGGACTGTTCCCGTTCCGGCGCAACCTGTCCTTCTACGCCGTCGACCTGGCGTTGCTGTCCCTGACCAACCCGGACACCGTGCACCGCGTGCTGGAGGTCTGCTACCAGCAGATCGCCGACGGGGTGCTGCCGCTGCCGGAGACCACGCACTACCCGCTGCAGGACGGTGCCACCGCCATCCGCGTGATGGGGGCCGCCGAGCACACCGGCAAGCTGGTGCTCGACATCCCGCACGGCGGTCAGATCAACGCGGTGGTGCCTGCCCAGGAAGTGCGGGTCGGCCGGTCGGATTCGGCCTACATCATCACCGGTGGCCTCGGCGGGCTGGGTCTGTTCCTGGCCGAGAAGCTGGGTGCGGCGGGGGTGGGCAGGATCGTGCTCAACGGCCGGTCCGCGCCGTCGCCGTATGCGCTGGAGGTCATCGAGCGGATCCGCCGGGGCGGCACCGAGGTCGAGGTGTCCCTCGGCGACATCGCCGAGCCGGAGACCGCCGAGCGGTTGGTGGTGGCGGCGTGTGCCACCGGTCTGCCGCTGCGCGGTGTGCTGCACGGCGCGGCGGTGGTCGAGGACGCGGCGCTGGTCAACATCTCCGACGAACTCGTCGAGAAGGATTGGGCGCCAAAGGTTTACGGCGCGTGGAACCTGCACACGGCCACGGCGAAGCAGTCGCTGGACTGGTTCTGCGTGTTCTCCTCGGCGGCGGCGCTGGTCGGTTCGCCCGGCCAGGGTGCGTACGCGGCGGCCAACAGCTGGCTGGACGCGTTCACCCACTGGCGGCGCACCAACGGCCTGCCGGCGACAGCCATCGCGTGGGGGCCGTGGTCGGAGATCGGCGCGGGCACCGGCCTGGCCACCGACAGCGGCGAGGCCGCGATCGCCCCGGACGAGGGCGCCTACGCGTTCGACATGCTGCTCCGGCACGACCGCGCCTACACCGGTTACGCTTCGCTGGCGGGGACGTCGTGGATCACCGCGTTCGCCCAGAACACCCGGTTCGCCGAGGCGTTCCGGTCCGCCGGCCCGCGGAGCGGCGGCGCGGGCAGCGCGTTCCTGGCCGAACTGCACGACCTGCCGCGCGAGGAGTGGCCGGCCCGGACCCGCAAGATGGTGGCCGAACAGGTCAGCTTGATCCTGCGGCGTGCGGTCGACCCCGACCGGCCGTTGGCCGAATACGGTCTCGATTCGCTGGGAACGCTGGAGGTACGTACCCGAATCGAAGCCGAAACCGGTATTCGTATTGGTTCAGCAGATATCAGCACCGTTCGGGCGCTGACGGAGCGTCTCGTCGACGCTCTGGCGCCCGGCTCGTCCGTATCGGTCCCGTCGTGAGGCCGGAGAGCGCATCGATGCGCACCCCGTCCGTCGGCGTCGTCCAGGTAGGAGACCAATAAGTGGTTGCGATGAAGCCGATCCAGGAGTGGATCGGTGAACCAGGGGTCGTGATCTCGTGGCACCCGTCCCGCGCATCGCTGGCGAAGGTACGCGAGGCACCGGTCAGCGACGTTCCGACCAGCTATCAGCAGGAACAGCATCTGCTCGCCTACCGCAAGCATGTGGCCGAGGGCACCGACATGGCCCGGCTCATCATCCCCGGCTGGGATGTCCCCGGGCAGTGCGATGTGCGGGCGATGACGCACGTGATCAACGCCTATCTGCGCCGGCACGACACGTTCCACAGCTGGTTCGAGTTCGCCGGCGACGGTGACTCCGGCCAGATCGTGCGGCACACGGTGACCAACCCGCGCGATATCAAGTTCGTGGCCACCGAGCACGGCGAGATGACGGCCGCGCAGTGGCGTGAGCACGTGATGTCCACCCCGGACCCGTGGCAGTGGGACTGCTTCCACTTCGGCGTCATCCAGCGTGCCGACCACTTCACCATCTACCTCAGCGTCGACCACGTGCACACCGACGCGATGTTCATCGGTCTGGCGTTCGTCGAGATCCACATGATGTACGACGCGCTGGTCCGCGGTGAGGCTCCGCTGCAGCTGCCCGAGGCGGGCAGCTACGCCGACTACTGCATCGCGCAGCGCGCCTACACCGCCGGGCTCACCACCGAGTCCGACGAGGTACGCGGGTGGATCGACTTCCTGGAACTCAACGGCGGCACGCTGCCCGGCTTTTCCCTGCCCCTAGGTGATCCGTCCCAGCCGCATTCCGGTGACGTCATCACCATGCAGCTGCTCGACGAGTCCCAGACCGACAAGTTCGAGGCCGCCTGCACGGCGGCGGGCGCGCGGTTCAGCGGTGGGGTGTTCGCCTGCGGAGCGCTGGCGCACGCGGCACTGACGGGGCAGGACACCTATTCGGTGATCACCCCGACGACCACCCGGCGCACCCAGGCCGACTTCATGACCACGGGCTGGTTTACCGGTCTGGTGCCGATCGCCGTTCCGGTGGACGTCAGCTCGTTCGCCGACACCGCGCTGGCCGCGCAGGCGTCCTTCGACGGTGGCATGGACCTGGCGCAGGTGCCGTTCGAGCGGGTGCTGGAGCTGGCCGCCGACGAAGGGGTCGACGGCGTGCGCGCACCGGACCCGGGTGTGCCGATGCTGTCGTTCATCGACGTCGGCATGCTGCTGCCCGGTGTCATCGAGCACTTCCAGAGCCTGGGCGGCCGGATCTACAGTGATCCGCGATCGGCCTACCAGGTGGGCATGTGGGTGAACCGGGCGGAGAAGGAGACGACGGTGACCGTCGCCTTCCCGAACAACTCGATCGCCCGCGAGTCGGTGCTGCGGTACGTGGAAGCGATGCGTGAGGTCTACCTTCGGGTGATCGACGGTCAGGTCCCGGTGGAGTCCTTCGGCGCCGCCGAAACCGATCTCGATCTCAAGACCGCCTGATCGTATTTCGCATGGGAGGTGACGGTGCGATGACGCGTGCCACCACGAAGCCGGAGGCCACCAGCCTGGATACCGCCCGATCGGACAACGTGCTGACGTTCACCGATCAGGTGATGTTCCTGGCCCTGCGCGGCACCGGCGCGGAGGCCGTCGCGCAGGCGAACTGGATCTACGAACATCCGGTGGACTACGACGGGCTGCGCACGTTCTTCGACAATATGGGCTACGGGTTGATGGGCCGGCGTATCGAGCCCTCGCCGTTGCCGTTCGGGCGGCACCGCTGGGTGACGGTGCACGGACCGCAGCACGAGCTCGACATCGCCGAGCCGCGGCCCCGCGCCGCACTCGGTGAATGGGTCGACGAACGCACCGCCATGCCGATCGACCCCGAGTACGGACCGTCCTGGCACATGGGTGTGCTGCCGATGACCGACGGTTCCACCGCGATCTCGCTGACGGCATCGCACTGTGTCGGTGACGGCAGCGCCGGCGTGCTGGCCCTGCTGGAGGCCGCGCACGCGGCGCGGCTGGACCACGGTTTCGGGCCGCCGCGGTCCCGCAGCCGCAGGCAGGCGATCCTCGAGGATCTGCGGGTGACCGCCCGCGGACTACCCGAACTGGGCCGCACCCTGGCCGCCACCGCCAAACTCGCGTACAGCCACCGCAACGACATCTCCCGGTCCGGCGCGGTGCGCCTGAAACCGACCGGCCCGGACCACCTGGTGCAGGTGCCGGTGCTGAGCGTCTTCATGCCCACCGACGAGTGGGACGCCCGCGCGGAAGCCCTTGGCGGCAACAGCTATTCGCTGGTCGCCGGCGTCACGGCCAAGCTGTCCCAGCACCTGGGCCGGCGCCGCGCCGAGGACGGCCTGGTGACCCTCAACGTGCCGCAGGCCGACCGCCAGTTCGGCGACACCCGCGCCAACGCGGTCAAGCTCGCCGATATCACCATCGACCCCGAACACGTCCACACCGACCTGCGCCAGGCCCGTGCGGCGCTCAAGGAAGGCATCACCGCCGCCCGTGAGGCGCCCGACGAGATGCTGCAGTTGTTGCCGCTGGTGCCGTGGGTGCCGAAAAAGGCGGTGCCGAAGGTCGCCGATGTGCTGTTCGGGTTCTCCGCGGATATGCCCGCGTCCTGCTCGAACATGGGGGAGCTGCCGCCCGACGTCGCGCTGGCCGACGGCACCCCCGCCGAGTACATGTTCTTCCGCGGCGTGGACCGCATCGTCACCCGGCACTCGATGGAACAGCGCGGCGGCCTGCTGACCGTGGTGGCGCTGCGGCTCAACGGCACGATCGCGCTGAGCATCGTCGCCTACAAGCCGGGCGCGGCCAACACCAAGCCGTGGTTGCGTGAGCTGATCACCAACACGCTCGCGGAGTTCGGGCTGTCCGGGCGAATCGAGTGACGGGGGCACAGATGGACAACCGGCTCGCCCTGTTCGACGAGGGCATGGTGCGGTCGCTGAACGCCACCGGCCGGATGCAGGCGATCCAGTGCGTCTGGGTGTACGAGCGCCCGATCGACATGGACGGCGTGCGGCGGTTCCACCGCAACTTCGGCTACGGCATGGCCGGCCGGCGTATCGAGCGCTCGCCGCTGCCGTTCGCCCGCTACCGGTGGGTGGCCACCCCTGGACCGGCGTCGCCGCTGGAGATCGCCGACACCCCGATCCCGCGCGAACAGCTCAACGACTGGATCGACTTCCGGTCCCAGATCCACGTCGACGCCGAGGACGGCCCCGGCTGGCATATCGCGGTGCAGCCGCTGGACGACGGTGCGACGGCGATCTGCGTGGTCGGCACGCACTGCCTCGGCGACGGCGTCGGCGCGGCGCTGGCGGTGTGGGCGGCGGTCATCGGCAACAAGATCGAGATCGGCTACCCACCGCCCTTCGCCCGGTCCACCGGCCGGGCGATCCTGGCCGACCTGCGCGAGACGGTGCGTGAGCTGCCACAGGCCGGCCGGGCCGCCGCCAAACTGGTCAAACTGGTCCGGGCCGGGGCCAAGGAGGCCAAGAACGGCGGTACCAACACCACCGGGACCAAGCCGGCCAAGCCGAAGTTCGTGGGCCCCGACGAGCCCGTGGTGATGCCGTGGACGTCGGTGTGGATCGAGCCCGAACTGTGGGACGAGCGGGCCCGCGCGCTGGGCGGCAACACCTATGCGCTGTTGGCCGGCATCGCGGCCCGGCTGGGCGAGCGGACGGGCCGTACCGGGCCCGACGGCGAGGTGACCCTGCTGATCGCGATGGCCGATCGCGGTGACAAGGACTTCCGTGCCAACGCGATGTCGCTGACCAGCGTCAAGGTCGATCCCACGCCGGTGACCAAGGACCTGACCCCCGCCCGCGCGGCGGTGCGCGAGGCCATCAAGAACACCAAGGAGACCCCCAACCCGCTGCTCGACGTGCTACCGCTGGTGCCGTTGCTGCCGCGCAAGGCGGTGCGGTTGCTGGCCGACAGCATCGTGGGCGCCGACGACCTGCCCGTGACGTGTTCGAATGTCGGGATGATGCCCGAGGAGCTGACCATGGTGGACGGCACCCCGGCCGACTTCACCGTGTTCAGAGGGGTCGATCAGGGGCTCACCCGGCGCTTCCTGGAGCACGCCGGTGGCCAGCTGGTTGTGGTTTCGGTGCTCGTAGGTGGCAAAATCAACATCGGCGTCGAGGCGTATCAGCCCGGTGCCGAAAACTCGAAGGCGCGTTTGCGGGAGTTGGTCGCCGAGACGCTGGCCGAATTCGAACTCACCGGCGAGATCAGGTAGCAGTACACCGTGATGACTGATAAAGGTTGATGTCCATGACACAGAGTTCCCTCGTCGGTGTGCTGCGTGAACGCGCCAGCCTGCAGCCGGACGACCTGGCGTACACCTACATGAACTACGAGGTCGACCCGGAGGGTGTCGCGATCAGCCTGACCTGGGCGCAGCTGTACCGCAAGGTGCACAGCCTGGCCTGGGAGCTGCGTCAGATCGCCGAGATCGGCGACCGCGCCGTCATCGTCGCCCCGCAGGGCCTGGAATATGTCATCGCCTTCCTGGCCACGCTGCAGGCCGGGCTGATCGGCGTTCCGCTGTCGGTGCCGCAGGCGGGTAAGGGCGGCCGGCACGACGAGCGCATCGCGGCCGTGATCGCCGACTCGGACCCGACCATCCTGCTGACCACGTCGCCGGTCACCGAGTCGCTCACCGCGTACGCCGTCGCCTCCGGCGACCGGCCCGCCCCGGTGATCGTCGAGGTGGACAAGCTCGACCTCGACGAGCGGCGCAAGAACCTGAAGTCCCGCGAGGAATTCCCGGAGACCGCGTACCTGCAGTACACCTCCGGGTCCACCCGCACGCCGGCCGGCGTGATGGTGACCAACGCCAACGTGTCGGCGAACTTCGAGCAGTTCGTGTACGACCAGTTCGGGGCGTTCGGACACATTGCGCCCGCGGGTACGACGGTGGCGATCTGGCTGCCGTTCTATCACGATATGGGCCTGCTCTTCGGTATCGGCTATCCCATCCTGGGCGGCTGGCACACCGTGTTCACCACCCCGATGGCGTTCACGGCCAAGCCGGCCCGCTGGGTGCAGATGATGGCGAGCTACCCGAATGTGCTCACCGCCGGCCCCAACTTCGCCTTCGAGCTGGCCGCGGGCCGCACCACCGACGAAGACATGGCCGGGCTGGACCTCGGCGGGGTGGCCGCCCTGGTCAGCGGTGCCGAGCGGGTGCACGAGGCCACGCTGCGCCGCTTCGCAAAACGGTTCGCCAAGTTCAACTTCAACCCCGAGGTGCTCAAGCCGTCCTACGGCCTGGCCGAGGCCACCCTCTACGTCGCCACCCGTGCGGCCGGCAGCCCTCCGGTGGTGGTCGCCTTCGACTCCGACAAGCTGGCCGCCGGGCACGCGGAGCGCTGCGCGCTGGAGGACGGCACCGCGCTGGTCAGCTACGGCACCGAGACCACACCGCTGGTCCGGATCGTGGATCCGGAAACCGGGGTGGAATGCCCGGCCGGCATCATCGGCGAGATCTGGACCTACGGCGAGAACAACTGCCTGGGCTACTGGCGCAAGCCGGAGCAGACCGAGCGGGTGTTCAAGGCCACGATCGTCGAGCCCAGCGAGGGCACGCCGGCCGGTCCGTGGCTGCGCACCGGTGATCTCGGGGTCATCTCCGAGGGCGACCTGTTCATCATCGGCCGGATCAAGGACCTGCTGATCGTGCGCGGCCGCAACCACTACCCGGACGACATCGAGTCCACCATCACCGAGATCACCGGCGGCCGGGTGGCCGCGTTCTCGGTGGAGGAGGACCGCACCGAGCAACTGGTGGCGTTCATCGAGATCAAGAACCGCAACGGCGAGTTCACCGATGAGCGGCTCGAATCGCTCAAACGCGATGTGGCGACGGCGGTTTCGGAGACGCACGGGATCAGTGCGGCGGACCTGGTGCTGGTGCCCAGCGGCTCGATCCCGCTGACCACCAGCGGCAAGGTGCGCCGCTCCTCGTGCGCCGAGCAGTATCGCAATCGGGACTTCACCCGGGTCGACGACAAAGTGCAGTCGGCCTAGGCCGGCGCCGTGGCAGCGCCCGACAACACCCTCGCCTATATCGATCAGGCGTCGTTCCACGGTCTGCAGGCGTTGGGCCGCGGGCCGATCATGCAGTACATCTGGATCTACCGGCGGCCGGTGGACATGGACGGGCTGCGGCGATTCCACCGCAATCTGGCCGGTGGCCTGCTGGGGCGGCGCATCGAATGCTCGCCGCTGCCGATCGGCAGGCACCGCTGGGTGGCCGCGCCGGGCCCGGCCGGGATCGACCTCGCCTCGGCCGAGCGCTCCAGCGCGCAGGTGTGGGATTTCCTGGACGAGCATGTCGCGCTGCCGGTCGATCCGGGGGCCGGTCCGTCCTGGCGCCTGGGTGTGCAGCCGCTGACCGACGGTGGCGCCGCGGTGAGCCTGATCGCCTCGCATTCGGTGGCCGACGGGCAGGGCTTCACGATCGCGGTCACCGATGCGGTCAACGGCGTGGATCGCGGCCTCGGCTATCCGCCACCCGGGTCCCGGACCCGGTCGCGGGCGCTGCGCGAGGACGCCCGAGCCGTGTTGCGGGCGGTGCCGTCCATGGGGCGGGCGGTCGCGGCCGCGGTCGCGGTGGCCCGCAGCGAGCGCGCCGACCTGGCCACCTCGTTCCAGACCATGTCGGCGCCGCCGCCCACCGGTGACGACCGCCCGGTGGTGGCGCCCAACGTGTCGGCCTTCATCGACATCGACGAATGGGACCGCATCGCGAAAGCGCTTGGCGGAACCAGCAATTCACTGTTCGCGGGACTGGCTGCGCGGCTCGGTGCGCGGCTGGGCCGGGTGGACGCCGACGGCTTGGTCAAGCTGTCCTGGCCGGTGAGCGAACGGACACCGGGGGACACCCGGGCCAACGCGCTGATCGCCACCCACATGACGGCCGACCCGGCCGCCGTGACCCGTGATCTGGCGGGGGTGCGGGTGGCCATGAAGCAGGCGCTGTCGGAGTCCGCGGAGATGTCGGCCAGGCTGATGGGGCCGCTGCCGCTCACCCCGCTCACGCCGAAGGCACTGGTGCGCCGGCTGGAGGCGATGGTGGTGTCGGTGAACAGCCCCATCGGGTGCTCGAACATGGGCGACCTGGACCCCGCGGTGAACCGGCCCGACGGCACCGACGCCGACTACCTGTCGCTGCGGCTGCTGGAACCGCGGATCACCTCGCGCGAGCTCAACCAGATGAACGGCTACCTCGGGCTGGTGTCGGGCCGGGTGCACGGGCGGCTGTTCGTCGCGGCGGGCGGCTGGACCGCCGGTGGGGACAACTCCCGGGCCGCGATGCGGGCCGCGCTGGCCGGTGCGCTCGACGATTTCGGGGTGCCGGCCACCTTCGAGGTCTGAGTCAGCCGGCCTTCACCGCGCGTGACGCATTCTCGATGAGGTCGGCCGCCGTGGCGACGCTCTGCGCCGGGGTGGTCATGCCCGCGGCGAAGTCACGGGCGCGGCGCGCGACGGCGGGATCCAGCACGGCGCGCAGCGCGTCGGTGAGCGACTTCTTGGTCATCGAGGTGAACCGTTGCGAGCCACCGATTTTCAGCTTGCGCACCGCGCGGGCCCACACCGGCTGATCGGCCGACACCCACAGCACCAGGGTGGGTACCCCGGCGCGGGCCCCGGCGGCGGTGGTGCCGGCACCACCGTGGTGCACCACCGCGCGGCAGGCCGGGAAGACCGCCGAATGGTTCACCGCCCCGACCAGTTTGACGTGGTCGGCCTGGGGCAGCTGGTCGAGTTCCCAGACGCCCGCACTGATCAGGGCCCGCTCGCCGAGTTCGGCGCACACCTCGGTGATCATGGCGACCGCGTCGGCGGGGGACTGCACCGGCATGCTGCCGAAACCGAAGTAGATCGGCGGGCTGCCCGCGCCGATCCAGGACATCACCTCGTCGTCGACGGCGGTCTCCAGCTGCAGGGTGATGCCGCCGACCAGGGGGCGGCTGCCGCCCCACTCCTGATCCAGGCCGGGGAAGAAGCTGGGATCGTAGGCCTGGATTTCCAGGGCGCCGGCCGCCACGATCCGCTTCGCCGACCGCACGGTGGTGGCCGGCAGCCCGAGCGTGCGGCGTTGGGCGTCCTCGGCGGACTTGCCGAGCCGCCACAACGCCCATTCGCCCACCGCGAAACCCGGTTTGATCGCCCACGACGGCAACGGGACGGGCAGCAGGTGGCTGTTCGGACGGGCCGGGAAATAGTGCAGGGCGGCCATCGGGATGCCGTAGTGCTCGGCGACGTTGGCGGCGACCTCCTGATAGGTGGTGCCGGTCAAGATGATGTCGGCGTCGGCGGCCAGCTCGGTCAGCGTGGCGTTCATGTCCGCCCACCCGTCGGTGTAATAGGCGATGCCGTCACGGATCGCGGCGACGGGGTTCTTGACCTTCCAATAATTCTGGAAGGCATCGCTTTCCACCTGCTTCTGGGAGTCCACCCCGTAGGCGGCGGCCGGGCCGAGGCCGACCGACTCGACGAATCCGATGAGGTTGGGCGGGACGGCCAGTTTCACCTCGTGGCCACGGGTGCGCAGTTCGCGGGCAACGGCGGCGCAGGGCTCCACGTCACCACGCGTGCCGTGGACGGCCACAACGATTCTCATGAGCCGCAAGTCTATTCGGCCGCTACCCGGCCGGCCGACCGGGCGTTCAGCGTCCGGCCCTGGTGAACCATTTCGTCTTGATCTGCCAGGAGTAGGCCGAGGTGAGCGCGAATCCGGCGGCGCACCCGCAGGCGAAGATCCACACCAGCGTGCCGCCGTCCCAGATCTGCAGCGGGACGACGTAGGCGGTGACGATGCGGACGGCGCAGGCGATGATGCCGCTGGCGGAGGCCGCCAGGTACACGTTGGCGATCTTGCGCGACTTCGGGTCCTTGCGCAGCACCAGCAGGGCGCGCACCCCGTAGCTGAGCAGGTAGATCAGCATGCCGCAGACCATCAGCCAGTACAGGCTGAGCCAGAAGTCGGTGGGCACCTCGAAGAAATCGTCGCGGTACACGGTGGCGCCGTTGCTCAGCGAGAAGGCGGCCAGCATCAGCGGGATGCACAGCGTGGCCGGCCGTTCGATGTACTGCTTGAAGGCGCGCTGCATGGCGTGGTCGTCCTGCAGCCGGCCCACGGCGTTGTAGACGATGGCGGACGCGGCGACGATGTAGCAGTCGTGGCCGATGTAGTCCTCGAGGTTCCACATGCCGGTCATGGCGTGCAGCAGCTTGCCCAGGGTCTCGGAGGCCAGCGGCGACATCAACAGCACCGCCATGCCCTGCAGGGCGATGTTCAGGGTCGCGGCAACTTCCCAGCGGCTCGACCAGGTGACGCGTCGGATCCACAAGCTCCACGCGATACACGCCAAGGTGATAGCGATGAGTACGGTGAGTTGCATCTGTCGTGGCCTTAAAGCTGAATTCCGGTCAGCAAATAGTACTGCTTAGAGGGGCGGCGCGTCGCTACGCGGCGACAATTCGGAGAGTCGCGGCGGCCTGGTCTGTCGGCGGGTGGCGGTGTCTTCCCGCACCGCCTCCTTCACCGCGGTGACGGTGAAGGGCGTGGATTCGATGTAGTTCCACACCTCCTGTCGGCTCATGAGGCCGAAGCGGATTTGCAGATCGGGATAACTCAGCGAAAAACGGTCCGCCACCTGGCGCAGCTCCTCGGCGTCGGGGTAGCTGGCCTCCTTGATGCGGCGGTAGTACGTGCTGCTGGAGATGCCCAGCGCGTCGTAGATGTCCTTGGCTTCGACGTCGCCGTCGAGCAGGTAATCCAGCAACGCCTTGAGTTGGCGACCGTTCTCATCGGTACGAGGCACCCACTCACAGTAACGGCATCCCGCCAATGGGCGCCAGCAATCATTTTTCGGACATCGAATTCTTAATTGACACTGCCGTCACAGTTTCGGGAGTCGTGTCCCATTTTTGGGACACAGGCCGTAGTGTGGTGCCCATGGTTGCTCCGCTTTTCCAGGACCACGTCGGCACCGGCGAATTCGCCGCGGCCCGTGCCGCCTTCCCGCTCGGCGTGCTCGCTCTCGACGCGGGCGCCGCACCGACCCTGACCGACTACGACGCCGAGGGCGCGCCGCTGCCCGACGACATGGGCCGGCTGGCGGCTCCGTTGTCCCAGTTGCTCAGCGATGAGCTCGATGGCGCGAGCCGGCATCTCGGCGTGCCCGCCGAGGTCATCCTGCTGGCCGCGCTGGGGCGGACGGTGCAGCGCACCGCCGGTGGTGGCGTGCTGCACGTCGACCTCATGGTCGAGGGCGCCGGCACGGTCTACGGCGTTGGCGTGCCGTGCGTGGCCCCGGCCGAGGTCGACGCCACCCGGCTGCTGGCCGCGGTGCGCGCGTCGATCGCCGACGTCCCTTGCGCCGGCGCCGAGGTGGCGTTCAGCTACACCGCCGGCGGGCGGGCAGCCGAGGTCATCCCCGGCCTCGGGCACGCGCTGGAGCTACGGGCCTATCGCGAAGCCGGGGTGGTGGCGCTGGACTGGTGGTACGACACCCGGCAATTCGAGGACTACACCGTCGAGGAGCTCACCGAGCAGTTTGCGCTGGCGCTGATCGAGGTCACGTCGGAGGCGGTCCCCACCGCCCTCGAGGTCGCCTGAACCCACCTGCCGTAAACTCGCTGCCAACGGCATCGATCCGGCCATCACCGGGGAGCCTTCGGAAGAAACGCCGTCAGGACGCGATCCTGCTGCCGAGTAGAACCGAACGGGTGGGCCCGTCATCGCCCACAGTGGAGTGGCGCACCGTCGGTGCGCAAGCGGGGTGGTACCGCGGCGCTCGCGCACCCGCGCGACGATCGTCCCCGTGCCTGACGTACTCGGCACAGGAGACATGTGGTGGCCAGCTACCCGAAACCGACGGGCGGATCGCCCAACTTCCCCGCGCTGGAAGCCGACGTCCTGGAGTACTGGGCCGCCGACGACACCTTCCGCGCCAGCATCGACCGCCGCGACGGCGCCCCGGAGTACGTCTTCTACGACGGCCCGCCGTTCGCCAACGGGCTGCCGCATTACGGCCACCTGCTCACCGGCTACGTCAAGGACATCGTCCCGCGCTACCGCACCATGCGCGGCTTCAAGGTGGAACGCCGATTCGGCTGGGACACCCACGGCCTGCCCGCCGAACTCGAGGTGCAGCGCCAGCTCGGCATCGCCGACAAGGCGCAGATCGAACAGATGGGCATCGAGAAGTTCAACGACGCGTGCCGCGCCTCGGTGCTCAAGTACACCGACGAGTGGCGTGCGTACGTCACCCGGCAGGCCCGCTGGGTCGATTTCGACAACGACTACAAGACGCTGGATCTGGGCTTCATGGAGTCGGTGATCTGGGCGTTCAAACAGCTGTGGGACAAGGGCCTGGCATATGAGGGCAACCGGGTGCTGCCGTACTGCTGGAACGACGAGACACCGCTGTCCAACCACGAACTGCGGATGGACGACGACGTCTACCAGAGCCGGCAGGACCCGGCACTGACGGTCGGGTTCCGGGCAACCGATGGTCCGGTCGCGGGCAGCCACCTGCTCATCTGGACCACCACGCCGTGGACGCTGCCGTCCAACCAGGCCGTCGCGGTCAACCCCGAGGTCACCTACGTCGCGGTCGACGGCCCCGACGGGAACCGCTACGTGCTCGCCGAGGCCCGGCTGGCCGCCTACGCCCGCGAACTCGGCGAGGAGCCGGTGGTGGTCGGCAGTTACCCCGGCGCGGCGTTGGTCGGCACGCGCTACACCCCGCCGTTCCCGTACTTTCCGGACGCGGTCAACTCCTTCCAGGTGCTGGCCGCCGACTTCGTCAGCACCGACGACGGCACCGGCATCGTGCACATGGCGCCGGCCTACGGCGAAGACGACAAGGCCACCGCCGACACCGCCGATATCGTCGCGGTCACCCCCGTCGACTCCAAGGGCCGCTTCGACGCGACCGTGCCCGACTACGCCGGGCAGCACGTGTTCGACGCCAATCCCCAGATCATCCGCGACCTGAAGAACGGCACCGGCTCGGCGGGCGCGAACGGCGCCGTGCTGCTGCGCCATGAGACCTACGAGCACTCCTACCCGCACTGCTGGCGCTGCCGCAACCCGCTGATCTACCGCGCGGTGTCGTCCTGGTTCATCAAGGTCACCGAGTTCCGGGACCGCATGGTGGAACTCAACCAACAGATCACCTGGTATCCCGAGCACGTCAAGGACGGCCAGTTCGGCAAGTGGCTGTCCAATGCCAGGGACTGGTCGGTATCGCGAAATCGTTACTGGGGCAGCCCGATCCCGGTGTGGAAGTCCGACGACCCGGCCTACCCGCGGATCGACGTGTACGGCAGCCTGGACGAGCTGGAACGCGATTTCGGGGTGCGCCCGGACAACCTGCACCGGCCCTACATCGACGAGCTGACCCGGCCCAACCCCGACGACCCGACCGGCAAGTCGATGATGCGCCGGATCGAGGACGTGTTCGACGTGTGGTTCGACTCGGGCTCGATGCCGTACGCCCAGGTGCACTACCCGTTCGAGAACCGGGACTGGTTCGACGGTACGCCGGATGTCGAGGCGCATTTCCCCGGCGATTTCATCGTCGAGTACATCGGCCAGACCCGCGGCTGGTTCTACACCATGCATGTGCTGGCCACCGCGCTGTTCGACAAGCCCGCGTTCAAAACCTGTGTGGCACACGGCATCGTGCTGGGCAACGACGGCCAGAAGATGAGCAAGTCGCTGCGCAACTACCCGGACGTGTCCGAGGTGTTCGACCGCGACGGGTCCGACGCGATGCGCTGGTTCCTGATGGCCTCACCGATCCTGCGCGGCGGCAACCTGATCGTCACCGAGCAGGGCATCCGCGAGGGCGTGCGCCAGGTGCAGTTGCCGTTCTGGAACGCCTACACGTTTCTCACGCTGTACGCGCCGAAGCGCGGCGTCTGGCGCACCGACTCCACCCATGTGCTGGACCGCTACATCCTGGCCAAGCTGGCCGCCCTGCGTGACGACCTGACGGATTCACTCGACGTCTGCGATATCTCCGGGGCGTGTGAGCAGCTGCGCCAGTTCACCGAGGCGCTGACGAATTGGTATGTGCGGCGGTCGCGTTCCCGGTTCTGGGAGGAGGACGCCGAGGCCATCGACACCCTGCACACGGTGCTCGAGGTGACCGGCCGGCTGGCCGCGCCGCTGCTGCCGCTGGTGTCGGAGGTGATCTGGCGTGGGGTGACGGGGGAGCGGTCGGTACACCTGACCGACTGGCCGGCGGCGGACCTGCTGCCCGCCGATCCGGACCTGGTGGCGGCCATGGACCAGGTGCGCGAGGTGTGCTCGACGGGGTCCTCGCTGCGCAAGGCCAAGAAGCTGCGGGTGCGGTTGCCGCTGCCGAAACTGACCGTGGCGGTGGCCGACCCGGCCGCGCTGGCCCCGTTCGCCGAGCTGATCGCCGATGAGCTCAACGTCAAGGCGGTCGAGTTCACCGACGATATCGACGCCTACGGCCGCTTCGAGCTCGCCGTCAACGCCCGGGTGGCCGGGCCGCGGATCGGCAAGGACGTGCAGGCCGCCATCAAGGCGGTGAAGGCCGGTGCGGGCGTGGTCAATCCGGACGGGACCCTGACCGCCGGGCCCGCCGTGCTGCTGGAGGGCGAGTACACCGCCAAACTTGTTGCCGCCGAACCCGAGTGGACGGCCGCCCTGCCCGACGGCGCGGGGCTGGTGGTGCTGGACGGGACGGTCACCCCGGAGTTGGAGGCCGAGGGCTGGGCCAAGGACCGCATCCGGGAGTTGCAGGAACTGCGCAAGGCCACCGGCCTGGACGTGTCCGACCGCATCTCGGTCGTGATGGCGGTGCCGGACCGGCTGGCCGAGTGGGCGGACACGCACCGCGAGCTGATCGCCGGGGAGGTGCTGGCCACCAGCTTCGAATTGGTGGGCGCGGACGGCCTGCCCGACGGCAGCGAGATCGGCGACGGGGTGCGGGTGGTGCTGGCGAAGGCCTGATTGCCGGCGGTGATCACAGGGTGTCGCGCCGGGTGAGCAGCAGGTCGCACCGCTGCTCGGGCGCGGCGTCCAGCCGCCGCGGTGGGGTGGCCCGCCAGTGCAGGTACCACCCGTTGCCGTACCGGTTCTCGATCGACCAGGCCGTGAAACCGGCGTCGCGCAACCGCCCGAACAGCGCGCCGAAGCGGGCCTGGTCGTCCTGCGGGTTGGCCTCGATGACGATGTCCATGCGGGCGGGATAGTCGTCGAGATGATCGAGGAGGTCGTCGAGGATCGCCGGTTCGGCCCCCTCGACGTCCATCTTGATCAACCGGACGGCGGACCGTTCGGCGGGGGTCAGGATGTCGCCGAGCCGGGCGGCCTGCACCGTCGCGCACCGGGTGCCGTGCCGCGCGGCGATGGTGGTGGTGGCCCCGGTGTTGGACGGCCCGAATTCGTACAGGTCGAGCTCGCCGGGCCGGTCGGACACCGCCACGTTCACCGCCCGGACCCGGCAACCGAGGTCGGGATTGCGGTCCAGATTGCCGACCAACCGGCCGAAGGTGCTCGGCGCTGCCTCCACCGCCACCACGTCCGCACCCAGGCTGGCGGCGAGCAGGCTGTCGTAGCCGATGTTCGCGCCGATGTCGACGAACACGTCGCCGGGACGCAGGTTGGCCTCGATCACCGCGGAGACACCCGGCTCCCACACCTTGAACAACAGGATCATCCGCTGGATGGTGTCGACCGGATCGCAGCGCACGGTGGCACCGAAGTACGTCACACCGTCCTGTTCGGGGGCCCAGCGTCGCATGGCCGCGGCGTACCACTCCAAGATTCCCGCGCCGAGTGGGCCGGGCCAACCCCTGAGCCGCGCCACGATCCGCTCGTGCTTTTGCTGTGCGTCGAACAAGGCCATGCCGTGCAGCTAACCACAGGCCAGATGATGTTGGCCAAAACTCGAAAAAGCTTCTGTATCAGCACTATTCGATCAACGGCCACGCGGGCCAGGCGGCGGCGCTGACCGATATTTGCCATATCAACGGTTTGCTGCACGGTTTCGGTGACGCGGCCGGCGTGTCGCGTGAGACGGGGCGGGTACCGGCAAAGGGCGCCCGCCGCGGCACCGGCGCGACGTACGCGCAGGCTCGCCCGGTGCCGCGCGTGTCGGCAAAAAACCGTGCGATGCGGCGGTGGCACGCCAGGCCCGGGCGTCCCGCGCCGGCCGCCCCTTGCTGTCAGGTGTCGTTCAGGGCCGGGCGACCCGCGCCGCGCGACCGGCGAACGACACCACGTCACCGGGCTGCAACTGCCTGCCCCGGCGGGTGTCCACCTCGTCGTTGACGCGCACCAGGCCCTCGGCGATCACGGACTTGGCGTCCGAGCCGGTGTCGATCAGACCGGCCAGTTTGAGGAACTGCCCGAGCCGGATCGTCTCGTCGCGGATGGGCACGTCGTCCATGGCAGCCAGCGTAGTCACGCCGGTGAGCCGGGCACCGCCGGCTCCGGCACGTCAGATCCGACCCCTAGCATCGAGGGCTGTGGAGCGCTGGGTCCTGCATCTGGATATGGACGCGTTCTTCGCGTCCGTCGAGCAGCTGACCCGGCCGACCCTGCGCGGCCGGCCGGTCCTGGTCGGCGGGCTGGGCGGGCGCGGTGTGGTGGCCGGCGCCAGTTACGAGGCCCGGGTGTACGGCGCGCGTTCGGCGATGCCGATGCACCAGGCCCGCCGGCTGGTCGGGGCGCCCGCGGTGGTGCTGCCGCCGCGCGGCGCGGTCTACGGGGTGGCCAGTGGCCGCGTGTTCGACACGGTGCGCTCGGTGGTGCCGGTGCTCGAACAACTGTCCTTCGACGAGGCGTTCGGCGAGCCCGCCGAGCTGGCCGGCGCGACGGCCGTCGAGGTGGAGAACTTCTGCGCCGCGTTGCGCGCCAAGGTGCTGGCCGAAACCGGTCTGGTGGCGTCGGTCGGTGCGGGCTCCGGCAAGCAGGTCGCCAAGATCGCCTCGGGTCTGGCCAAGCCGGACGGTATCCGGGTGATCGAGCGCAGCGCCGAACGGGCCCTGCTGGACGGGTTGCCGGTGCGGCGGCTCTGGGGCATCGGCCCGGTCGCCGAGGAGAAGCTCAGCCGGCTCGGTATCGAGACCATCGGCGCGTTCGCCGCGCTCACCGACGGCGAGGTCGCCGACATCCTGGGTGGCACGGTCGGTCCGGCACTGCACCGGCTGGCGCGGGGCATCGACGACCGGCCGGTGGCCGAACGCGCCGAGGCCAAGCAGATCAGTGCCGAGTCGACGTTCCCCGAAGACCTGCGCACCCTCGACCAGCTCCGCGAGGCCGCCGGACCGATCGGCGAACACGCGCACCGGCGACTGACCAAGGACGGCCGGGGTGCCCGCACCGTCACCGTCAAACTCAAGAAGTCGGATATGAGCACCCTGACCCGGTCGGCCACCCTGCCGTATGCCACCACCGACGCGGCCACGCTGATCTCCACGGCCCGCCGGCTGCTGCTCGACCCCGTCGAGGTCGGCCCGATTCGCCTTGTCGGCGTGGGCTTTTCGGGACTGTCGCAGGTGCAGCAGGAGTCGTTGTTCCCCGACCTCGACCAGGTGCACGACGATATCGCCGAACACCCGGCGGCACCGTCGGCCGCGGCGCCGGCGCCGGCCCCGTGGCGCATCGGTGACGATGTGACACACCGGCGGTACGGGCACGGCTGGCTGCAGGGGGCCGGCCACGGGGTGATGACGGTCCGGTTCGAGACGCGGGCCGGCGGACCGGGCGTGGCCAGGACCTTCGCCGCCGACGACGACGAGATCACCCGCGCCGACCCGGTGGACAGCCTGGATTGGCAGGACTATCTGGCCGGTCTCTACCAGAACACCGAATAGGTGGCCGCCAGGACGAACCCGTGCTCGCCGTAGGTGTGGCAGGTCACCGTGCCCTGATGACCGACACCGCAACCGGCACCCCAGTTCTGTAACCGGTGGCCTTCGGGCAGCACGTCGACGTCACGGGTGAACGTCCGCGGACCCGACTGGCGATAGCCCGCCGGCGCGCCCGGTTCCACCACCGTCTGATCGAATCCGGTCACGTCATAGGGCACCGCATCGCAGCCCACCGGGCCGCCGTTGGGTCCGATCCCGCAGCCGCGCCCGTCCGGGGTCTTGAAGAACACCCAGGCGAAATCGTCCGCGTCGGGCGACGAATAGTTGCCCTGGGCGAGCGGGTAGCCGTCGACGGCGTCGGCACCCGCAGGGGGCTGCGCCGCCGCGGCACCCATCGGCAGGACGGCGAACAGCGCCACACCGATCGCAGCGTGTCGAAACCAGCTCACCGACCCATCAATACCCGGCCGGGCCGCGGTTGTCCGCCGTATCGGGCGGCGCGTTCGGCATCGCCGCCGCGTCGTTTGGGATGATGGACGGGTGACTGACGAAACACCGGCCGGGCCGAGCGCCACCCCCGCAACCGACGCGGCCGCGCCGGCGGGCCCTGAGCAGGCCGGTACCGCCGGACCGCGCTCGCGCCGGCGGATGCGTCTGCTGCTCACGGTCGCCGGCGTGGTGCTGGCCCTCGACGTCGTCACCAAGGTGCTCGCCGTGCACCTGCTGACACCCGGCCAGCCGGTGTCGATCATCGGCGACACCGTGACGTGGACCCTGGTGCGTAATTCGGGTGCGGCGTTCTCCATGGCCACCGGCTACACCTGGGTGCTCACCCTGATCGCGGCCGGGGTGGTGGTCGGCATCATCTGGATGGGTCGCCGACTGGTCTCGCCGTGGTGGGCGCTCGGCCTGGGCATGATCCTCGGTGGCGCGCTGGGCAACCTGGTGGACCGGTTCTTCCGCTCGCCCGGCCCGCTGCGCGGCCACGTCGTCGACTTCCTGTCGATCGGCTGGTGGCCGGTGTTCAACGTGGCCGACCCGGCCGTCGTCGGCGGGGCGATCCTGCTGGTGGTGCTGTCGCTGTTCGGCTTCGATTTCGACACCGACGGACGGCGCAGGCCCGAGGAGCCGGCGGCGCAACCGGCCGGCGGACTGGCGAACGACACGGATACCCCGGAGTGACCACCCGCTCAATGCCGGTACCCGAGGGGCTGGCGGGCATGCGGGTGGACGCCGGATTGGCCCGGTTGCTCGGACTGTCCCGCACCGCGGCGGCGGCGATCGCCGAAGAGGGCGGTGTGGAACTCGACGGGGTGACCGCGGGGAAATCGGAGAAGCTGACGGCCGGCGCCTGGCTGGAGGTGCGCATCCCGGATGCGCCGGCGCCGATCGAGAACACCCCGGTCGACATCGAGGGCATGACCATCCTGTACTCCGACGCCGATATCGTCGCCGTCGACAAACCCGCCGGGGTCGCCGCGCACGCATCGGTGGGCTGGACCGGTCCCACCGTGCTGGGCGGCCTGGCGGCGGCCGGCTACCGGATCACCACCTCCGGCGTGCACGAACGGCAGGGCATCGTGCACCGGCTGGACGTCGGCACCTCCGGTGTCATGGTGGTGGCCATCTCGGAGCGGGCGTACACGCTGCTCAAGCGCGCGTTCAAACAGCGCACCGTGGACAAGCGCTACCACGCGCTGGTACAGGGTCATCCCGATCCGTCCAGCGGCACCATCGACGCCCCGATCGGCCGGCACCGCGGGCACGACTGGAAATTCGCGGTCACCGAAGGGGGCAGGCACAGCGTCACCCACTACGACACGATCGAAGCTCATGTCGCGGCCAGCCTGCTGGACGTGCACCTGGAAACCGGCCGCACGCACCAGATCCGGGTGCATTTCTCGGCGCTGCACCATCCGTGCTGCGGCGACCTGACCTACGGCGCCGACCCCACCCTGGCCAAGAAGTTGGGCCTGGAGCGGCAGTGGCTGCACGCCCGCTCACTGGCCTTCGCGCATCCTGCCGACGGCAGGTGGATCGAGATCACCAGCCCGTACCCGGCCGATCTGCAGCACGCCCTCGACGTCCTGCGCGACCACTGAGGTGACTCCGGAGCCAAGCGACCGGGGCCGGCGCGCCGGGTTGCTCTTCGGCGCCGGCGCCTACGGCACGTGGGGGCTGTTCCCGGCGTTCTTCCCGCTGCTCGAACCGGCCGGTGCCGTCGAGATCCTGGCGCACCGGATCGTTTGGAGCCTGGTGCTGATGGCGCTGGTGATCGTCCTGGTGCGCCGGCTCGGCGACCTGCGCCGGATGTCGGGGCGGACCTGGCTGTTACTGGCCGGCGCGTCGGCCCTGATCTCCGCGAACTGGGCGATCTACGTGTACGCGGTGAACAACGGCCACGTGGTCGATGCCGCGCTGGGCTATTTCATCAATCCGTTGGTGACGGTGGGGCTCGGGGTGCTGATCTTCCGGGAGCGGCTCAACCGCGCCCAGGCGGCCGCGCTGGCCATCGCGGTGGTGGCGGTGGTGGTGCTGACGGTCGAGGTCGGTGCGCTGCCGTATATCGGGCTCGGGCTGGCGCTGTCGTTCGGGCTCTACGGCGCGGTGAAGAAGACGGTGGACACCGATCCACGGGTCAGCGTCGGCGTCGAGGCGGGGCTGGCGGCGCCGTTTGCTCTGGGCTACCTCGCGGTGCTGCAGTCCTCGGGTGCGGGCACCTTCACCGGGCACGGTGCCGCCCACGTCGTGCTGCTGGTGTCCTCGGGTGTGCTGACCGCAATCCCACTGTTGTTGTTCGCTGCCGCGGCACAGCGCCTGCCGATGGTGACAATGGGGCTGCTGTTCTACCTGACGCCGATCATGCAAATGACGTGGGGTGTGCTAGTCGGCCATGAGCCGATGCCGCCCGCGCGCTGGCTCGGGTTTGCACTGATTTGGCTCGCACTGGCGGTGTTCAGCGTCGATGCCGTTCTCCGCACGCGGTCAGCGCGCCGCCCGGTTTCCGGAGACGCCAATGTATAAAGAACCTGAGAAGATTGCTGGGCCGCGCCGATATTGCCCCGGCCGCGGTCAACTCAGCGGCGGAAACATGTAGCCTGGTCCGCAATGTTCAAACGTCCCAAGGTGAGCGCCCATGCCTTCTTGACGGGCAGTGGCCGACTGATCGTCCGCCACCCGGTGCTCATGATCGCCACCTGGGTGGTCATCGCCGGCGCGTTGTTCGCTGCGCTGCCACCGCTGGCGACCGTCGCGGCGCGCAATCCGCCGGACTTCTGGCCCAAGGACGCCCCCGTGCTGGCCGCCGGCAACCAGATGAAGACGGCGTTCAACGAGGCCGGCGCCAGCAACATGATCGCCGTCGTCCTCGTCGACGAGAACGGGCTGAGCAAGGAGGACGAGGCCACCTACCGGACGTTGGTGGACAAACTGCGGGCCAAGTCCGATGTGGTGATCGGCACCCAGGACTTCGTGCACATCCCCGAGCTGAAGCCCGCGATGACCAGCAAGGACGGCAAGGCGTTCAACCTTCCGGTCAGCCTGTACGGCACCATGGGCACCAGCCAGGGCCAGAAGGCGTACCGAGACGCCATGAAGATCATCAACGAGGTCACGGCAAACACCACGCTGAAACCGAGCGTGGTCGGTGCCGCCGCGACCATGGAGGATGTCACCGGCATCGCGCTGCGTGATCAGCACATCATCGAGCTGTCCACCGTCATCACGGTGCTGCTCATCCTGATCATCGTCTACCGCAACATCGTCGCGATGGTCATCCCGCTGCTGACCATCGGCATCTCACTGGCCACCGCGCAGCAGGTGATCGCCGGCCTCGGCCTGATCGGCCTCGGGCTGGGCCCGCAGACCCTCATGCTCATCACCGGCATGATGATCGGTGCCGGCATCGACTACGCCGTCTTCCTGTTCAGCCGATATCAGGAGTACCTGCGCGGTGGCATGGCCTCGGACCAGGCCGTGGTCGCCGCGCTGGTGTCGATCGGGGAGGTGATCGCCGGCTCGGCGGGCACGGTCGCGATCACCTTCATGTCGCTGATGTTCACGCAGCTGGCCGTGTTCTCGACGATCGGTCCCGCGCTGGCCGTCACCATCTTCGTCGGCTTCCTGTCGTCGGTGACCCTGCTGCCGGCCTTCATCGTGCTGGCGGGCCGGCGCGGCTGGGTCAACCCGCGCAAGGACATCACCGGCCGGTTCTGGCGGCTGTCCGGGGTGAACATCGTGCGCCGGCCGTGGCTCAACCTGATCTGCAGCCTGATCGTGCTCATCTCACTGGCCAGCTGCGCGCTGCTGGTGGACTTCAACTACGACGACCGCAAGAACCTGCCGGTGAAATCGTCCAGCAACGACTCCTACGAGACGATGAACGCGCACTTCCCGGTGAGCAATTCGATGCAGCAGTTCATCGTGATCCATTCGGACACCCAGGATCTGCGGTCACCGCGGGCACTGGCCGACATGGAGCAGATGGCCGCGCGGGTGGCGCAGTTGCCCGACATCGCCGCCGTCCGGGGTATCACCCGTCCCAACGGCGAGATGCTCACCGAGGCCAGGGCCACCCATCAAGCCGGTGAGGTCGGCGAGAAGATGGAGGAGGCCACCAATCTCATCTCGCAGAACGACGGCAACCTGACCGCGCTGACCGACGGATCCCGCCAGCTCGCCGACGCGCTGAACAAGCTCAGGGAGCAGGTGCTGCAATCGGCGGGCCCGCTGAACACCATGCTCAACGCGCTGGTCGAGATCGACAAGGAATACGGCGGTACCGGCACGATCAAGCGGGCCAGCGCCAGCGCCCAGTTGGTGGACGGGTTGCGCAACCTCGGCAAGCAGGTCGGTATCGGGATGGACGCCGTCGTCACCAACGCGGTCTGGTTGCAGCCCGCCCTGCAGGTGCTCAACGCGGTGCCGTGGTGCTCGATCGACCCGGCCTGCCGGGCGGTGCGCACCGATATGACCAACCTGCTCAACGCCTATCAAGACGGCACCATGATGCAGCTCAAGGTGGCCGCCCAGGACCTGCAGAACACCGACGACGCCTCCCTGCACGACCAGCTCTCCGGGATCGACAGCAACCTGGACACCGCCCTGACCGCCGCCGACGAGCTGAAGGCCACCGACCCGGTGGCACTCAAGTCCCAGCTCGAGACGCTGACCAAGGGCGCCAACCTGCTCGCCGACTCCAGCGAGAAGCTGGCCCAGGGTGTCAAACTGCTGGTCGACCAGACCCGGCAGATGGGCGGCGGCCTCGGGCAGGCGTCGGACTTCCTGCTGGCGATGAAGCGGGACGCGGCCGACCCGTCGATGTCCGGTTTCTACATCCCGCCGCAGATCCTCACCCGGCCGGAATTCGAGAAGGCCGCCAAGCTGTTCATCTCCCAGGACGGTCACACCGCCCGGTATCTGGTGCAGACCGCGCTGGACCCGTTCGGCACGGCGGCCATGGACCAGGTCGAGGACATCATCGCGGCGGCCGAAAGTTCGCGTCCCAACACGACTTTGGCGGATGCCGACATCACCATGGTCGGGTTCACCCGCGGCCAGAACGATATCCGCGACTACTACAACGCCGATATCCGCTACATCGTGCTGGTGACGCTGATCGTGGTGTTCTTCATCCTGGTGGTGCTGCTGCGGGCCATCCTGGCGCCGCTGTACCTGGTGCTCACCGTGGTGCTGTCGTACATGTCGGCGTTGGGCATCACCGTCATCGTGTTCCAGTTCCTGTTGAAGCAGCCGATCTTCTGGAACACCCCCGGCGTGACATTCCTGGTGCTGGTGGCGGTCGGAGCGGACTACAACCTGCTGCTCATCTCCCGGATCAAGGAGGAGGCGCACCGCGGCATGCGGGCCGCCGTGATCCGCACCGTCGGTGCCACCGGTGGTGTGATCACCTCGGCCGGCCTCATCTTCGCGGCATCCATGCTGGCGCTGACGGTCAGCAGCATCGCGGCGGTGGTCCAGACCGGTTTCATCATCGGTATCGGTCTGCTGCTGGACACCTTCCTGGTGCGCACCATCACCGTGCCGGCCATCGCCGTGCTGCTGGGTGACAAGAACTGGTGGCCCGCGGCGCCCCCCACCAAGAAGAAGGCCACCCGCAAACGGCGGGCGGCCGTGCCCGTCGGCGCGGCGGCAGGCGCTGGAGGGTCCGGTCCCCGCGACGCCGACTGGTATGACGACGTGGACGACGACGATGCCGATACCGACTTCGGTCAGGCGGCGGCCAACGCGTCGATGGTCACCCGCGCGTGGCGCACGCCTTGAGATCGATCAGGCGCTGACGGCGCGACCACCGGTGAGCACCGCGGCCGTCCGGTTCGCCGCGTCGCGCCAGCTGCCGTAATGCTCGGCCCAGTCCCGCACCGCGGCGTGGTCGGTGATCCCGGCCGCGGCACGTGCCTCGGCCAGGCCCGCGGCCAGGCCGTCGACGGAGGGTTCGACGGCGTACAGCCGTTGCGGGCCGGCCAGGTCAGCGAGGTGGTGCAGGGCGGGCCCCACCACGGGGCAGCCCATGCTCAACGCCAGGACGGCGCTCCCGGAGGTGAAGAACGCCCGGTGGGAGATCACCGCGGCGTCGGCCGCACCGTAGTAGAGCGGTACCTCACTGTCGGGAATGTGCTTGGCGTGCACGATGATCCGGGGATCGTCCGCGGCCAGCGCGAGCTCTGCCGACACATCGCCCTGACGGGTGCCCGCGATGATCAGGCGGTCGTTCGCGCCGGCGATGCGCTGGAACGCCTCGATGGCGTTGCCGACGCCCTTGTACGGCCGGATGCGTCCGAAGGCGAGCGCCACGAAGCCGTCGGACGGGATGCCGAGCCGGGCGCGCGCCTCCTCGCGCGACGGCGGTGCCGGGTAGTCCGCCACGTAGTGCGGGTGGTGCACCGTGGTGCACGGTCCGGTGTAGCCGAAGGTTTCGGCCAACTCGGCGCAGGCGCCGTCGAAATGCACGAACACATGGTCGGTCATGGCCAGCAGATCGCGGCGCGCCTTGCGGCCCAGATCGGGATGCGGGTCGTCGTGCGGCACCAGGTTGTGCGCGGTCCAGGCGATCCGCACCCCGCGGCGCTTGAGGGCGCGCAGCTGGATCCGGACGGAGGCGGCATGCACCCGGTAGAGCAGCCGCGATTTGTGCAGGTGGGCCTCACCCGGCCAGTGCAGATGCAACCAGTCACCGGGGCGCAAGCGGTATGCGCCCAGGTAGAGCAGGGTAGACGACCCGGCGCGGACGCCCGATGCGCGCAGCGACTCGATCAGGCTGGGCAGGTAGGGGTTGTCGAACCAGCGTGGCCACATCTGCACCCGCACGTCGCTGTGCTGCGCCGCCGTGGCGTGTGCTGCGGCGCGCCGACGGTCCCCCCGTGCCGCGCGCTTACGCATCGATGACGGATTCCTGACCAGCCCCCACGTAGTCATGGGCGGGACACTAACAACCTAAAGTGCCTGGTACCAGGCGGTTTTGCAGACTGGGCCGAGACGGGCGGCCACCGCTCACCGACGAGAATTTGCTGTGCGGCAAATTAGTGATCAAATGTGCACGCTGTGTGGCATCTATGTGGCCCAATTCACATTTGCCTGCTGTGTGCGTGCAACCTGAAAAATTTTTCGTTAACGGCGTGGGGCGCGTCGCCGGACCGGCGACCCGCCGCGCCGGTGTCACCTCCGGTTCATCGACCCGTCGAACGGCGTTCGCGGCCGGGCACGATGTTGCGTGCGCGTGTCCGCCCATGGCGAGAGCGGTGGTGATGAGGTGTGGTGTACTTAGCTGCGACCGAGCAAGGAGAAGTATTGGCGGGCAGACTCGATCGGGCCTCGAACGCGCTTCGCGACAGTCGGCCGATGGCCCCCGTGCGGTCGCACCACACTGCGAGAGCCTGGAGTTCAGCTAGATGAGAATGAGCGTCATTGGAACGGGCTACCTCGGTGCCGTCCACGCCGCCTGCATGGCACATATCGGGCACGAGGTCGTCGCGTATGACACCGATGCGGCCAAGATCGCCGCGCTGGCGACCGGCACCTCCCCGTTCTACGAACCGGGATTCGACGAACTGCTCACCGAGGTGCTCGGCACCGGCCGGTTGCGGTTCACCCAGTCAGTGCAGGAAGCGGTCTCCGGCGCCTCGGTGCACTTCGTCTGTGTCGGGACGCCGCAGTCGTCGGGTTCGGACGCGGCCAATGTCGCGTACGTCGACAGCGCGTTCCGCTCGGTTGCGGTCAACGCCGATGCCGACGGATTGATCGTCGGCAAGTCGACCGTGCCGGTGGGCACGGCGCAGCGCCTCGCCGCCGAGGTGGCGGCCACGTCGTCGCCGCACCGGCTCGAGGTCGCATGGAATCCCGAATTCCTCCGGGAGGGCAAGGCGATCGAGGACACGCTGCAGCCGGACCGCCTGGTCTTCGGGGTCACGTCCGAATACGCCGAGAAGACGTTGCAAGAGGTCTACGGCAGTCTGCTGGATGCCGGGACGCCGCATCTGACGGCGGACCTCGCAACCTCTGAACTGGTCAAGGTGGCGGCGAACGCCTTTCTGGCCACCAAGATCTCGTTCATCAACGCGATGGCCGAGGTGTGCGAGATCGTCGACGCCGATGTGGTGACGCTCAGCCGCGCGCTGGGTTACGACGACCGGATCGGTAAGCGATTCCTCAACGCCGGCTTGGGTTTCGGTGGCGGGTGCCTGCCCAAGGACATCCGCGCCTTCAGCGCCAGGGCCGGTGAGCTCGGCGCCGCCGACGCGCTGCGATTCCTGCACGAGGTCGACAAGATCAACCTGCGCCGGCGCGAGAAGGCGGTGTCGGTGGCGCGCGCCGTCGTCGGCGGTGAATTCCTGGGCAAGAGCATCGCCGTGCTGGGTGCGGCGTTCAAGCCCAACAGCGACGACGTCCGCGATTCGCCGGCCCTGAACGTGGCCGCCGCCATGCACCTGAAGGGCGCCGACGTGCGCGTGCACGATCCGAAGGCGATCGAGAACGCGAAAGCCCGGTTCCCGACGCTCGGGTACTTCGCCAGTGCCGAGGACGCCTGCCGCAACGCGGATCTGATCGTGCTGGCCACCGAATGGGACGAGTACTGCAACATCGACCCGGTGGCGTTCCGGTCGGTGGTGAAAGAGCCGCGCCTGCTCGACACCAGGAACGCGATCGACCGGGAGTACTGGTCCGGCGCCGGATGGCAGGTGTACAGCCTCGGCCGGGGCGGACTGAACGTCTGATGACCAAGCAGACCATCGAGGTCATCATCCCGGTCCGCAATATGGCCGACCATCTGCCGAAACTGCTGGCGCCGCTGCTCGACCAGCTGGCCGACGGGGACCGGCTGACCGTCGTCAACGACGCGTCCACCGACGAGACCGAAGCGGTGGCACGGTCGCTGGGCGCCAATGTGGTGACGGTGACCGACAGCCGGGGCCCCTACTACGCCCGGCAGGTGGCGGCGAGCAAGTCCACGGCGGACATCCTGCTGTTCACCGACGGGCGCTGCCGGCCGCTGCCGGGACTGATCGAGGCCCACCGGACCCTGCAACAGAAACCGGGAGTCGCGCTGTCCTGCACCAACGTCCGCACGGTGTCCGGGCCGACGCTGGCCGCCAGGATGGCCGCCGCGATGCAGCCCTTCATGCTGCCGCGCGGTGGCGGGGCGATGAAGGCCACCATCGGGATGGTGCCGCCCAAGCCGGACTACTATCCCACCGCCAACCTCGGCATCGACCGGACCGCCTTCGCGAAGGTGGGCGGCTTCCGGTCGATGCGCGGCGGCGGCGACCTCGACATCTGTTGGCGCATCCAGGAACAGGCATTGGGCACGATCGCCACCGACACCCGGGTCCTGATGGAGTGGGAGCCGCGCACCTCGATGCGGGATCTGGCCAGTCAGTGGAAGCGCTACGGGCACAGCAACGCCTACATCCGGTGGGCCAGCCGCAACGACGCCGGCGCGGGCGGGCAGGCCGCGCCGCGGCATTCACCGGTGCAGGCGTGGGCGACGCTACGCGCCGAGTTGCGCCGTCCGCCCGCCGAATTGGCGGCCAACGCGCTGGTCGGGCTGGCCTTCCAGTACGGCTATCTGTCCGCGACGCTGAAGCGCTCGGAATTCGAGATGCCGGCGCGCTTCGACATCGCGCCCGACCTGGATTCGGTGTAGCCGGGCCGTACTGGCCTTAACGACGGCTCAGCCACCTCTGTTCAATCAGACGGCTCAGCCGTCCTGTTTGCCGCCCTCGACCGCCGCCCGGTACCCGCGCACGGCGACCGGCACGAACAACGCCGCGATCAGCACCGACCACAGCGCCGTCAGCAGAATCGGTTGCCACAGCTCGCCGCCCGAGGACAACGCCCGCATGGCCGCCGCCGGCGGCGCGACCGGCTGGTACTCGGCCAGCGGGCGCAACACGGCCGGCAGCCGGTCCAGCGGGATGAGCGTCGCGAAGGCCAGACCCATGCAGGCGGTCTGCGTCCAGGTCAGGATGATCCGGCCCTGCGGCCGCAGGGCGAGCGTGATCACCACGGTCGCGAAAACCATCACCACGACCACCGGCATCAGCAGGTAGCCGAGCAGCTCGACCCAGCCGCCACCGAAGCGGAAACCCATGACGTAGCCGGTGGCCACGACGAATGCCGACCCGGCGAAGGTGCGCACCGCCTCGGCCAGCAGTGCGCCGGTCAACGGCGCCGTCCGGTGCACCGGCATCAGCCACAGCCGGGTCAGCAGGCCGCTGTCCCGGTCGTACGGCACCGCCAGGCCCGCCCCGACGGCGCCGGACATCGCGCCGGCCAGCGTGCACACCGGGATCAACAGGTCCAGCCCGCTGTTGCCGGTCAGCCGGACCATCGACTTGCCCACCAACGCGCCGTAGATGATCAGCAGCAGCGTCGGGAACAGCAGCGCCTGCAGGGGCACCATGGGATACCGGCGCCACTGCACGAACAGCCGGCCCGCGAAGATCCAACTCTCCGCCAGCAGCGAATGCCGGTGTGCTGAGCTCGTTGTCACGACGTGCGCCCCTGAAGTCGGATGGCGATCGGGCCGAACACCACCAGCATGCCGATGCACCACGCCAGGCTGGTCGCCAGGTTGGCCATCGTGACGTGACCGCTGGTGAAGCCGCGCAGCGTCTCGGTGATCTGCGAGATGGGCTGGTAGCGCACGAAGCCCTGCAGCCAGGACGGGAACGCCTCGACGGGGGCGAGCCCGGTGGACAGCATCACCAGCAGCAGCTGCGGGATCAACAACAGCTGGCTGGCCACCTCGGTGCGGCCGGCCTTGGCGCCCGTCGCGTCCGCACCGAACGACAGCGCCAGCGTCAGCGTCAGGGCCAGCAGCACAAACGCTGCGGCATAACCGAATCCGGTGTCCAACCGGAAGCCGAAGAGGTACGCCGCCAGGAACGACGCCACCAACGCCAGCACGCCACGGATCAGGCAGTACGCCATCCGGGCCATCAGCGGTGCGTAGGGCGAGATGGGCAGGGTGCGCATCCGGGCGCTCAGCCCGCTGGCCTTCTCCCACGCCGCGCGGTCGGTGGTGGTCAGCGCGCCGAACAGCATGGCCTGCACCACCACCGCGGGCAGGATGTACTGGGCGTAGCTCATCTGGCCGGTCGGGATGATGTCGCGCAGCAGGAACGTCAGACCGATCAGGCCGGAAATCGGAACCAGCGCCGCGAAGGCGAGATCCATCCGACCCTTCTGCACGATGCGTGCGGTCAGCAGTGCGAACGCCGTCACTTCGAGATGACCGGGGTGGTGAGGTGCAGGAACACCTCGTCGAGGGAGGGCCTGCGCAGCGAGATGTCCAGCAGCTCGACGCCGAGCCCGTCCATCCGGCGGAACACCTCCGACAGCGTCGCCACGCCCTGCGGGGCGGGCACCGACACGGTGCTGGTGTCGGTGTCCACCTCGACCTCGTGGAAATCGGCGAGGGCCGCGGCGATTCGCGGCAGATCGTCGGAGTTCAGCGCCGTCATCTCGCAGTAGCTGGAACCGGTCTGGCGCTTGAGCTCGTCGGCGGTGCCCTTCGCCACGATCTGGCCGTGGTTCAGGATGACGATGAAGTCGCTGAGGATGTCGGCTTCCTCGAGGTACTGGGTGGTCAGCAGGACCGTGATGTCCTGAGCCGCCATCGAGGACACCAGGTTCCAGACGTCGCGCCTGCTGCGCGGATCCAGCCCCGTCGTCGGCTCGTCCAGGAACAGCACCTTGGGCATGACCACCAGGGAGACCGCGATGTCGATGCGCCGCCGCATGCCTCCGGAGTAGCCGCTGACCTGCCGGTCGGCCGCGTGCCCCATGTCGAACTGGGTGATCAGCTCCTCGGCCCTGGCCCGGGCCTCGGCGCGGCGCAACCCGCGCAGCCGCCCGAACAGCACCAGGTTCTCCCGGCCGGTCAGCCGCGGATCCAGGGCGGCGTCCTGACCGGTGACACCGATGCTGCGGCGCACCATCGCCGGTTCGGTGGCCACGTCATAGCCCGCGACGATGGCCTGGCCGGAGGTCGGCTTCAGCAGTGTCGAGAGGATTTTGACCGTCGTCGTCTTCCCGGCGCCGTTGTGCCCCAGCAACGCGCACACGGAGCCGGTGGGAACGGAAAAGCTCACGTCGCGCAGGGCGGGGACGCTGCCGCCGAATGTCTTGGCGACATTATTGAGCTCGATCACGGAGTCATACGATACAGCCGTCGCGGGGTATGTGAGACCTACGGTCGCAGGGTCACACCGGGGCCGCCGCCACGCCCCACGCCGGGTGAGCAGACACGTCGCGCGACACGCCGAGAACTGTCGGTGGGCACCCATAGACTGGCGTTCCTATGAGCTCTCACCGGTCCTTCGTGCACTTACACAACCACACCGAATACTCCATGCTGGACGGTGCGGCGAAGGTCAAGCCGATGATCGCCGAGGCGCAGCGCCTGGAGATGCCCGCCATCGGGATGACCGACCACGGAAACATGTTCGGCGCCAGTGAGTTCTACAACAAGGCGACCGAGGCGGGCATCAAGCCGATCATCGGCATCGAGGCCTATATCGCGCCGGCGTCGCGCTTCGACACCAAACGCGTCACGTGGGGCGATCCCAGCCAGAAGGGCGACGACGTCTCGGGTAGTGGTTCCTACACCCATATGACGATGGTCGCCGAGAACGCGACCGGGTTGCGCAACCTGTTCAAGCTGTCCTCGCTGGCCTCCTTCGAAGGCCAGCTCGGCAAGTGGTCGCGGATGGACGCCGAGCTGATCGCCGAACACGCCGAGGGCATCATCGCCACCACCGGCTGCCCGTCCGGCGAGGTGCAGACCCGGCTGCGGCTGGGCCACGAGAAAGAGGCGATCGAGGCCGCGGCCAAGTGGCAGGACATCTTCGGCAAGGACAACTTCTTCCTGGAGTTGATGGACCACGGCATCGACATCGAGCGCCGGGTCCGCGAGGGGCTGCTCGAGGTAGGCCGCAAGCTGGGCATCCCGCCGCTGGCCACCAACGACTGCCACTACGTCACGCGTGAGGCGTCGCACAACCACGAGGCGCTGCTGTGCATCCAGACCGGCAAGACGCTGTCGGATCCGGCCCGGTTCAAGTTCGACGGTGACGGCTACTACCTCAAGTCCGCCGCGGACATGCGGGCGCTGTGGGATCCGCAGGTGCCCGGCGCGTGCGATTCCACGCTGCTGATCGCCGAGCGGGTGCAGTCCTACGCCGACGTGTGGACCCCGCGCGACCGGATGCCCGTCTTCCCGGTCCCGGACGGGCACGATCAGGCCAGCTGGCTGCGGCACGAGGTGCACGCCGGCCTGAACCGGCGTTTCCCGGACGGGGTGCCGCAGGAATACCTCGACCGCGCCGACTACGAGATCAAGGTCATCTGCGACAAGGGTTTCCCGTCGTACTTCCTGATCGTGGCCGACCTGATCACCTACGCGCAGTCGGTCAACATCCGGGTGGGCCCGGGTCGTGGCTCGGCGGCCGGCTCGCTGGTGGCCTACGCGATGGGCATCACCAACATCGACCCGATCCCGCACGGCCTGCTGTTCGAGCGGTTCCTCAACCCGGAGCGCCCGTCGGCCCCCGATATCGATATCGACTTCGACGACCGTCGCCGCGGTGAGATGGTGCGCTACGCGTCGGAGAAGTGGGGCAGTGACCGGGTGGCCCAGGTCATCACCTTCGGCACCATCAAAACCAAAGCGGCGCTGAAGGACTCGGCCCGCGTGCACTACGGCCAGCCCGGTTTTGCCATCGCCGACCGGATCACCAAGGCGCTGCCGCCGCCCATCATGGCCAAGGACATCCCGCTGTCGGGGATCACCGATCCCAACCACGAGCGGTACAAGGAAGCCGCCGAGGTGCGGGGACTGATCGACACCGACCCGGACGTGCGCACCATCTACGAGACCGCCCGCGGCCTGGAGGGCCTGGTCCGCAACGCCGGCGTGCACGCCTGCGCGGTCATCATGAGTTCCGAACCGCTCGTCGACGCCATCCCGATGTGGAAGCGGGCGCAGGACGGCGCCATCATCACCGGGTGGGACTACCCGTCGTGTGAGGCCATCGGCCTGCTCAAGATGGACTTCCTGGGTCTGCGCAACCTCACCGTCATCGGTGACGCGCTGGAGAACATCAAGGCCAACCGCGGCATCGACCTGGACATGGATCATCTGCCGCTGGACGACCCGGCCACCTACGAACTGCTGTCCCGCGGTGACACCCTGGGCGTGTTCCAGCTCGACGGCGGCCCCATGCGGGATCTGCTGCGCCGCATGCAGCCCACCGGCTTCAACGACATCGTCGCCGTGCTGGCGCTGTACCGCCCCGGCCCGATGGGCATGAACGCGCACAACGACTACGCCGACCGGAAGAACGGCCGCCAGCCGATCAAGCCGATCCACCCCGAGCTGGAAGAACCGCTCAAGGACATCCTGGCCGAGACCTACGGCCTGATCGTCTACCAAGAGCAGATCATGTTCATCGCCCAGAAGGTCGCCTCGTACACCATGGGCAAGGCCGATGCGCTGCGCAAGGCGATGGGCAAGAAGAAGCTCGAGGTGCTCGAGGCCGAGTACAAGGGCTTCAAGGAGGGGATGACGGCCAACGGCTTCTCCGAGGCCGCGGTGAAGGCGTTGTGGGACACCATCCTTCCGTTCGCCGGGTATGCGTTCAACAAGTCGCACGCCGCCGGCTACGGCCTGGTGTCGTTCTGGACGGCCTACCTCAAGGCCAACTTCCCGGCCGAATACATGGCCGGGTTGCTCACCTCGGTCGGTGACGACAAGGACAAGGCCGCGGTGTACCTGTCGGATTGCCGCCGGCTCGGGATCACCGTGCTGCCACCGGATGTCAACGAATCGGTGCACAACTTCGCCTCGGTGGGCAACGACATCCGGTACGGGCTCGGTGGTGTGCGCAACGTCGGTGCCAACGTGGTGCAGTCGATCATCGCCGGGCGCCGCGACAAGGGGAAGTACACCGATTTCTCCGATTACCTGAACAAGGTGGACATCACCGCCTGCAACAAGAAGGTGACGGAATCCCTGATCAAGGCCGGCGCGTTCGACTCGCTCGGCCATCCCCGCAAGGGTCTGTTCCTGGTGCACGCCGACGCGGTGGATTCGGTGCTCGGCACCAAGAAGGCCGAGGCCATCGGTCAGTTCGACCTGTTCGGCGGCGGTGACGGTGATACCGGCATCGAATCGGTCTTCACCATCCCGGTGCCCGAGGGGGAGTGGGACGACAAGCACAAGCTGGCGCTGGAACGGGAGATGCTGGGCCTGTACGTGTCCGGCCATCCGCTCGACGGGGTGGCGCACCTGCTGACCGCGCAGGTGGACACCCAGATCCCGGCGATCCTGGAAGGCGACATCGCCAACGACACCCAGGTGCGCGTCGGCGGCATCCTGGCCTCGGTCAACCGTCGCGTCAACAAGAACGGCCTGCCGTGGGCGTCGGCTCAGTTGGAGGACCTCACCGGCGGTATCGAGGTGCTGTTCTTCCCGCAGACCTACTCGGCGTTCGGGGCCGACATCGCCGACGATGCCGTGGTGCTGGTCGGTGCCAAGGTGGCCAAACGCGATGACCGGATCTCGCTGATCGCCAATGACCTTGTGGTGCCCGACTTCTCGAATGCCCAGCCGGACCGGCCGCTCGCACTGAGCCTGCCGACCCGGCAATGCACACACGACAAGGTGACCGCGCTCAAGCAGGTGCTGGCCCGCCACCCCGGCACGGCGCAGGTGCATCTGCGGTTGATCAGCGGGGAGCGCATCACCACCTTGGAGTTGGACCAGTCGCTGCGGGTGACACCGTCCTCGGCGCTGATGGGTGACCTGAAGGCCCTCCTGGGCCCCGGCTGCCTCGGGGGATAGCCGGGGTACGCCGATCGGGCGAATTTCAGGACTCGCCCTGACCCTGGGCCGAGTGCGGGTTACCGTGCCGTTGGCGGCTTTCAGCAAACCTGGATGAGGGTCTTCGTCTGGGTGCCGCCTTGACGCGGCGGAGGACGCGGTGGGGCCTACTGGCAAGCGCACGGTGCGGATCGTCTTCGGCGCGACGGTGCTGTGGATCGTCGCGCTGCAGTACATCCCGTTCGCGGTGTGGCGCGCGGAGCCCTACCCGGCCCTCGTTTTGCCCGGCTTCCCGGCGCACTGCGCGGGCTGTCTGCTGGAAACCGGTGTGCCGCAGGCGAAAGAACCGGCGGTGGTGGTGCGGTTCGCCGACGGCGTGCCGCAGCGGGTGCCGTTGGACAGCCTGCTGCCCGCGGGTCCGTCCGTGCGCCTGATGGTGTTCACCGCCGCGTTCAGCGACGGCAGGGTCGCCACCGATCCCGGTGCCGTCGCCTGGCTGCGCTCCAGGACGGCCCGACTGTTCCCCGATCACCGGCCGACCGGGCTGGACATCATCTGGCGCACCGCGACCTACCGTGCCGCGGACGCGTCGGCGGTGGAGTACCAGCCGCTGCGCACCATTCACATCGATCTCGGGAACCCGACGTGACGATCGCCGAGCGGTTCGACCGCTGGGTCGACAGCGGGCCGTTCACCCCGGCGGACCTCGGGATCTATCGGATTCTGTACGCGATCAGCACCCTGTTCATCGTCCCGGACATTGCGTGGCTGGGGCAGTACCCGGATTTCATGTTCCACGCCCCACCGGGGCCCCTTCGGGTGTTCTCCGGGTTCCCTTCGCCGGGTGTGCTGATCGGGCTCGAACTGCTGCGTTCGCTCACGCTGATCCTGCTCGGCCTCGGCCTGTGGACCAGGTTCGTGTCGCTCGCCGCCGCGGTGATGCTCTTCGTGACCTACGGCTTCATGTACTGCCTCGGCAAGGTCGACCACACCATCCTGTTGTTGCTGGTACCGCTGGTGCTGGCGTTCGCGGACTGGGGGAACCGCTACTCGATCGACGCCTGCCGACACGGGGCTGCGCCTCCGCCGCAGCGTCAATGGCCGTTACGCCTGCTCGCCCTGTTGATCGGGTGGGGATTCTTCACCGCGGCCCTCACCAAGTTGCTGACCGGTTGGCTGTCGGGATCCAGTCAAGCGGCGCGGGGGTATTTCGTGCTCGGTTTCCTGACCGAGGGCCGGACGTACTGGCTGGCAGAGTGGCTGGCCGCGCACGACATCCGGGCGGTGTGGGAACTGGCCGATTGGCTGACGGTCATCTTCGAGTTCTCCGTCTTGCTGGCGATGCCGTGGTGGCGTTCGTTCCGGACGGTGCTCGCCGTCGCCACCACCTTCCATCTGGGCGTGCTGCTGACCATGGGTATCGACTTCAGCAATGCGGTGGTGGCCTATGGCGCGTTCGTGTCGTGGGGCGTCATCGCGCGGCGGATCGGTGAGTCGGCCGTCGGGAGATCCCTGGCCACCGTGCGCCCCGTGCGGCTCGGGCGGACCGGCGCGCTGGCCGTGTCGTGGCTGTGCGCCCTCGGCGTCGGTGCGCTGGCGTGGGTTCTCATGACCGGCCCGGCGGGGCGGATCTCCACCGGCCTCATTGCCGGCAATCTGGTCATCGTGCTCGGGGCGGGCATCGGGCTGTCGTACCTCGCGCTGCAGGCCAGCCGCACGCAGCGGGCCCTGAATCGATTGCTGTCCGCCGTACGAGCGAAATCGAAGACTCCCGCTGCCGCTCACCCGCTGACCGATTATCCTGCACAAAGGCGGTGGGGACCGCCCTAGGGGGCGAGATGCGCAACACGGGTGTTCTTCCCGGAAATGGTGTCGAGTGGGGCCTGGCCCTGTTCGAGTTCGCGACGCTGAGCCCGCGATTGTGGTTGCGGAATCGGCATTGCGACATCCCGGTGGTCGGCGACGGTGCGGCCGATGTGTCGCTGACCAGCCACGGTCGCCGGATCGGCACGGTGTGGCGGACGATCGAGACCATCGGGGCCGGCACCGTCAAACCGCGCCGGCTGATCCTGTGGCTCGACGACCCGGCCGCGATGGCGGCGCTGCCGTCATCACTCGTCCGGTTGCGTGAGCGCGGGCTGGAGGTCAGGCTGTGTCGCGGCTACGGCCCGCACACCAAGTACTACCCGTATGTCAGCGAAATTGCTTGTGACGACGAAGATTTCACGCTGGTCACCGCCGATGACGACGTCTACTACCCTCCGACGTGGTTGGAGGAGCTGCTGCGCGCGCACCGGCCGGGTCAGGTCACGACGTTCCGGGCCCGGATCCGGTCGGTGGACCCGTACGTCAGCTGGCCGACGTGCACCACCACCGAGACCTCGGAGCGGGTGTTCGCCACCGGTGTCTCGGGAGCGGCGTACCCACCGGAACTGCAGCGCACCCTGCGTGACCGCGGTGCGGAGTTCCTGACGGTGTGTCCCCGCGCCGACGATTTCTGGCTGCACTACGCCGCCGTGGCGACGGGGATCCCGGTCCGCCAGGTGCGCGACACCGCCGCGTTGTGGTGGTCGATGCCCGTCGCGTCCAAGCGCGGGCTCTGGGACGGCAAGGGCACCGCCAACGACGCGATCGCGGCGGCGACGGAACGGGCCTGGTTGTGAGCACTCACTTCAGCACGTTCACCGCGCGGGCGATCACCAGCGCCACCGTCGACATCGACACCAGCGCCTGCACCGTCATGAGCATCTTGGCCCAGCGGGCCAGTGGCATGGTGTCGGTCGGGGAGAAGGCCACCACATTGGTGAAGCTGACGTAGAGATAGTCGACGAAGGTCGGGCGCCAGCCGGGTGCGGCGGTGTTCGGGTCCGTCATCTGCGGGAACAGGAAATCGGGATAGGGCTGCTCGCCGGCGCGCCGAGCGAAGGGTCCACCACGATCCAACTCCCAGTACCACAGCGCGAAGGCCAGCACGTTGGTGATGAAAATGGCCCCGCCGCTGCCCAGCAGCACGGCCGCGTCGTTGCTGACGTCGCCCGACAGGATCCGGTAGTCCAGCACCACGGCCGAGGCGGTGTTGTCGACGGTGATGGCGACGGTCAGCGCCAGGCTGCCCCAGCGTGCCGCGGTGGTCCGGCGGGTCAACCGCAGCGGGTTGATCGCCACCAGCACCACCACCAGCAGCAGTTCCATGACGACCAGCGGCCAGCGGGGCACCACGGTGTAGCGCTCGGGCACCGCGCGTTGCAGGGCGACGGCCACCAGGATGGCCACCAGCACCGGCAGCCGGTTCTCGGGTTCACCGGGACGCAGCCAGGACGGCACCCGCTGCTCGGCGCGCTTGACGAATGCCTCGGCCGGCGTCTCCGGATGGGGTTCCATCGGCCCAGTGTGGCCGCCCTCGCTGCCTACCCGCTGTAGGTGCGGCGGCGCGCCGCGCCGGCTAGCGGCGGCTGGTGGTGGTGCCGAGGACGGCCCAGGTCACGGTGCTGATCGCGGCCGCGCTCAGCACCGCGGCGGGGGCGCTGGCGGTGAGCACCCCGACGACGATCAGCGCGAGCGCGCCGACGATGAGCGCGATCACCTTGTACGTCGGCCACGGGACCCCGGCAATCCGCACTTCGGTTGGCGTGGTCATGAAGCAACGATAGCGCGTAACCCAGAGTTCGGACAACCGAAACTCGGGTCGCGGCGCCCAGTTTTTCGCCGTGCGCACCGATGGTGGCACCATGAAGCGGTGTCTGCCGAACTGAGCCAGGATCCCCGAAGGACGCAGCTGACCTCACCCGTCTGCGCTGCCGATATCGACGAGGCCGCTCAGCGAATTTCCGGCGTGGTCAGCGCCAGCCCGCTGCAGTTCAGCGAACGGCTGTCCACACTGACCGGCGCCCAGGTGTACCTCAAGCGCGAGGACCTGCAGACGGTGCGGTCCTACAAGCTGCGCGGTGCCTACAACCTGCTCATGCAGCTGTCCCCGGAGGAGCTGGCGGCCGGGGTGGTGTGCTCCTCGGCCGGCAACCACGCCCAGGGATTCGCGCTGGCCTGCCGTTCGATGGGAGTGCACGGCCGGGTGTACGTCCCGGCGAAGACCCCCAAGCAGAAGCGGGACCGGATCCGCTATCACGGACGTGAGTTCATCGAGGTCATCGTCGGCGGCAAGACCTACGACCTGGCGGCCGAGGCGGCCCTGGAGGATGTCGCCAGGACCGGCGCCACGCTGGTCCCGCCGTACGACGACCCGCGCACCATCGCCGGCCAGGGCACCATCGCCGTCGAGATCCTCGACCAGTTGGCGGCCGAACCCGATCTGGTCATCGTGCCGGTGGGCGGGGGCGGGTGCGTCTCGGGTATCACGACGTACCTGTCGGAGCGCACCGCGGGCACCGCGGTGCTCGGTGTGGAACCCGCCGGTGCCGCCTCCATGATGGCCGCGCTGGCCGCCGGTGGTCCGGTGACCCTCGAGCACGTCGACCAGTTCGTCGACGGCGCCGCGGTGGCCAGGGCCGGCGTCCACACCTACGCGGCGCTGGCCGCCGCCGGGGACATGGTGTCGATCACCGCCGTCGACGAGGGCGCGGTGTGCACCGCGATGCTCGACCTCTACCAGAACGAGGGGATCATCGCCGAGCCCGCCGGTGCGCTGTCGGTGGCCGCGCTGCGCGAGACCGATATCGAGCCGGGGTCGACGGTGGTGTGCATCGTCTCGGGCGGCAACAACGACGTGTCCCGCTATGGCGAGGTGCTCGAGCGCTCCCTGGTCCATCTGGGCTTGAAGCACTATTTCTTGGTCGACTTCCCGCAGGAGCCGGGCTCGCTGCGCCGCTTCCTGGACGGCGTGCTCGGCCCCAACGACGACATCACCCTGTTCGAGTACGTCAAGCGCAACAACCGGGAGACCGGCGAGGCGCTGGTCGGCATCGAACTCGGTTCGGCGTCCGATCTGGACGGCCTGATGGCACGCATGCACGGCTCGGAATGCCACGTGGAACTGCTGGAGCCGGGCTCGCCGACCTACCGCTACCTGACCTAGGCGGATTCGTCCTTGCGCAGCGTGATGCAGGTGAAGGTGTAGCGCAGGTCCATCCGTTTCCAGTGCACCGGGCGTTGGGTGCAGTCCAGGTCCACGTCATGGGTCGGGGTCAGCCCGACGCCGGCGGCGATATCGAGGGCGTCCAGGATGTCGCCGCGGGTGAAGATCTTCACCGGCACCCCGTAGGCGATCTTGCCGCCGGTGTCCACCGGTTCCGGGAAGTAGTCCGTCGAGGTGGCCAGCACGCCGCCGGGCCGCAGGATGCGGGCCATCTCGGTGAAGTAGGCGCGCAGGTCGACGCCGTGTTCCACGACGCTCTGGCAGGCGATACCGGCGAAGGTCTCGTTCGCGAACCGGGTGCGGGTGATGTCGCCGGGCTCGAAGCGGATCGGTCCGCGCCGGAACGGCTTGTCGAACACGAGGTTGATCCCGGTCAGGTCACGGCGACCGTACAGGTAGAGCGCGGCGAGGATCATCGAATAGGTCTCCGCGCCCGCGTCCAGGATCGGCCCGTCGGTGGAAAGCATCGCGGCCGTGATGATCTCGGTGTCCCAGTTCTTGGGGCCGTCATTGTGAGCGGGCAGCCCGAGCCGCCGCATGGCGGCCAGCGACTGCTGCCACTGCTCGGTCGACTTCAGCGTCGTGCACCAGGACGGCACGGTGATCGGTTCCGTGGGCCGGGAGGCTCCGCTACCGTGTAGCCACAACCGGTATACGGCCTCAGGTGCGAAAGCCTGCTCGGTGACGCGTTGCAGCAAAGTCGATCCGACGCTCATTCGGCAAGTCCCCCTTCGTGTTCCGCGTCACACGGTAACGCAGGGCGACGTGCCTGTTGGCGGGTTCGTCAATTTCTCCGACGGGGACTATCCGGTGCGCAGCACCGCGAACGAGTGTCCCGGCAGCCGGGTGGCCGACCCGTCCGGCGCCGGATCGTCGGACGCCAGCACCACGGTTCCGGTCACCGGGACCAGCACCGCTTCGGTGTTCAGATTGCAGACCACCGCAAAAGCACCGCGGTGCATGGCGATCCAGCGGCTGTCCTCGTCGTATTCGACGCGCAGATGCGGCAGCCACGGGTCGGCGAAATCGGACTCGTTGCGGCGCAGGCGGATCAGGCCGCGATAGATCTCCAGCAGCCGGGCGTGTTCGCCGCTGCGCACCTCGGACCAGTCCAGCTTCGACCGCTCGAACGTCGCCGGGTCCTGCGGGTCGGGGATCTCGTCGGCGTCCCAGCCGTGCGCGGCGAACTCGGCCTTACGGCCCTCCGCGGTGGCCCGGCCCAATTCCGGCTCCGGGTGCGAGGTGAAGAACTGGAACGGGCTCGACGATCCCCACTCCTCGCCCATGAACAGCATGGCGGTGTACGGCGAGCCGAGGGCCAGTGCGGCTTTCACCGCCAGCTGGCCGAACGTCAGGTTCTGCGACGGGCGGTCGCCGACGGCGCGGTTACCGACTTGGTCGTGGGTGAGGGTATAGGCCAGCAGCCGGGTGGCCGGAATGGTGGTGGTGTCCAGCGGGCGGCCGTGCCGCCGGTGCCGGAACGACGAATAGGTGCCGGCGTGGAAGTAGCCGTGCGTCAGCGTCTGCGCCAGGGTGGCCAGCGATCCGAAATCACCGTAATAGCCCTGCCGTTCGCCCGACACCGCGGTGTGGATGGCGTGGTGGATGTCGTCGTCCCATTGGGCGGTCATCCCGAGACCCCCGTGGGCGACCGGGGTGATCAACCGAGGGTCGTTGAGGTCGCTCTCGGCGACCAGCGACAGCGGCCGCCCCAGTTCGATTGCCAGCGCCTGCGTTTCGGTGGCCAGCTCCTCCAGGATGTGAATGGCGGTGGTATCCACCAGGGCGTGCACCGCATCCAGGCGCAGGCCGTCCGCACCGAAATCACGCATCCAGCGCAACGCGCAATCCAGGATGTAGCGGCGCACCTCGTCGGCGTCGGCGTCGGCGATATTGATCGATTCGCCCCACGGATTGCTGCCGCGCGACAGGTACGGCCCGAACCGGGGCAGGTAGTTCCCGGACGGCCCGAGGTGATTGAACACCGCGTCGATCAGCACGCCGAGGCCCCTGGCGTGGCAGGCGTCGACGAACCGGAGCAGGCCGTCCGGGCCGCCATAAGGTTCGTGCACGGCGTACCACAGCACTCCGTCGTATCCCCAGCCGTGCGTGCCGCTGAACGCGTTGACCGGCATCACCTCGACGAAATCGACACCGAGTTCCACGAGGTGGTCCAGTTTCTCCACGGCCGAATCGAAGGTGCCGCCGGGGGTGAAGGTGCCCAGGTGCAGCTCGTAGATCACCGCGCCCTCGACGGACCGGCCGGCCCACGGTGCGGGTGCGGCCTGCGGCTGCCACAACGCCGACCGGGCGTGCACACCATCGGGCTGGCGGGCCGAGCGCGGGTCGGGCAGCACCGTCTCGTCGTCGTCGAGCACGAAGCCGTACCGGGCACCGGGCGCCGCGGGCACGTCGGCGCGCCACCAATCGTCGTCGCCGCGCGTCATCGGGTACCGCGTCCCGTCGACGTCCAGGCGCACCACCTGGGGGCGCGGGGCCCACACCGCGAAGGAGGTCATGGCAGGCGCTCCAGCAGGGCCACGGGCACCTGCTCGAACAGATCGCCGGCCGGCACCGTTCCGGTGAACGTGCGTCCGGATATCCGGTCCGACCAGGAGCCGTCGGGCAGTTCCACGGTGGTGTCCCCCCAACCGGTTTCGTTCAGCCGGACGGTCCAGCGCGCCACCGCCACCAGCACATCGGACCCGCGCCCGAACGCCAGCACGTGTTCGGCCGCGGAACCGGACGCCGACAGCGGGTGATACCCGCCGGCCAGGAAGGTGTCCGGTTTGTCGCGGCGCAGCCGCAGGGCCGCGGCGACCACCCGGATCTTGGGCTCGCTGCCGGCGGCCAAGGCGGCCCGGCGCGCCGCATAGTCGACGAGGCGACGGTTGTCCGGGTCGACGAGGCTGTCGTCGGGCAACTCGGTGCCCTGATAGACATCGGGGATGCCGGGCACCGTCAGCGCCAGCAGCTTCTGGCCCAGTGCGTCGCCGGCCGCGTGCGGGTGCACCTGCGCCACCAGGGCGGTCAGTTCGGTGGCCACCGGTCCGTCGATGATCGCGTCCAGCCAGGCGTGCACGGCCGCCTCGAAGTCGCTGTCCGGATCGTTCCACGTGGTGTGTGTGGCGGCCTCCCGGATCGCCTTCTCGGTGTAGCCGTGCAGCCGGGCGCGCAGCTCGTCGGACACCTCACCGTCGACCGGCCATACCCCGAAGATGTTCTGCCACAAGAAGAGTGCGGTGTCCTCGTCGGGGGCCAGCACGATGTTCGACCAGCGCCGCACCCGGTCGGCCCACAGTGCGGGAATCTGGGACAGCACCCCGATCCGCGCCCGCACGTCCTCGCTGCGCTTGGTGTCATGCGTCGACGTGGTGACCATGGCCCGCGGCCACAGCCGCGCCCTGGTCGCCGCGCGCAGGTGGAATTCGGCGGCCGTGACCCCGAACCGGTCGGGCTCGCCACCCACCTCGTTCAGTGACACCAGGCGGGCGTCCCGGTAGAACAGGCAGTCCTCGACGGATTTCGCCGTCACCGCGCCACACAGCTGCTGCAGCCGCTTGGCGCCCTCCCCGCCGAGGGCCAGCGATGTCGCCACGAGCTCCAGTGGCTGCACAAGATCGCTTCGCGCAGCGGCGGTTTCGGCTATCGCGACCGGGCCGACCGTGGCCAGGCCCGGATAGTCGAACCGGTACACCCCGACATGGGTGAGCAACGCGGTGACCGCCTCGGCGAGCAGCGGATGATCGGTGCCGGCCTCGGCGGCAATGGTGCGCCGCAGCCGGGCCAGCTCGCTGGCCAGCGTCGAGGTCGCGGTGATGGCCTTGAGCTGCCCGGTGGCCTCGGCGGTGTCGCGGTGATACAGGGCGCTCAGCTCCGGCTCCCCGCTGGGGTCGACGAACACCCCGCCGACCTCGCGCAGCGCGTCGTAACCCGTGCTGCCGTCGACCGCAAGGCTGGTGTCCAGCGGCTCGTCGGGAGCCAGGATCTTCTCGATGACGATCCAGGCGTCCGGCCCCACCAGTGCGCGCAGCCGGGCCAGGTAGTCGGCCGGGTCGGTCAGGCCGTCCGGGTGGTCGATGCGCAGGCCGTCCACGAGCCCCTCGGTGAACCAGCGCCGCACCTCGGCGTGCGTGGCGGCGAACACGTCGGGGTCTTCCTGCCGCAGGCCGGCCAGCGAGGTGATGGAGAAGAACCGGCGGTAGCCGCACACATTGGTGCGCCAACCGACCAGCCGGTAGTGCTGGCGGGCGTACACGTCGGCGGGGGAGCCGTCACCGGTGCCCGGGGCGATCGGCCAGCTCCGGTCGCCGAGGCGAAGGACGTCACCGTCGACGGCGAGACCGTCGACGTCGTCGTCGGAGCCCAGCACCGGAAGCACCACCCGCCCGTGCGGATCCAGGTCCCAGTCGATGTCGAAGAAGGACGCGTACGCCGAATCCCGGCCGTGTTCGAGCACATCCCACCACCACGCGTTCTGTGTGGGATCGTCCACGCCGACGTGATTGGGCACGATGTCGACGACCAGGCCCAGGCCCCGCGCCCTGGCGGCCGCCGAAAGCCGTTGCAGCCCTTCGGCTCCGCCCAGTGCCGCGGATACTGTCGTCGGGTCGGTGACGTCGTAGCCGTGGGTCGACCCGGCGGCCGCGGTCAGGATGGGGGACAGGTACAGGTGCGACACCCCGAGGTCGGCCAGATAGTCCAGCAGGCCTTCGGCGTCGGCGAAGGTGAACGAATCAGCGCGCAGCTGAAGGCGATACGTCGCCAGGACAGGGATCACCGGGAGCCCGCTCAGCTCGTCTTCTGCAACACCAGCAGGGAACGCGGCCGCAGCGAGATCTTCTCTCCCGCCGCGGCGGCCAGGTCGTTGGTGCCCTCCGGGTCGGCGGTGTCCAGCACCGCGGTCCACTGCTCGGCATAGGCCTCGGCGGGCAGCACGAAATCCAGCGCCTCGTCATGGGCGTTGAAGCACAACAGGAATGAGTCGTCGGTGACCCGTTCGCCGCGGGCATTGGGCTCCGGGATGGCATCGCCGTTGAGGAACACCGCGATGCTCTTGCCGAAGCCCGAACCCCAGTCTTCCGGCGTCATCTCGGTCCCGGCCGGTGTCAGCCAGGCGATATCGCGTTCCTGCTCGGCGGTGCGGATCGGTGTGCCCGCAAAGAATCGGCGCCGCCGGAACACCGGGTGGTCCTTGCGCAGCGCCACCACCTTGCGGGTGAAGTTCAGCAGGTCGGCATTGGTCTCGCACATCGACCAGTCCACCCACGAGAGCTCGGAGTCCTGGCAGTAGGCGTTGTTGTTGCCGCCCTGGGTGCGGCCGATCTCGTCGCCGTGGCTGATCATCGGGGTGCCCTGGGACACCATCAACGTGCCCAGGATGTTGCGCATCTGCCGGTGGCGCAGCTCAAGGATGTCCGGGTCGTCGGTGGGACCCTCCACCCCGCAGTTCCACGACCGGTTGTGGCTTTCGCCGTCACGGTTGTCCTCGCCGTTGGCCTCGTTGTGCTTCTCGTTGTAGGACACCAGGTCGTTCAGCGTGAAGCCGTCGTGGCAGGTGACGAAGTTGATGCTCGCGCCCGGGCGCCGTCCGGTCGCCTCGTAGAGGTCCGAGGAACCGGTCAGCCGGGAGGCGAACTCACCCAGGGTTGCGGGCTCGCCCCGCCAGTAATCGCGCACAGTGTCGCGATATTTCCCGTTCCACTCGGTCCATAAACCTGGGAAGTTGCCGACTTGATAGCCGCCCTCGCCGATGTCCCACGGTTCGGCGATCAGTTTCACCTGGCTGATCACCGGGTCCTGCTGCACCAGGTCGAAGAACGCGCTGAGGCGGTCGACGTCGTAGAACTCGCGGGCCAGGGTGGAGGCCAGGTCGAACCGGAAACCGTCGACGTGCATGTCCAGCACCCAGTACCGCAACGAGTCCATGATCAGCTGCAGGGTGTGCGGGTGCCGGGCGTTGAGGCTGTTGCCGGTGCCGGTGAAGTCCTTGTAGTACTGCGGCTGACCGTCGAGCAGCCGGTAGTAGGCGGCGTTGTCGATACCGCGGAAGTTGATGGTGGGCCCGAGATGATTGCCCTCGGCGGTGTGGTTGTAGACCACATCGAGGATGACCTCGATCCCTGCCTCGTGGAAGGAGCGCACCATGGCCTTGAACTCCGCGACGGCGCCGCCGGCATGCTGGTTGGCCGCATACTGGTAGTGCGGTGCCAGGAAGCCGAAAGTGTTGTAGCCCCAGTAGTTTCGCAGTCCGAGGTCGAGCAGCCGGTGATCGTGCAGGAACTGGTGCACCGGCATCAGTTCGATGGCGGTGACGTTCAGCGATTTGAGGTGGTCGATGATCGCCGGATGCGCCAGCCCGGCGTAGGTGCCGCGCTGCTCCTCGGGAACGCCGGGATGCCGCTGCGTCATGCCCTTGACGTGGGCCTCGTAGATGACCGTCTCGTGATAGGGCGTCTTGGGTGCGCGATCGGACCCCCAGTTGAAGAACGGGTTGATCACCACGCTGGTCATGGTGTGGCCCAGCGAGTCCACGCCGGGCAGCGGGCCGGGAACCCCCGGGTCCTCGGCGCTCAGGTCGTAGGAGAACAGTGCCTGGCTGAAGTCGAAGTCACCGTGGAACGACTTGCCGTAGGGGTCCAGCAGCAGTTTGCTCGGATCGCAGCGGTGCCCGGCGGCCGGGTCCCACGGCCCGTGCACCCGGAAACCGTAGCGCTGGCCCGGGCTGACGGTGGGCAGGTACGCGTGCCACACATACCCGTCGACCTCCTCGAGCGGGATGCGTTCCTCGGTGCCGTCCTTGGCGATCAGACACAGGTCGACCTTGTCGGCCACCTCGGAGAACAGCGAGAAGTTGGTGCCCGCACCGTCATAGGTCGCCCCGAGCGGGTAGGCGGTTCCCGGCCACACCGCGTTCACCATGTCACCACCACCCCGTCGCGGCCGCCATCTGGCGTCCCAACTCGTTCGTCATGGTGCGCATGTAGGTGGTCGATAGATGGTGAGAATCGTGATACATCAACACATTTCCCTCCACAACTCGACACACGTCGGGCCGGCACACGGCGTCGCTCATGTCGAGTGGCTTGAGGTTGGGAAACCTTCCTACGAAATCCAGGGTGGGGTTGTGGTCGGACAGTACCGCAGAGCGCTTCATGCCGCAGGAGATGGCGTCCCCACCGTCGGCCAGGCAGTCGGCGGCGAAGTACGGTTTGCCGTTGCGCACCAGCCACGGGGTGTCCCGCATCGCCAGCACGTCGATCCCGGCGTCGGCGAACTGCTGCCAGATGCCGATGTAGAAGCCGGGCATCACGTCACCGTCCTTGATGTTCCACGGCCGGGTCGAGGTGGTGAACACGTAGTCGGGATGGTCGGCGAGCAGTTTGGGCATCACCTTCTGGTTCCACTCCCGGCAGTTGGGGTAGGGCCGGTTGTCGCCCATGACGAGGGGGTTCTCCTCGGTGGTCAGCGGGCAACCCATCTTCAGGTAGGTGACGATCTTGAAGTGGTGCAGCCGGCCGAGCAGGTCCAGCGCGGTGATCCAGTGTTCGGCGTGTGAGCCGCCGGCCAACGCGACGGTCCGGGTGGCGTCCTTGTCGCCGTAGGTGCAGTTGAGGATGTCGACGCTGTCGAAGTCGGCGATACAGCCGTCGTCGGTGGTTTCCGGCAGGTCGTTCTTGGCCTCCAGCACGGTGGGCCGCATCGGCAGTTTGGGCACCTTGGCATGGTTGAGCAGCGCCCGCGCGCCCGGGTAGTCGCGGGCCGAGAGCCCGGACAGTTCCTTGCCGCTGGCCCGCTGCACGGTGACGTGTTCCCGCCAGGTGAACGACGTCGCCGTCAGCGCCACCCCCAGCAGGGTGACCACCGAGCCGAGCGCGATCGTCGGGCGGCGCAGCCGGGCGCGCCACGGCACGACCGGGGCGGTGCGGGCCACCGGCGCCCGGTAGCGCAGCGGCGTCTCCACATACCGGGTGGTCAGCCAGGCCAGCACCCCGGACACCAGCAGCACGACGGAACCGTCCACCAGGCCGGCGTGCGCGCCGCCGCTGTAGGCCAGCCAGAAGATCAGCAGTGGCCAGTGCCACAGATACAGCGCGTACGCCATCGACCCCAGCGACACGAACGGCTTGGTGGCCAGCAGCCGGTTGGGTGCGGGCAGCGGCGCGTCACCGCGGTTGGCCGCCGACAGGATGAACAGCACGGTGGCACCGACGGGCACCAGCGCCCACGGGCCGGGGAACTCCCGCACCCCGTCGATGACGGCACCGCAACCGACGATCGCGACCAGCGCCACGGTGGCGATCATCGTGCGCAGCCAACTGGGCCAGTGCACCCGCGGCACCAGGGCACCGGCCAGGACGCCGGCGAGCAGCTCCCAGCCGCGGGCGAAGCTGTTGTAATACGCGGTGGCCTGATCGGTGTTGTGCGCGATGATCGCGTACACGAAGGAGGCGACGGCCAACGCCGCGATGAGGACGATGAACGCGGCCCGCAGGTGCCGCCCCAGCCGGTTGCGCAACAGATAAGCGAACCCGAACACCAGCGCCAGGAACGCGATGTAGAACTGGCCCTGCACCGACATCGACCAGATGTGCTGCAGCGGGCTGACGGCCTCACCGGCGCGGAGGTAGTTGGCGGCGGTGTCGGCCAACTCCCAGTTCTGGAAGTAGCCCAGGCTTGCCAGGCTCTGGTCAGCAAACGTCTCCCAGCGGGTTTCCGGCTGCACCAGGATGGTCAGCACCGCGGCGGCGGCCAGCACCACCACCAGTGCGGGCAGCAGCCGCCGCACCAGCCGGACGACCTCGGGCACCGGCCGCAGCGCCGCGCCGGGCCGCAGCGCCATGCGCAGCAGCCGGCCGCCGAAGAAGAATCCGGACAGGGCGAGGAACACGTCGACACCACCGGAAACCCGCCCGAACCAGACGTGGAACACCGCCACCAGAGCGATCGCCACCCCGCGCAACCCATCCAGGTCGTGCCGGTAGAAACCCGATGTGCGGGTACCCATTTCGGCGCGGTCGGCGGCACCGGAGGCGGTCCGGCTGGTGGTTGGGGTCTTCATGGTCGGTGACTCAATCTACCCAAGAACCCTGGATACCTCAGGTCACGGGCGCCGCCGCGTCGTCTGTGAGCAAAGCGATAGTGTCGGATCCCATGCCCGCGTTGACACCCGACGAGATCAGCGCCATCGACGCCGCGCATGTCTGGCACCCCTACAGCACCATCGGCGCCGAGGCGCTGCCGCCCGTGGTCGCAGTCGGTGCCAAGGGCGCCTGGCTGACGCTGGTGCACGACGGCGCCCGGATCCAGGCGCTGGACGCGATGAGCTCGTGGTGGACGGCGGTGCACGGGCACGGTCACCCGGCGCTCGACGCGGCCATCACCGCGCAGCTGGCCACCATGAACCACGTCATGTTCGGCGGGCTCACCCACGAGCCCGCCGCCCGGCTGGCGCAGCTGCTGGTCGAGATCACCCCGGCCGGGTTGGAGACGGTGTTCTTCAGCGATTCGGGCTCGGTGGCCGTCGAGGTGGCGGCCAAGATGGCCCTGCAGTACTGGCGCAGCCGCGGCCGGCCGGCCAAGCACCGGCTGATGACCTGGCGGGGTGGCTATCACGGTGACACGTTCACCCCGATGAGCGTGTGTGACCCCGACGGCGGCATGCACGAGCTGTGGACCGATGTGCTGACCCCGCAGGTGTTCGCCCCGCAGGTGCCGTCGGACTACGACCCGGGCTACAGCGCGGCGTTCGAGGCTCAGCTGGCCGAGCATGCCGGCGAGCTGGCCGCCGTCATCGTCGAACCCGTGGTGCAGGGCGCCGGCGGCATGCGTTTCCACGATCCCCGGTATCTGGCCGATCTGCGCGCCGCCTGTGACCGGCACGGCGTGCTGCTCATCTTCGACGAGATCGCGACCGGTTTCGGGCGCACCGGCGCGCTGTTCGCCGCCGATCACGCCGGGGTCAGCCCGGACATCATGTGCGTGGGTAAGGCCCTCACCGGCGGATACGTCACCCTGGCCGCCACGTTGTGCACGGCGGAGGTGGCACACACCATCAGCACCGGCGAGCCGGGGACGTTGATGCACGGCCCGACGTTCATGGCCAACGCGCTGGCGTGCGCGGTGTCGGTGGCCTCGGTGGAGCTGCTGCGCAGCAGTGACTGGCCCGCGCAGGTCCGCGCGATCGAGGCCGGTCTGCGCGCCGGGCTGGAACCGGCGCGGGAACTGTCGGGGGTGGCCGACGTCCGGGTGCTGGGGGCGATCGGGGTGATCGAGATGGCCGAGCCGGTGGACATGGCGGTGGCCACCGAGGCGGCGTTGCGGTGCGGGGTATGGCTGCGGCCGTTCGGCCGGCTGGTCTACGCGATGCCGCCGTTCATCTGCACCCCGGACGAGGTCGCGCAGATCGGTGCGGCGATGGTGGCGGTGGCGCGTGCGCTAGTCTGAGCGGGAATTGAACACCGTTCAGGAGGTGGTCGCACCGTGACCCGCACCGGTCTTTCGCCGCTGGCCTGGCTCGCCGAGGTCGAGCAGCAGCGCCGCTCCGCCGGGCTGCGCCGCGCGCTGCGGGTTCGCCCGCCGGTCGGCGCCGAACTGGACCTGGCCTCCAACGACTACCTCGGGTTGTCCCAGCATCCCGCCGTGCTCGACGGCGGGGTGCAGGCGTTGCGCACCTGGGGGGCTGGCGCGGGTGGCTCCCGCCTGGTCACCGGCAACACCGAGCTGCACGAGGAGTTCGAGACCGAACTGGCCCGCTTCACCGGCGCCGAATCGGCACTGGTGTTCTCGTCGGGCTACACCGCCAATCTCGGTGCCCTGGTCGCCCTGTCGGGGCCGGGGTCGCTGATCGTGTCCGACGCGTTGTCCCACGCGTCGCTGGTGGACGCGTGCCGGCTGTCCCGGGCCCGGGTCACCATCGCCCCGCACCGGGACGTGGCCGCCGTCGAAGCGGCGCTGGCCGAGCGGACCGAGCAGCGGGCGGTGGTGGTCACCGAGTCGGTCTTCTCCGCCGACGGTGTGCTGGCCCCGCTGCGCGAGTTGCACGAGGTGTGCCGCAGGCACGGCGCGTTGCTGTTCGTCGACGAGGCGCACGGGATCGGGGTGCGCGGCACCGGTGGCCAGGGTCTGCTGTTCGAGACCGGGCTGGCCGGTGCTCCCGACGTGGTGATGACGACGACGCTGTCCAAGGCGCTCGGCTCGCAGGGCGGGGTGGTGCTCGGCCCGGAGGCGGTGCGGGCGCACCTGATCGACGCCGCCCGCCCGTTCATCTTCGACACCGGGTTGGCGCCGGCCGCCGTCGGAGCGGCCCTGGCCGCACTGCGCGTGCTGATCGCCGAGCCGCAGCGGGCGGCCGCGGTGCTGGCCCGCGCGACCGAACTGGCCCGGATGTGCGATGTGCCCGACGACCCCACCTCGGCGGTGGTGTCGGTGATCCTCGGCGAGCCCGAGGTGGCCGTCGCCGCCGCGGCGGCCTGCCTGGACCGTGGCGTGCGGGTCGGCTGTTTCCGGCCGCCGAGCGTGCCCGCCGGCACCTCCCGGCTGCGGCTGACCGCGCGGGCGTCGCTGTCCGCCGACGAGATGCAGTTGGCCCGCGAGGTGCTGACCGACGTGCTGGCGTCGGCTCGATGAGGTCGCGATGAGCGTGCTGTTGGTGACCGGCACCGACACCGGTGTCGGCAAGACGGTGACCACCGCGGCGCTGGCCGGTGCGGCCCGGCAGGCCGGGCTGGACGTGGCGGTGTGCAAGCCGGTGCAGACAGGGACCGCCAACGGCGACGACGACCTGGGGGAGGTCGGCCGGCTGGCCGGTGTCACCGCCCTGCACGGCGGCTGGCGTTATCCCGAGCCGTTGGCGCCGGTGGCCGCGGCGACGCGAGCGGGCCTGCCGTTGCCCACCAGGGCCGAGCTGGTCGCGTCGGTGCGGGCGGTCGATGCCCCGGGCCGGCTGACCCTGGTCGAGGGGGCCGGCGGGTTGCTGGTCGAGCTGGGGTCGGCCGGGGTGACGCTGCGCGATCTCGCCGTCGACCTCGATGCTCCGGTGCTGCTGGTCGTCGCACCCGGGCTGGGCACCTTGAACCACACCGCGCTGACGCTGGAATCTCTTGCCGCTCATGGCATTCCGTGTGCTGGACTGGTCATCGGGAGCTGGCCGGCCGATCCCGGGGTGGCCGAACAGGGCAACCGGGAGGCGCTGGCTCGGCTGGCGCCCGTGCGTGCCGTGTTGCCGGCCGGAGCCGCGCGTGCCGGCGATTTCGCCGCGATCAGCGCCGCCGCTTTCGACCCGGGCTGGATCACGAGCCTGCGGTAGCCATGGCCCACTCGGTGGAACTGCTCCTGGACGCCGACACCGACCGGACGATCCGTGACCGCTGGGATGCGCTCACCGACGTGGGTATCCGCAGCCAGGCTGCCCACCGCGGGCCGAGCAACCGTCCGCACGTCACGGTGGCGGTGGCGGCGGCCATCTCCGCTGCCGTGGACGCCGAACTGACCGCGGTAGCGGCGACGATGCTGCCGCTGCCGTGCCGGATCGGCGCCCCTGTCGTGTTCGGACATGAGCCGTTCGTGCTGGCGCGTCTGGTCGTGCCGTCAGCGGAGTTGCTCGAACTGCAGGCACGTATCCATCGAATATGTTTGCCGCACATGACTACTGGCCCTTTCCCGCATGCCTGCCCCGGCAGCTGGACCCCACACGTCACCTTGGCCCGCAGGTTGCACGCTGCGCAACTGGAACGGGCGCTGCCGCTGGCGGGCGATGATCTGGACGCGACGTTCGTGCGGCTGCGGCGCTGGGACGGCGACACCAAGACCGAATACGCGCTCAGCTGAGCGGTTCCCGCAGGCGCCCGGACACGATGGCGTTCAGCGCGGCGATGTGACCGCGATAGGCGTCGCGCCCGGCGTCGGTGAGCCGGGCCCGCAGCTTGTGCCTGCTGCCCTCGAGCCGGCGTTCGGTGTGCAGGTAGCCGGCGTCCTCCAGGACGGCCAGTTGTTTGGACAGCGCCGAGTCGGACAACCCGAGATGGTCCTTCAGATAACCGAATTCGGCCCAGTCGGCGGCGTCCAGGGTGGCCACCAAGGTCAGCCGGGTGCTGGGGTGGATCAGGTCGTCGAAACGCGCGGCGTCAGGCATGCGCCCACCGGCGGGTCACCCGCAGGATCTCCGGCCCGCCGAACCCGACCACCGCCGCGGCCAGGATCGCGGCCCATGTTCCGGCATGCCGGACACCGTCGGCGTGCAGCGCGAAACCGGCCGCGACGGTCAGGGCGACCAGGCTCAGCAGGATCCCGATCACCACCAGTGGCACCCGCGGGCCCGCGGTGGCGGCGCTGACCTGCACCCGGTCCGACCGGTGCCGGCCACTGAGCAGCCGCGAGGCCACCGTGCTGTGCCCGAGGGCGAACGCGATCGTCGCGATGGTGGCCAGCCAGCGCGGGCCGAGGTCGCCGAGCACACCGAGTGTCACCCACGCGACGGCCATCGCCCACCAATAGCCGCGCGGCAGGCCGATCTCGGCGGCCACTCGGCGCCGCGCGTGGTCGGCGGTCTCCAGTGCGTTGCGGGCCCCCTCGGGCGTGATGTCGTCCACGGCGCCTCCCCACTTTCCGGTGTGGAAAGAAGGCTTCACTTTCCGGCCGGGAAAGTCAAGGCCCTCTGCCATGCTTGGAGCATGGACCGCGCAGCGATCATCCGCGCCGAATCCCGGCGACTGGCCGAGGTGCTGGCCGCCACGGCACCCGAGGCGACCTGCCCGACCTGCCCGGACTGGAATGCGCTGGACCTGCTGTGGCATCTCACCGAGGTGCACTGGTTCTGGGCGCAGGTGCTGGCGGGTGGTGCCAGGGCCGATGCCGATATCGGCGCCGTCGAGGCGGCCAAACCGCCGCGGCCGACCGATGTCGGCGAGCTGCTCGCGCTGCGCGAACAGAGCACCGAGGCATTGCTGGCGCAGCTCGACCGCCTCGACGACGCCGAACCGCGGTGGTCGTGGTGGAAGCCGGACCAGACCGTCGGCTTCACCCGCCGGATGCAGACCTACGAGGCGACCATGCACCGTGTCGACGCCGAACTGACCGCGGGTCTGCCGGTCGGGTCCATCGCCGCGGACGTCGCTGCCGGAGCCGTCGACCACGCCGTCGACGTGATGTGGGGCTGGCTGCCCGACGGCGCGAGCTATGAACCGTCGGCCGTCGCGGAGTTCGTCGCCTCCGATGCCGACGCGCACTGGTTGGTCGAGGTCGGGCGGTGGAGTGCGCCGTCGGGCCGCAGCGCGCCGCGGGCCGTGCGGGCATCGGGTGGCCGGCCGACGGTGACGATCACCGCGCCCGTGCGTGATCTCGCGCTGTGGGCGTGGACGCGCGGCGGGTCGGTGGCGGTGACGGGGGAGCCGTCAGCCCGGGCGGCGTTGCGCGATGTCGTCGCCAACGGCATGGGATAGTGCCGAATCACCTTGCGCGGCAAGGCCGTCGATGACGATGGTGAGACCGAACGCGAACCGGCGGGACGGTTCGGCGGTCAGAACGGACTGGCCGTCGGGCAGGGTGGCGCCCGCGGCGTCCCACTGCAGCCGGGATTGCTCGTCGGCGGTGAAGCCGAGCACGTAGTAGACGACGGTGCGGGCGGCCAGTTCGGTGTCGGCGGCGGCGACGCCCGCGGCATCGGCGGCAGCGGCAAGCCGGGTGACGATCTCGGTCATGGCGGCCGATTGCCCGGCGGCGAAACTGGCCGACACCAGTTCGGCGCCGTCGGTGTGCGAGAGCAGCGCGTCGCGCAGCCGGTGGCATCCGCCGGTGATCTGCTCACGCCAGCCGGTCGCGGCGGACCGGTCCAGCGCGGGTTCCAGGATCCGATCGGCCACCGCACCCAGGAGTTCCTGTTTGTTGGCGAAGTGCCAGTACAGGGCGCCCGGGCTGACGGTGAGTTCGCGCGCCAGCCGGCGCATGGTGAGGTCGGCCATCCCGAAGTTGTCCAGGATCGCCGTCGCGGCATCGACTACGTCACGTTTGTGCAGCTGCACACCGTTACTCTAACCTGAACGGTGTTCAAGTCAGGTAGGGGTTGTCGGACTGTTAGGGAGATGTACCGGTGAGCGACATTCTGGTTCAGGCACGTGAGCAGGTACTCGAACGCGGCGTCGGTCTCGATCAGGACCAGACCCTGCAGGTGCTGCAGCTGCCCGACGACCAGCTCGACGAGCTGCTGGCCCTGGCCCACGAGGTCCGGATGAAGTGGTGCGGACCCGAGGTCGAGGTCGAGGGCATCATCAGCCTCAAGACCGGCGGCTGCCCCGAGGACTGCCACTTCTGTTCGCAGTCCGGCCTTTTCGCCTCGCCGGTGCGCAGCGCGTGGCTGGACATCCCGAGCCTGGTCGAGGCGGCCAAGCAGACCGCGAAGACCGGCGCCACCGAGTTCTGCATCGTCGCGGCGGTGCGCGGCCCCGACGAGCGGTTGCTGGCCCAGGTGGCCGCGGGTATCGAAGCGATCCGTAACGAGGTCGACATCCAGATCGCCTGCTCGCTGGGCATGCTCAACCAGGAGCAGGTGGACCGCCTCAAAGAGATGGGTGTGCACCGCTACAACCACAACCTGGAAACCGCCCAGTCGTACTTCCCGAACGTCGTCACCACGCACTCCTGGGAGGAGCGCTGGAGCACGCTGGAGATGGTGCGCGAGGCCGGCATGGAGGTCTGCTGCGGTGGCATCCTCGGCATGGGCGAGACGCTGGAACAGCGCGCCGAGTTCGCCGCCAACCTGGCCGAGCTGAACCCGCACGAGGTACCGCTGAACTTCCTCAACCCGCGCCCGGGCACCCCGTTCGGCGACCTCGAAGTGCTGCCGGCCGCCGACGCCCTGCGGGCGGTCGCCGCCTTCCGGCTGGCCCTGCCACGCACCATGCTGCGGTTCGCCGGCGGCCGCGAGATCACCCTCGGCGACCTCGGCGCCAAGCAGGGCATCCTCGGTGGCATCAACGCCGTCATCGTCGGTAATTACCTGACGACGCTGGGCCGACCCGCCGAGTCCGACCTCGAACTGCTCGACGATCTGCAGATGCCGATCAAGGCCCTCAACGCCACCCTGTAGAAACGGGTGGTGATGACAGACGAAGTTCCGGTGTTGCCCGCGCCCGTCGGGGCCGGGGTGTACAACGTCTACACCGGGGGCCCGGCCGGCAGCACCGTGCCGACCGCCGCCCAGCTCGGTCTGGAGCCGCCCCGGTTCTGCGCCGACTGTGGCCGCCGGATGATCGTGCAGGTCCGACCCGACGGCTGGTGGGCCAAATGCTCGCGCCACGGACAGGTCGATTCCAAGGATCTGGACACCAGGCGATGACCGTTCTGCAGGCGGATATCGTTGGTACCCCCAAGGTTTCGCGACTGTCCGCAGCGCTGCGCGTCTTTGTCGGGGTGGCGTGCAGCGGTCTGCTGATCGGTGCGCTGTGGGCCTGGCTGGCGCCGCCGATCCACGGCGTGATCGCGCTGACCAAGAGCGGCAACAGGACCACGGCCTACCTGGGTAACGAGTCCGACAACTTCTTCCTCGGCGAGTTCCTCCTGGTCGGCATGCTCTCCGGCCTGGCGGTGGTGGCTGCGGTGCTGGTGTGGCAGTGGCGCGCGCATCGGGGGCCCGTGCTGCTGGCCGCGCTGACCCTGGGTGCCGCCGGCGCCGCCGGCGCCGCCGCCGGCATCGGGGCGGTGCTGGTGCGCTGGCGCTACGGCGTCGTCGATATCGGCGCGGCACCGGTCACCCCGGAGCACCGCATCCACTACGTGACCGAGGCGCCCGCGGTGTTCTTCGGCCACGGCGCGTTCCAGATCGCCGCGACCATCGTGCTGCCCGCCGCGGTGGCCGCACTGGTCTACACCTTCACCGCGCTGTCCACCCCGCGTGACGACCTCGGTGCCTGGCCGCCGGTGGAATATCCCGCCGGGCCGCGGATCCCGCAAACGTAGCCCCCACAAAGCGCGCCGCCGCAGATACATTCAACAGGCTCACAGCTGAATGTCAGCAAATTGCAGCCACGAAAAAGTATCTGAGTGAGGGTTTGGTCATGCGCATCGTGTCGTTCGGTTTCCAGACGTGGGGCGTGCAGACGCTCCAGGCGTTGGTCGATCTCGGGCACGAGGTTGCGCTCGCCGTCACCCACCCGGCCAGCGACGACGCCTACAAGGGCATCTTCTCCGATTCGGTCGAGGAACTCGCGCACGAACTCGGCATCCCGGTGCACCTCACCGAGCGCGTCGACAACGAGACCATCGACCTGGTCAAGCGGGCCGAGCCCGATGTGATCGTGGTCAACAGCTGGTACACCTGGATGCCGCCGGAACTGTACGAGCTGCCGCCACACGGGACGCTCAACCTGCACGACTCCCTGCTGCCGAAGGGCACCGGTTTCTCGCCGGTGCTGTGGGCCCTGATCAGTGGCGAGTCACAGATCGGGCTGACGATCCACCGGATGGACAAGGACCTCGACACGGGGGACATCCTGGTGCAGCACGCCCTGCCGATCGGTCCCACCGACACCGGAACCGAACTCGTCGAGCGCGGTATCGCGTTGATCCCAGGCGCCCTGAAGGAAGCGCTCGGCGCGCTGGAATCCGGGACCGCGCAATGGCGGCCGCAGAACAAGGCCGAGCGCACCTACTTCCACAAGCGCTCCGAGCGCGACAGCCTGGTCGACTGGAACTGGCCGGCCGAGGCGCTCGAGCGGTTGGTGCGCGCGCTGTCCGAGCCCTATCCGCGCCCGTTCACGTTCTACCGCGGTGAGCGGATCGAGATTCTGGAAGCCAAGGTGTCCGAGATCCGTTACGGCGGAACGGCGGGCCGGGTGATCGTGCAGGAGGACGGCGGTGCCGTGGTGTGCGGCCCGCAGGCGTACCTGGGCGGCAACCGAGGCCTGGTGGTGACCAAGGTGCGCTCCGCCGACGGCGCCGAACACAGCGGGGACAAATTCTTCCGGCGCGGCGGTTATCTCACCAGCCAGGCGTGATCCGATGCCGTTGCTGACCTACAAGGAGACCCCGACGTGGCTGCGGTCCCCGCGCCGCCGGATGATCGCGGCGTTACCGCTACCGCTGCTGCGCCATGCTCTGTATCTCATGATGATCCGCAGGCCGGGCAACTTCACCGACCCCAAAACCTTCAACGAGAAGGTGAACTGGCGGCTGTTCAACGACCGGCGCGACCGGATCGTCAAGGCCTGCGACAAGATGTGGATGAAGGAGATGGCGCGCGACGCCTACCCGGGTGCCGACCTGCGCATCCCGGCCACCTACTGGTCGGGTACCGATCTGCGTGATGCCCCCGAGCTCGGCGAGCTGCCGCCGTGGGTGCTCAAGCCCAACCACAGCAGCGGGCATGCGGTGTTCGGACCGGACCCGCACACCGATCTGGCGGCCCTGCTGGAGCGGACCGAGCACTGGTTCGACGAGACTCCGCTGGAACTCGGCGAATGGGGTTACAGCCAGGCCCGGCCGCGGCTGCTGCTGGAGGAGAAGATCCTCACCCCGGACGGCCAGCCGCCCGTCGACTACAAATTCTTCGTCTTCGAGGGACGCATCGAGCTGATCCAGGTGAACCGCGGCCGGTTCGCCGGCGTGCAGACCGCCACCTTCCTGGACGCGGACTGGCGCCGGCTGCCGGTGCGGTGGCGTATCCAGCCCGTCGCCGACGAGGAGCGCCCCGCAGAGCTGGACAAGATGATGCACATCGCCAGCACCCTCGGGGCCGACTGGGATTTCATCCGGGTCGACCTGTACGCCGTGGACGGTGAGGTGTGGTTCGGCGAGTACACCCCCTACCCGGGCAGCGGCCTGCTGCGGTACAAGCCGATGAGCTTCGACCGCGAGCAGGGGGCGGTCTGGAACCTGCCGACACTGGCGCAGGTGCAGCCCGGCCAACCGTGACCGGGCCGCCTGCGCGCGGCCGCTAGACCGTCGAACCGCCGGGGCTGCCGCTGCCGCCGCCCGGGCTGCCGCCCTGGCCGCCGCTGCCGTCGGCGGAACCGCCGTTGCCGCCGCGGCCACCGGACCCACCGAGGTTGCCGTTGCCGCCGCGGCCGCCGGACCCGCCGGCCCCGGTGGCCGAACCCGTGTCGGAGATACCGTTACCGCCATTGCCGCCGCGGCCGCCGGGGGTGAGGACGCCGCGGCCGTTGCCGCCCGTACCGCCCTGGCCGCCTGCCGAGGTGCCGCCGGACGACGTGTGGGTGCCGGTGCCGCCGTCCCCGCCGCGGCCCCCGCCGCCGACAATGCCGCTGGTCCCGCCGCCGCCACCGGTCCCGCCGGTGCCCGTGCCGGTGCCCGACGTGCCCGCGCCGCCGGCGCCGCCGCGCCCGCCGTTTCCGGCGATGGCGTTGTCACCACCGGTGCCGCCGGTCCCGCCGGTCCCTTGGCCCGCGCCGGCGTAGCCGTTGCCCCCGGCGCCGCCGGTGCCGCCCACGCCGATCTCGACCACGCCGCCGCGCCCGCCGGCACCGCCGGTGGCGGTGTCGTCCGCCGAGTCCGACTCCGGCGTGTAGGCGTCACCGCCACGGCCACCGTTACCCGGTGCGTACAACGACTGGGCGCCGTCACCGCCGCGCCCGCCGGTGGCGGTGCTGCCGCCGACCCCGCTGACACCCTGCGCGTCACCGCCGGTGCCGCCGCTGCCACCGGCGCCGAGAGTTCCTGCCGTGCCGCCGTTTCCGCCGTTCCCGCCGACCGCATTGAGACCGGTGGCGTCCGCGCCGTCGCCGCCGCGGCCGCCGTTGCCCGCGATCAAACCACCGGCCCCGCCGTTGCCGCCATGGCCGGCGTTCTCCAGGCCGACCGTGTTGTCACCGTCGCCGCCGCGACCGCCGTCGCCCAGGAAGCCACCGCGCCCGCCGTTGCCGCCATCCGGATTCAGCCCGGCACCGTCGCCACCGCGGCCACCGTTGCCGATCAACAGCCCGGCCGCGCCGCCGTCACCGCCACCGGCGCCGCCGGCGCCACCGTTGCCGATCAGCCCGCTCGCGCCGCCGTTGCCGTACAGCCCACCGCTACCGCCGTTGCCCAGCAGCAGACCGCCGCGCCCGCCGTTGACGCCCTCGGCGGTCACGTTGTAGCCGTTGCCGATCAGCAGGCCGGCGTCCGGGTTGGCGGCGGTGCCGTTGCGGACGAACACCGCGACGATCGGGATGTTGCCGCCGATATCACCCAGCACCCCGGCGATCGCGCCCGGCAGGTCGGCGAGGCTGACGGTGGTGGCCAGCGTGGCCGCGCCGGCGGGCGCGACACCGGTAGGTGCGTCACCGGTGGCCGTGGCCGTGGCCGTGGCCGGCGCCGAGCGCCGGGTGGTCAGGGGGTTACCGGTGTCCGGCGCTGACAGGGCGGTCCGGTGCTGGGACGAGCCCGGCACGGCCAGCGGGATCAAGACCAGCGTGGTGTCGTTGCCGACCGGCAGGCTGATCGGCGGGATCGCGCTCGGCTCGGCCGCATAGGTCTGGGTGACGGCCGCCAGCAGTGTGGTCGGGGTGGCCAGCCGGGCGAGGGAGGCCGGCGCGGAGATCGACTGGGCGGCACGTGGGGCCGGTGCCGGCTCGGCCTGCTGCACCGCGATCGCCGCGGTGCCCGCCAGGGCCATGGCGCCGGCCGCGGCGGTCGCGGCCGTCTTCGCGGTGATTCCCGTCAGTCTGCCTGTCATCGGTTGACTCCCTGTTTGCTCGACCACCGTCGTCCGGCGGATGCCTTCGACATAGTGCCGGTCGCACAGCAATTTCGCAGGTATTTCGCAGGCGGTTGCTGAGAGGAATTCACAGCGTGGGTCGGCGCCGGGCGCCGGGTGTCAGCGGTCGAAAACCGACAGGGGAAGATGTCGAATACGTTGTCCGGTCAGCACTTTCGCGGTGATGACCGCCAGCCTTGCCATGCCTCGGTAGGTCGACGGGTTCAGCAGTGTGGGCCACTTGGTGCGGCGGATGTTGGCATCGAGCGGTCGGCCGGCGAATCGATCGGCAAGCCACCGCAGCGCCATCGGGGCCGACATCGGATGGAGCAGCAGGTGTTCGCTGAGCATGTCCCGGTGATAGGTGACGCTGGCCCCGCCCGAGGCGTAGGTGTCGGCCAGTTCGTCGATGCCGCCGACCGAGATGATCTCGTCGTGCACGGCCTGGATGATCAGCACCGGCGGGCTGGGCACGGCGGCGCCGAGCTTGATCTCGTCGAAGACGTGCCGCACCTCCGGGGTGGCCAGGATCTGTTCCAGCGGCTGGTCCAGCATGTCGCCCATGTCGGTGCGCATCAGCCGCAGCACGGCCTCCACGGTGGTCATGTGGTGCAGCCGCTCGAGCAGTTCATGCCCGTCGGCGTTGGCGTGCTCGTCGATGATGCGGCGCAGCCCGGGATAGACGTCGGCCAGCGCGGCGACCACCAGGGCCGGCAGTGCCGAGGCGAAGGTGCCGTTGAGCCGCCGGAAGGTGTGGCCCAGATCGCCGACGGGCGAGCCGAGGACGGCCCCGACGATGTTCAGTTCGGGCGCGTAGCTGCCGCTCATCTCGGCCGCCCAGGCGGTGGCCAGCCCGCCGCCCGAGTAGCCCCACAGGCCGATCGGCGCGTCGGGTGACAGGTCGAGGCGTTCGGAGCCGAGCGCCGCGCGCAACCCGTCGAGGATGCGGTAGCCCGGCTCGTACGGGGTGCCCCAACTGCCGGCGCGGCCCTCGTGATCGGGCACCGACACCGCCCAGCCCTCGGCGATCGCGGCGGCGATGAGAAGAAGCTCGAACTGAGGTACCGCGCCGGGGGCCACGGCGCGACGGCGCAGGGCATAGGACGGGAAGCATCGGGAGGTGATGGCGTCGATGGCGCACTGATAGGAGATCAGTGGCGCCGAGCCGGCCAGGTCCCGGTCGGCCGGCAGCAACACGGTGGTGGCGGCGGCGTCCGGCCTGCCCTTCATGTCGGTGGTCCGGTACAGCAGCTGCACGGCCCGCACCTGCTGCGGGATCAGGCCGAGAAACGCCACCTCGACATCGCGGCTGCGCAACACGGTGCCCGGCTCGGCGTGCTGGAATCCGGTCGGTGCGTCGTAGAACGGGTCGTCATGGGGCAGCTGGGGGCGGGCGCCCCGGTCGAGTGCCTCGTGCGGCACGCACCCGATCCATTCGGCGCCGGTCGCGGTGGCCGCACTGCCCAGGTCCATCCGGGCATTCTTACTTAAGAGTGGTCTAAGAATCCAGTCGACTCACCCGGGCGGGCGCAAGGCGGCGAATTCGTCGGTGACCCGGTAGCGGGCCTCGGTGAACCGGTAGAGGGCCGCAGGACGGCCGCCGCTTCGGCCGGAGCGGGCCGTGGTGCCGGTCCTGGTGATGACGTTCCGGCGTTCCAGTACGCGCTGCAGGTTGGTGGCGTCGACCGGGTGCCCGAGTGCCGCGCTGTAGATGTCCCGCAGCGTGGACAGGGCGAATTCCTTTGGTGCCAATGCGAATCCGATATTCGTGTAGGACAGTTTGGCGATCAGCCTGGCGTGCGCGTTGGTGACCATCGGCCCGTGGTCGAAGGCCATCGGGGGCAGCGCCGAGACGGGATGCCAGCGGGTGTCCGGCGGCAGTTCCGGGGTGGCCGGGGAGGGGACGAGTCCCAGGAAGGTCGAGGCGATGGTGCGCGGCCCGGGCACCCGGGCCGGGTCGGAGAACACGGCGAGCTGCTCAAGGTGGGCCAATTCACGCAGGTCGACCTTCTCGGCCAGTTGACGACGGACTGAACTGGTCATGTCCTCGTCGTGACGCAGCCGGCCACCCGGCAGCGACCACGCGCCGCGCTGGGGCTCCATCGCCCGCTCCCATAACAGCACGCTGAGCTGGGGTTTCTTTGTCGACAGCTGGCGCACCTGGAACACGACGGCCAGCACTTCGTGCCCGGTGCTAGTATGTGACATGTTTTCGATTGTAAGTCGAAAACCTGGCTTCACCAACCTGGCTCGACAAGCTTCATTTAAGGAGACGGCCATGACGGTCCTGGATCACACTGGGGCACCGACCGCGGAGCGCGCCAGCGCGCTGGCGTCGCGCATCGTCGACGGTCCCGGCGGCTACGGGGGCGTCGTCGCCGACGCGCAGTGGGCGGCGGAGATCCGCAGGCTCGCCGACCTGCGCAATGCGACGGTGCTGGCGCACAACTATCAGTTGCCCGAGATCCAGGACGTGGCCGACCATGTCGGGGACTCGCTGGCGCTGTCCCGCATCGCCGCGGCCGCGCCCGAGGACACCATCGTGTTCTGCGGCGTGCACTTCATGGCCGAGACCGCCAAGATCCTGTCACCGGAGAAGACGGTGCTGATCCCGGACCAGCGCGCCGGCTGCTCGCTGGCGGACTCGATCACCGCCGACGAACTACGGGCCTGGAAGGCCGAGTTCCCCGACGCCGTCGTCGTCTCCTACGTCAACACCACCGCGGCGGTGAAGGCGCTCACCGACATCTGCTGCACCTCGTCCAACGCGGTCGAGGTGGTCGCCTCCATTCCGGAGGACCGCACCGTGCTGTTCTGCCCCGACCAGTTCCTCGGTGCCCACGTGCGCCGGGTCACCGGCCGCAAGAACCTGCACATCTGGGCCGGCGAATGCCACGTGCACGCCGGTATCAACGGTGACGAGCTCGCCGCCCAGGCCCGCAGCCACCCGGACGCCGAGCTGTTCGTGCACCCCGAATGCGGCTGCGCCACCTCGGCGCTGTACCTGGCCGGTGAGGGTGCGGTGCCCGAGGACCGGGTCAAGATCCTGTCCACCGGCGGCATGCTGGACGCCGCGCGGGCGACCGCGGCCCGTCAGGTGCTGGTTGCCACCGAGATCGGCATGCTGCACCAATTGCGCCGCGCCGCACCGGAAGTCGACTTCCTGGCGGTCAACGACCGGGCCTCGTGCACCTACATGAAGATGATCACCCCGGCCGCGCTGCTGCGTTGCCTGGTCGAAGGTGCCGACGAGGTGCACGTGGACGCCGATGTTGCGGCGGCCGGTCGAAGGAGCGTGCAACGCATGATCGAGATCGGGCAACCCGGCGGCGGGGAATGACGGCCTGCGGCCGCGCCACGCACTGGCAGCAGCGCGCTGACGTCGTCGTCATCGGCACCGGGGTGGCCGGGTTGGTCGCCGCGCTGGCCGCCGTGCGAGCCGGCCGAAAAGTGGTGGTGCTGAGCAAGGTTGCCGAAACGGCGACGTTCTATGCCCAGGGCGGCATCGCCGTGGTGCTGCCCGAGGCCTTTCGCGCGGACCAGGACTCGGTGGAGGCGCACGTCGCCGACACCGTGGCCGCCGGCGGCGGGCTCTGCGACGCCGAGGCGGTGCGCTCCATCGTCGCCGACGGGTACCGGGCCGTCGCCGACCTGGTGGCCGACGGCGCCCGGTTCGACGAGTCCGCCCCCGGCCACTGGTCGCTGACCCGCGAGGGTGGGCACACCCGGCGCCGCATCATCCACGCCGGTGGCGACGCCACCGGGGCCGAGGTGCAGCGCGCGCTCGACCACGCCGCCACCCATCTGGACGTCCGACGCAACCACGTGGCACTGCAGATCTGCCGCGACGCAGACCAGGTGACCGGCGTGCTGGTGCACAGCCCGGACGGGCCGGGCGTGCTGCACGCTCCGGCGGTCATCCTGGCCACCGGCGGCCTGGGCCACCTGTACGCCGCCACCACCAATCCGGACGGGTCGACCGGCGACGGGGTGGCGCTGGCGCTGCGGGCCGGGTGCACCGTCACCGACGTGGAGTTCGTCCAGTTCCACCCGACGATGCTCTACACCGGTGCGGCCGGCGGGCGCCGCCCGTTGATCACCGAGGCGATCCGCGGCGAAGGGGCCGTCCTGCTCGACCGCCGGGGCCGTTCGGTGACCGCGGGCGTGCACCCGATGGGTGACCTGGCGCCGCGGGACGTGGTGGCCGCCGCCATCGACGCGCGGCTGCGCGAGACCGGCGACCCGTGCGTCTACCTCGACGCCACCGCGATACCCGATGTGGCGCACCGGTTTCCGACGGTCACCGCGGCCTGCCTGGCGGCCGGGGTCGACCCGGCCCGCCAACCCATCCCGGTGGTGCCCGGCGCGCATTACAGCTGTGGGGGCGTCACCACCGATGTGCACGGCCGTACCGAACTTCCGGGATTGTTCGCCGCCGGCGAGGTCGCCCGCACCGGGATGCACGGTGCCAACCGGCTGGCGTCCAACAGCCTGCTGGAAGGCCTCGTCGTCGGTGGCCGGGCCGGGCGCGCCGCCGCCGCCCATGCCCTGGCCGCCGGTCCGGTCCTGGCCCGGGTGCCGGAGGTTGCCGCCGAGCCCACGCTGGACCGCGGTGCGCTGCAGCGGGCGATGAGCCGGGACGGCGCCGTCGTCCGCGACGCCGACGGGCTGGCGCACTTGAGCGCCGTGCTGAACAGCGCGGGGACCCGCGTCGTCACCAACCGCACCGATTTCGAGGACGCCGCTTTGACCATGACCGCCCGGGCGGTGGCGGTGGCCGCCGCCGAACGCACCGAGTCGCGTGGCTGTCACCACCGCGCCGATCACCCGAACACCGATGCGGCGCAGGCCAAGAGCATCACCGTGCGGCTCGACGCGGCCGGGGCACCGGCCGTCCTGGCGCCCGCCGCCGTGTCGGGAGGTGCCCGGTGAAGCCGTCGGCGGACGAACTCGACGAGGCCCGCGCCGTCATCGCCCGCGGCCTCGACGAGGACCTGCGCTACGGGCCCGACGTCACCACCGCGGCCACCGTGCCCGCCGACGCGGTGACCACCGCGTCGATGGCCACCCGGGAACCCGGGGTGGTCGCCGGTGTCGACATCGCCTTGCTGGTGCTCGACGAGGTGCTCGGTCCCGACGGATACACCGTGCTCGACAGGGTGCAGGACGGGGCCCGCCTGACGGCCGGCCAGGCCCTGCTGACGGTCCGCGCTCCCGCGCAAGGCCTGCTCACCGCCGAGCGCACCATGCTGAACCTGGTGTGCCACCTGTCCGGGATCGCCACCGCCACCGCCCACTGGGTGGACGCCGTGGAGGGCACCCGCGCCAAGATCAGGGATACCCGCAAGACCCTGCCCGGGCTGCGCGCCCTGCAGAAGTACGCCGTGCGCGTCGGCGGCGGTGTGAACCACCGGATGGGCCTGGGCGATGCCGCCCTGATCAAGGACAACCATGTCGCGGCGGCCGGTTCGGTGCTGGCCGCGCTGAACGCGGTGCGTGCCGCCGCCCCGGGTTTGCCGTGCGAGGTCGAGGTCGACTCGCTGGAGCAACTCGACGACGTGCTGGGGGCCGGCGTGGAACTGGTCCTGCTGGACAACTTCCCGGTGTGGCAGACCCAGATCGCCGTGCAGCGTCGCGACAGTCGTTCGCCGGCAACGCAATTGGAATCCTCCGGCGGGCTCTCGCTGGAGTCGGCGGCCGGCTACGCGGCCACCGGCGTGGATTACCTCGCCGTCGGCGCGCTGACCCATTCGGTGCGGGTGCTCGACATCGGGCTGGACACCTAACCGCGCTCGAGCAGGGCACGTGCCGCGGTCTTGACCGCCAACAGCGCGCTGGGTTCGCCCGACACCCGGGACAGCAGCAGGGCGCCCTCGATCAACGAGAGGATCGCGCGCGCCGTCTCGTCCGCGTGTGCCGGTTCCCAGCCGTCGGCGCGCAACCGGTCGGCGACCGCGCCGATCCAGTCGCCGAACGCCCGCGCGGACGCGGCCCGCACCACCGGGCTGGCGGTCACCGACTCGGTGGCGATCGGTTCGATGGGGCAGCCGTCACGTTCGTCGGCGCGCAGGTTGGCCGCCATCACGTCCACCCAGCGGTCCACGATGTCGGCGGCGGGGTCGTCGGCCGCCAGCAGTTGGCGCAGCAGTGCGCCGATCCCGCCGCCGACCGTGTCGACGACGGCGGCCGCCAGTTCGGCCTTGCCGTCGGGGAAGTGGTGGTACAGCGAGCCCGCCTTGACCTGCGCGACGTCGAGGATCTGGTTGACGCCGGTGGCCGCGTACCCCTGCCGGCGGAACAGTTGCGCCGCGGTGTCCAGCAGGGCGGCGCGGCTGCGGTCGGGGCGGGGCATGGCAGCGATGCTACCGGCGATACCGGAACGATCGCTCAACTATCAGGCGGGCACGCCCCTGCGCACGAACGACAACACGACGGCCGCGGTGGCGAACAGGCCGGAGAACACCCGGTTCAGGATCGTCTGCTGCCGCGGGGTGTGCAGCCAGTCCACCAACCGCATGGCCAGGCCGGTGTAGAGCCCCATCACCACGCAGTCGACGACGATCATCGTCGCGCCGATCGCCAGGTACTGCGGCAGCAGCGGTGCGGTCGGCACCACGAACTGCGGCAGCACCGCCAGGAAGAACACCAGGCCCTTCGGGTTGGTCGCGTTCACCAGGAAGCCGCGGGTGACCAGGGCCGCCCGGCCGCCGCCGTGGTGGCCCACCTTGCCGACGGTCTCGCGCAGATCGGTGGTGGCGGTGCGCCATTGCTTGACGGCCAGATAGGCCAGGTAACCGACGCCGATCCACTTGATCACCGTGAACGCGATGACCGACCGGGTGACCACCGCGCCGAGCCCGGCGGCCACCAGGGCCAGCTGCAGCATCAGCCCGATCTCCAGGCCGAGGATGCTCCAGTAGCCGCGGCGCAGGCCGTGCGTCATCCCGGTCGCCATCGACTGCACCGCACCCGCGCCGGGGGACACACTGATCGCGATCGCGGCCCCGAGGAATGCCAGCCACACCTGCCACGTCATGCGACCAGTGTGGCAGCCCCGGTCAAACCGATATCACCCGATATCGGCGACGAAGACGCCGGACCTGCGGGCGACGAGGCGGGCCATCCGCGGCAGCGACGGATCGTCGGTGCCCGCCGGCAGCACCCGCGGGTTGGTGATGTGGATGTCGCCCCCGAACAGGTGCACGTCGGCCTCGCCGGCGGCCAGCACGTTCTTCACCCAGTTGGTCTTGCCGTGCATGAGCCCGATCGCCAGGGTGTTGCCCTTGCGGAAACTGGTGACGGTGGTCTCGTACGGCGTGCCCGACTTGCGCCCGCGATGCTTGACGACGGTGAACCCCGGCAGCCGCTTGGCCAGCGGGGCGATCACCGGGTTGATGTACTTGATCTGGAAGTTCTCCAGCCACGGCGGGAAGATCATCGGGACCCCCGGCGCATTGTTCGGATGCTCGTGCCTGGATTGTGCAGCGGACATGGCGTCTCCCATGGCTCGTGAATACGATTTGGCCTGCTCTGGGACAATAGTCGGGTGAGCGCACCACAACCCGTCATGGCCCGCATCGATCTGCGGGGCACCACGCTGTCGGCGGCCCGGCTGCGCGGCGTCCTGCCGCGCGGTGGTGTCGACGTCGACGCCGTACTGCCCACGGTGCGTCCCGTCGTCGCCGACGTCGCCGAACGCGGTGCGCAGGCCGCCCTGGAGTACGGCGAGAGGTTCGACGGGGTGCGCCCAGACACCGTGCGGGTGCCGGTCGCCGCGCTGACCGAGGCGCTGGCCGCACTGCCCGTCGACGTCCGCGCCGCCCTGGAGGTGGCCATCGAACGGACCCGCGCGGTGCACGCCGACCAGCGCCGCACCGACACCACCACCACGCTGGCGCCGGGGGCGACGGTCACCGAACGCTGGGTTCCGGTGGAGCGGGTGGGCCTGTACGTGCCCGGCGGCAACGCCGTCTACCCGTCCAGCGTGGTGATGAACGTGGTGCCCGCGCAGACCGCGGGGGTGGACTCGCTGGTGATCGCCAGCCCGCCGCAGAAGGAGTTCGGCGGCCGGCCGCACCCGACCATCCTGGCCGCCGCGGCGCTGCTGGGCGTGGACGAGGTGTGGGCCGTCGGCGGTGCGCAGGCGGTCGCGCTGCTGGCGTACGGCGGCACCGACCTGGATGGAAGCGAACTGCCCCCGGTGGACATGATCACCGGACCCGGCAACATCTACGTGACTGCCGCCAAGCGCATCTGCCGCTCGCAGGTCGGTATCGACGCCGAGGCCGGGCCCACCGAGATCGCCATCCTGGCCGACCACACCGCCGACCCCGTGCACATCGCCGCCGATCTGATCAGCCAGGCCGAGCACGACGAGATGGCCGCCAGCGTGCTGGTCACCGACAGCGCGGCGCTGGCCGACGCGGCTGATGTTCAGGTCGCCGAGCAGCTTCGCACCACCGTGCACCGCGAACGGGTCACCGCCGCGCTCACCGGCAGCCAATCGGCCATCGTCCTGGTCGACGATGTCGAGGCTGGCGTGAAGGTGGTGAACGCCTACGCCGCCGAGCATCTGGAGATCCAGACCGACGATGCCGCCGCGGTGGCCGACCGGATCCGTTCGGCGGGAGCCATTTTCGTCGGCGCCTGGTCCCCGGTCAGTCTGGGTGACTACTGCGCGGGTTCCAATCACGTGCTGCCCACCGCGGGCTGCGCGCGGCACTCCAGCGGCCTGTCGGTGCAGACCTTCCTGCGCGGTATCCACGTCGTCGAATACGACGAGGCCGCGCTCAAAGACGTGTCAGGCCATGTGATCACGCTGTCGCAGGCGGAAAACCTGCCCGCGCACGGCGAGGCGGTACGACGGAGGTTCGAACGCTAGTGTCCCGGATATCCCTCGATGACCTGCCGCTGCGGGACAACCTGCGCGGCAAGAGTCCCTACGGTGCGCCGCAGTTGCAGGTGCCGGTGCGGCTCAACACCAACGAGAACCCGCACCCGCCGAGCCAGGCGCTCGTCGACGACGTCGCGGCGTCGGTGCGCGACGCCGCGTCGGACCTGCACCGCTATCCCGACCGGGACGCGGTCACCCTGCGTGCCGACCTGGCGGCCTACCTGAGCGCCCAGACCGGTGTCCCGGTCGCCACCGAGAACGTCTGGGCGGCAAACGGTTCCAACGAGATCCTGCAGCAGTTGCTGCAGGCGTTCGGCGGGCCGGGCCGCACCGCCATGGGCTTCGTGCCGTCCTACTCGATGCACCCGATCATCTCCGACGGCACCCAGACCGAATGGCTGCAGGCGGCCAGGTCCGAGGACTTCGGTCTGGACACCGCCGTGGCGGTCGCCGCCGTCAAGGAACACCAGCCCGATGTGGTGTTCCTGGCCAGCCCGAACAACCCGTCGGGCCAGAGCATCACCGTCGACGAACTGCGCCAGCTGCTCGAGGTGGCCCCCGGTGTGGTGATCGTCGACGAGGCCTACGGCGAGTTCTCCTCCCAGCCCAGCGCCATCGGGCTGATCGCCGAGTACCCGGCCAAACTGATCGTCACCCGCACCATGAGCAAGGCGTTCGCCTTCGCCGGCGGCCGGCTGGGCTACCTGGTCGCCGACCCGGCCGTCATCGAGGCCCTGCTGCTGGTGCGGCTGCCGTATCACCTGTCCTCGCTGACCCAGGCCGCCGCGCGCGCCGCGCTGCGCCACGCCGACGACACGCTGGGTAGCGTGGCGCTGCTCATCGCCGAGCGCAACCGGGTGTCGAAGGCCTTGTCCGAGATGGGCTTCCGGGTCATCCCCAGTGACGCCAACTTTGTGCTCTACGGCGAGTTCGCCGACGCGCCCGCGGTCTGGCATCGCTACCTGGACGCCGGTGTGCTGATCCGCGACGTCGGCATCCCCGGCTTCCTGCGCGCCACCATCGGCCTGGCCGAGGAGAACGACGCCCTGCTCGACGTCAGCGCCGAGATCGCCGAATCCGCTTTCCCCGCACAAGGAGCTTCATGAGCCGCCGCGCCAGGGTCGAACGTAAGACCAAGGAGTCCGACATCGTCGTCGAGATCGACCTCGACGGCTCGGGCAGAACCGATATCAGTACCGGGGTCCCGTTCTTCGACCACATGCTCACGGCGCTCGGCAGCCACGCGAGCTTCGACCTGACCGTGCACGCCAAGGGCGATATCGAGATCGAGGGTCACCACACCGTCGAGGACACCGCGATCGTGCTCGGCCAGGCGCTGGGCCAGGCGCTGGGCGACAAGAAGGGCATCCGGCGCTTCGGCGATGCGTTCATCCCGATGGACGAGACACTGGCGCACGCCGCCGTCGACCTGTCCGGCCGGCCGTACTTCGTGCACACCGGCGAACCGGAATTCATGGTGTCGTTCACCATTTCCGGATCGGGCGCCGGGCCGAGCGCGCCGTATCACACCGTGATCAACCGGCACGTGTTCGAGTCGCTGGCCTTCAACGCCCGCATCGCCCTGCACGTGCGCACCCTCTACGGTCGCGACCCGCACCACATCACCGAGGCCGAGTACAAGGCGGTGGCCCGCGCGCTGCGCCAGGCCGTCGAGTTCGACCCGCGGGTCACCGGGGTGCCGTCGACCAAGGGCACTCTGTGACCGCCAAAAAAGTGGTGGTGCTGGATTACGGGTCCGGCAACCTGCGTTCGGCGCAGCGTGCGGTGCAGCGCACGGGGGCCGAGGTCGAGGTCACCAGCGACCCGGCCGCGGCCGCGAACGCCGACGGTCTGGTGGTGCCCGGCGTCGGTGCGTTCGAGGCCTGCATGGTGGGGTTGCGCGGCATCGGCGGCGAAGAGATCATCGCGAAGCGGGTGTCCGCGGGCCGGCCGGTGCTCGGCGTCTGTGTGGGCATGCAGATCCTGTTCGCCCGCGGTGTCGAATTCGGGGTGGAGTCCACCGGGTGCGGCCAGTGGCCCGGCGCGGTCACCCGGCTGGACGCACCGGTTATCCCGCACATGGGCTGGAATGTGGTCGACGCCCCCGCAGGCAGTACCTTGTTCCGGGGCCTGGATGCCGACACCCGGTTCTACTTCGTGCACTCGTACGCCGCACAGCAGTGGCAGGGCCGGCCCGAGGCCCTGGTCACCTGGGCGACGCACCATGTGCCGTTCATCGCGGCCGTCGAGGACGGCCCGTTGTCGGCGACACAATTTCATCCGGAGAAAAGCGGTGACGCCGGCGCGGCGCTGCTTGCGAATTGGGTTGAGGGACTGTGAGTTTGATTCTTTTGCCGGCCGTGGACGTGGTCGAGGGCAAAGCGGTGCGCCTGGTGCAGGGCAAGGCGGGCAGCGAAACCGACTACGGTTCGGCGCTGGAGGCGGCCCTTGCCTGGCAGCGTGACGGTGCCGAGTGGATCCACCTGGTGGACCTGGATGCCGCGTTCGGGCGGGGCTCCAACCGCGAGCTGCTGGCCGAGGTGGTCGGCAAGCTCGATGTCGCGGTGGAACTGTCCGGCGGCATCCGCGACGACGAATCGCTGCGGGCCGCGCTGGCCACCGGCTGCGCCCGGGTCAACATCGGCACCGCCGCGCTGGAGAACCCGGCCTGGTGTGCGGCCGCGATCGCCGAGTACGGCGACAAGGTGGCCGTCGGGCTCGACGTCCAGATCGTGGAGGGGCAACACCGGTTGCGTGGCCGCGGCTGGGAAACCGACGGCGGCGACCTGTGGGAGGTGCTGGAACGGCTTGAGCGCGAAGGGTGCTCGCGCTACGTCGTCACCGACGTCACCAAGGACGGCACGCTGACCGGCCCCAACCTGGATCTGCTGGGCGAGGTCGCCGAACGCAGCGGGGCGCCGGTGATCGCGTCCGGTGGGGTGTCCAGCGTCGAGGACCTGCGCGCCATCGCCACCCTGACGGGCCGCGGTGTGGAGGGCGCCATCGTCGGCAAGGCGCTCTACGCGGGACGTTTCACCCTGCCCGAGGCGCTGGCCGCGGTCAGCGGATAACGACCATGGATCCCATCCGGCTGGACGCACTGGTCGCCACCGCGGCCGACATTCTCGATGGGGCGTCGGCTCAGTTCATCGCGGGCCACCGCGCGGACTCCGCCGTCCGCAAGAAGGGCAACGATTTCGCCACCGAGATCGACCTGGCCATCGAACGGCAGGTGGTGGCCGCGCTGCGGGAGCAGACCGGGATCGGCGTGCACGGCGAGGAATTCGGCGGTGAGCCGATCGACTCCGAGCTGGTGTGGGTGCTCGACCCGATCGACGGGACCTTCAACTATGCCGCCGGCTCCCCGATGGCGGCCATCCTGTTGGGCTTGCTGCACAACGGTGCACCGGTCGCCGGGCTGACCTGGCTGCCGTTCATGGGTCAGCGCTACACCGCGCTGGAGGGCGGTCCGGTACGCGACAACGGCGTGGCGCTGCCCGCACTCGACACGCCGACCCTGGCCGACTCCATCGTCGGGATCCAGACCTTCAACATCGACTCGCGGGGTCGCTTCCCCGGGCGGTACCGGGCCGCGGTGCTGGCCAACCTGAGCCGCGAGTGCTCCCGGGTCCGCATGCACGGCGCCACCGGTGTGGACCTGGCCTACGTGGCGAGCGGAATCCTGGGCGCGGCCATCAGTTTCGGTCATCACATCTGGGATCACGCCGCCGGGGTGGCGCTGGTGCGGGCCGCGGGCGGCATCGTCACCGACCTGTTCGGTGCGCCGTGGACCGCGGAGTCGAAGTCCGCACTGGCCGCCGCGCCCGGCGTGCACCAGCGCATGCTGGAGATCATCGCCGCGGCCGGTAGCCCGGAGGACCACCTGTGACCAGTGATGTCGCCACCCGGGTCATCCCGTGCCTGGACGTCGACGCCGGCCGGGTGGTCAAAGGCGTCAATTTCGAGAACCTCAGGGATGCCGGCGATCCCGTCGAGCTGGCGGCGGCCTATGACGCCGAGGGTGCCGACGAGCTGACATTCCTGGACGTCACCGCGTCGTCGTCGGGCCGGTCCACCATGCTCGAGGTGGTGCGCCGCACCGCCGAGCAGGTGTTCATCCCGCTCACCGTCGGCGGCGGGGTGCGCTCGGTCGAGGACGTGGACACCCTGTTGCGGGCCGGTGCGGACAAGGTGTCGGTGAACACCGCCGCCATCGCCCGCCCGGAACTGCTCGCCGAGTTGGCCCGCCAGTTCGGTTCACAGTGCATCGTGCTCAGCGTGGACGCCCGCACCGTGCCGGCGGGATCGGCACCCACGGCGTCGGGCTGGGAGGTCACCACGCACGGCGGCCGGCGCGGCACCGGCATCGACGCGGTCGAATGGGCCCGGCGCGGAGCCGAACTCGGCGTGGGGGAGATCCTGCTGAACTCGATGGACGCCGACGGCACCAAGGCCGGTTTCGATCTGGACATGCTGCGCGCGGTGCGCGCGGCGGTGACGGTGCCGGTGATCGCCAGCGGTGGCGCGGGGGCGGTGGACCATTTCGCCCCCGCCGTCGCGGCCGGCGCGGATGCGGTGCTGGCGGCCAGCGTGTTCCATTTCCGGGAGTTGACGATCGGTCAGGTGAAAGAAGCGATGGCGGCCGAAGGGATTATTGTGCGATGAGCCTCGATCCCGGCATCGCGGCCCGCCTCAAGCGCAACGCCGACGGGCTGTTCACCGCCGTGGTCCAGGAACACGGCACCGGCGACGTGCTGATGGTGGCCTGGATGGACGACGACGCGTTGGCCCGCACCCTGGAAACCCGTGAGGCCACGTACTTTTCCCGGTCCCGCGGCGAGCAGTGGATCAAGGGCGCCACGTCCGGGCACACCCAGTACGTGCGCTCGGTGCGGCTGGACTGTGACGGCGACACCGTCCTGCTCGAGGTCGACCAGGTCGGTGGCGCCTGCCACACCGGCGATCACAGCTGCTTCGACGCCGACGAACTGCTGGCGCCCGAGGCCTGACTCAGCTGAACGGCAGGAACTGGCCGTTGACCCAGACGCCCCAGTGCCCGCCCGAACCCCAGTCCCACCAGACCATCGGGTGGCCCTGCCACGACTCGGCGGGCTTCTTGGGCGCGTTGGCCGGTGCTTCCAGGGCGGGACCGCCGGCATCGACGGGCGGCTCGGCGGCCGCCGTGCCCATGCCGAGGGCGGACCCGAGGATTGCGCCGGCAGCCACCACGGTGGCCAAGACTGACTTCGACATGCCTGAAAGCTTAGCCAATCGAAGCGAATGGTGGGGATGTGACCCTCGGCGCTGTCTTGCGCCGACTTGTCGGTGTCGTCGGACAGAATGACCAGCGTGATCGATTCCGCCGGGGCCCGCAAAGCGCGCGGGGCATTCTTCACCCCACCGGAGATCACCCGCTATCTGGCGCAGTGGGCGGTTCGGGCGCCCGGCGACCGGGTGCTCGAACCGTCGGCGGGGGAGGCGGCCTTCCTGGTCGCGGCGGCCCGCCGGCTGGCCGACCTGGGCGCGGACGCCCCGGTGCTCGACGGGGTGGAGATCCACCCGGCCAGCGCCAGGGCCGCCCGCGCGCGGGTCGCCGAGGCCGGCGCCACCGCACGCATCCGCACCGCCGACTTCTTCGCCGTGGACCCGCAGCCGTCCTATACCGCGGTGATCGGCAACCCGCCCTATATCCGTTATCAGGACTTCCGGGGCCAGGCGCGGGCCCAGTCCCGGCGGGCGGCGCTGCAGGCCGGGGTCAGCCTGTCCGGCCTCGCGTCCAGCTGGGCGGCCTTCACGGTGCACGCCGCGCTGTTCCTGCAACCGGGTGGCCGGATGGCGCTGGTGCTCCCCGCCGAGCTGCTGAGCGTGAACTACGCGGCACCGGTGCGCAAATTCCTGTTCGACAGGTTCGCCACCGTCGAACTGGTGATGTTCGACGAGCAGGTGTTCCCCGGGGCCGAGGCCGATGTGGTGCTGCTGCTGGCCGACGGTTTCGGCGGCGGCCCGTCCGGGCACGCCGTCATCCACCGGGCCCGCAACGCTCGAGCGCTGACATCCGAACTGGCCCAACGGCATTGGGCACCACTGGATCCGTCGGACAAGTGGGTCAGCGGGCTGGTCGGCGCGGCGCCGGTGGATCAGCTGCACCAGCTGCACAACACCGGCCGGTTCGCCACCCTGGACCGCTGGGGCGACACCACGCTGGGCATGGTGACCGGCAACAACGGCTTCTTCGCGCTGTCCCCGGCGCGGGTGCGGGAACTGGGGCTGCGGTCGGCCGACCTGCTGCCGCTGTCCCCGCCGGGCAGTGCGCACCTGCGCGGGCTCACCCTCACCACCGCGCAGCTGGACCGGCTGGGCCAGGACGGCAAGGCGATCCACCTGTTCCGGCCGGCCGGCGCCGGATCGGCTGCCGCGCAGCGCTATATCGCCGCCGGCCACGCGGCCGGGGTGCACCTGGCCTACAAGTGCCGGGTGCGCAGCCCGTGGTTCGCGGTCCCGCTGTTGCCGCCGGCGCATCTGTTGCTCACCTGCATGAACGCCGACACCCCGCGGTTGATCACCAATCGCGCCGGGGCACATCACCTCAACTCGGTGCACGGCGTCTACCTGCACGACGGGCTGGCCGTACTGGGACAGGATCTGCTGCCGCTGGCCGCCCTCAACTCGGCGACGCTGCTGCACGCCGAGATCGTCGGCCGCTCCTACGGCGGCGGGATCCTCAAGCTCGAACCCCGGGAAGCGGACCGGTGGCTGGTGCCGTCGGCCGACCTGGTCGGCGCCCGCGTCGGCGAACTGCGCGCGGCCCGGCGCGCGGTGGCGGGACTGCTGTCCCGGGGCCGGTTGCTGGACGCCGTGCACACCGTCGACACCGCGCTCGGTCTCGGTGACGTGGATTCGATTCGTGCGGCGCGTGATTCACTGGCCACCCGGCGGGCGGTAAGGTCGCGGCGTGCCCGCTGAGCCCGCCGCGAAACCTCCGACGAAACCCTCCGCGAAGGCCACCGCGTGGGCCATCTTCGACCGCATCGTCGCCGATGCCGCCCCGCACGGTCAGCACACCAACCCGTGGCGGCGGACCGACGACACGCTGGTGTATCAGCCCGACTTCCGGGTGCTGCGCCGGCTGCTCGGCGTGCCGCTGTACCTGGACGCGCCGTCCACCACGGGCGTGCCCGCGCTGGCCCTGGACGTCTGGTTGTCCTACGAGCTGCGCCGCGCCGGTTTCGACCCGAACGCGGTGTGGCCGCGGGCCACCGAACCGCGCATCATGCCCAGCGCCATCGCCAACCTGCTCGAGGCGCTGCCCATCAAGGAACGCCAGCTCATCGAGCACCGGCTGCAACGGTCGATGAAGGGGGTGGCCGGTTCCAGCGCCAGTGTGCTGGGCAAGCACTACATGAAGCAGGTCGACATCGTGATGTCGGACTGGGACACCGGCCCGGAGCTGCTGATCAGCACCAAGCGGATGGATTCCAGTTTCGGCAAGAACGCCGCCAACCGGGTCGAGGAGAGCTACGGCGACGCGAAGAATCTGCGGCTGCGGCACCCGCTGGCCGCGCTCGGCTTCGTCTACGGCCTGCGTTCGACCATCCTGACCACCGAACCGGACAAGGCCGAATGGCTGATCGACCTGCTGGCCAAACTCGGCACCGAGGACGACGCCTACCACGCCGTCGCGCTCATCATGATCGACTATGACAGCGACGGCGCCCCGCCCGCCGAGGATGAGGTCGACAGCCTCGAAAACGCCGAGCCCGACGTGCTTTTCGACATCGTCGACGTCGAGACCGCGGCGGTGGACGCGGCGCTGGCGGCGCTGCCGGACATCACCATCCGCCACGACACCGTCCCGCCCGAGCTGGCGCCGGCACGGTTCCTGGCGACCATGGCCAACCGGGTGCTGGACACCACGCCGGTGACCCGGCACCGCGAGGCCCGGCGCCGCCGCCGCGAGGCCTAGAGCACCTTCGAACTCGCCTTGGCCCGGGCCGACCAGCGGCCGTCCTCGAACCCGACGGTGACGGGGTGTTCGAAGGCCGTCGTCACATGATCGGTGGTGACGGTCTGTCGCGCGGCGCCGCTGGCCACCGTGCGCCCGTGCGCGATCAGCAGCGCGTGGGTGGTGGAGGTGGGCAGCTCCTCCAGGTGGTGGGTGACCAGGATCGAAGCCATATCCGGATGCGAATCATCCAGTGTGTCAAGCGTTTCCAGGAGCTGCTCACGCGCGGCCACGTCCAGGCCGGTGGTCGGCTCGTCCAGTAACAGCAGCCGCGGTTCGGCGATCAATGCTCGGGCGATCAGGGTGCGGCCCCGTTCGCCCTGGGACAGGGTGGGCCACACCGACTCCGCGCGCGCCGCCAAGCCGACGGTGTCGATCAGTTCGTCGGCGCGGGCCACCTGCTCGGCGGTCGGGCTCCAGCGGGCCGCGACATCGATGGTGGCGGTGATCCCGGTGAGCACCACCTCGCGGACGGTCAGCGGATACTGCAGCCGGTGCCGCGGATTCACGTGACCGATGTCCCGGCGCAGTACGGACAGGTCGGTCTTGCCCATCTGATTGCCGAGCACCCGCACCGTGCCGGAGGTCGGAAAGGTCACGGCCGCGCAGAAACCCAGCAGGGTGCTCTTGCCGGCGCCGTTGGGGCCCAGCAGCGCCCAGTGTTCGCCGGACCGCACGGTCAGCGAGATCCCGTCGATGATCTGCTTACCCTCGCGGCGGAACGTGACGTCGTCGATCTCGAGCACCGGTGTCATGTGAAGGACTCCATCAAAGCGGTCAAGTGGGTACGGCTGGCGGCGGCGGCAGCCTCGGGGGAGCGGGCCGCGATGGCCTCGGTGAGTTCCTGATGGCAGGCGTGGTCGGCGGATTCGGAGAACGTGCCGGGCGGTGCGATCTTGAGCATTTCGATCATGGCGGGGCGCAGCCGGGGCAGGAACGCGTCGAACAACTGCAGGAGCACCTCGTTGTGCGCGGCGGCGATCACCGCGCGGTGAAACGCCATATCGGCGTCGACGTGTTCGGGCACCGATTGACCCGGTACGCCGCGGGCGGCCAGCGTGCGGCGCAGGTCGCGCAGATCGGCCGGGGTGCGCCGGGTGGCGGCCAGTGCGGCGGCCTCGGCCTCGATGGCGATGCGTGCCTCCACGACGGTGGCGATGGTGGTGCGCCGCAGCACGGTGTCCCAGTCCTCGGTGACGTCGGTGGCGGTGACGAACACGCCCGCGCCCTGACGGCTCTCCAGCACACCCTTGCCGGCCAGCTCGCGGATCGCCTCCCGCAGGGTGGAGCGGCCCACGCCGAGCTGGGCCGCCAGCGTCGTCTCGCCGGGAATGCGGTGGCCCAGTGGCCATTCACCGGCGCGGATACGGGACAGCAGCAGCTGGGCCGCCTGCGCGGCCAGCGGATGGCGGTGCACCTGGCGAATCGGTGAAGTCACCCTGAACCTCTCTACTTGTCTGAGGAGTTGTATACAGTGTAGCCATCATGACGCGCCAGCTTCTCCTTCGCCGCCTCGGCAGGGCCTGAACGACCGGCCCCCTGCCGTGGGGCCCTCGTCGCGCCGGTCGAAGTCCTTTCTCGACCGATCGGAGATGCTCATGAACTGGAACCGTCAACAACCCTCGCCGATGCCCTGGCGCCGGTACACCGACGTCTATGACCGCGTGGAAGTGCCGCTGCGCCAACGTCATTGGCCGGACGCGCGAATCAGCGAGGCGCCGCTGTGGGTGCCGGTGGACCTGCGCGACGGCAATCAGGCGCTGGCCGAACCGATGGACCCGGACCGCAAGCGCCGGTTCTTCGAACTGCTGGTGGCCATGGGCTACAAGGAGATCGAGGTGGGCTACCCGTCCGCCTCGCAGACCGACTACGACTTCGTCCGGCTCATCGCAGAAACCGCCATCGCACCGTCGGATGTCACCATCGTGGTGTTCACCCCGGCACGGCGCGACCTGATCGAGCGCACCGTGGAGTCGGTGCGCGGCATCGACAACGACGTGGTCATCCACCTGTACACCGCCACCGCGCCGGTCTGGCGTGACACCGTGCTGGGCAAGGACCGGGCCGAATTGGCCGAGCTGATCGTGGCCGGCGGCCGCGATGTGCTCGAGTTGGCGGGTCACCTGCCGAATGTGCGATTCGAGTTCTCCCCGGAGGTGTTCAACCTCACCGAACCCGACTACGTGCTGGAGATCTGCGATGCCATGACCGGACTGTGGCAGGCCACCCCGGATCGCCCGGTGATCCTGAACCTGCCGGCCACCGTGGAGGTCGCCACCCCGAACGTCTACGCCGACCAGATCGAGTACATGCACCGCAACATCGCGCGCCGGGACAGCGTCGTACTGTCGGTGCACCCGCACAACGACCGCGGCACCGGGGTGGCCTGCGCCGAACTGGCGGTGCTGGCCGGCGCGCAGCGGGTGGAGGGCTGCGTGTTCGGCAACGGGGAGCGCACCGGCAACGTCGACATCGCCACCCTGGCGCTGAACCTGTACGCCCAGGGTGTGGACCCCAAGATCGACTTCTCCGATATCGACCACATCGCCGCCACCGTGGCGCACTGCACGCGGATGCCCATCCACGACCGGCACCCGTACGTGGGCGCGCTGGTGCACACCGCGTTCTCGGGCACCCATCAGGACGCCATCAAGAAGGGCCTGGCCGAGCATCGCGACCGGGCCGTCGCATCGGGCCGGTCGGAACGCGAGATCGATTGGCGCGTGCCGTATCTGCCGATCGACCCGGCCGATATCGGCCGCACCTACGAGGCCGTGATCCGGGTCAACTCGCAATCCGGCAAGGGCGGTATCGCCTACCTGCTGTCCACCGAGTACGGGCTGGAACTGCCGCGCTGGCAGCAGATCGACTTCGCCCGGCACGTCCAAGCGCACACCGACGCCACCGGCGCGGAGATGACGGCCGCGCAGCTGTTCGACCTGTTCCAGGCCATTTACAGCCTCAGCGCGCCCTGAGCACCTCCAGCGCCTTGTCGGCGTGGGTGTCCATGCTGAACTCGCTGGCAATCACCGCCAGGATGGTGCGGTCGGTGTCGATGACGAAGGTGGTCCGCTTGACCGGCATCAGCTTGCCGAGCAGGCCGCGCTTCACCCCGAACTGGCTGGCCACCACGCCCTCGGTGTCCGACAACAGCGGGTAGTCGAAGTTCTGCTGATCGGCGAAGCGGGCCTGCTTGTCCACCGCGTCGGCGCTGATTCCGACCCTGGTCGCGCCGACGGCGGCGAATTCGGCGGCCAGGTCGCGGAAGTGGCAGGCCTCCTTGGTGCACCCCGGTGTCATCGCCGCCGGGTAGAAGAACAGCACCACCGGTCCGTCGGCCAGCAGCCCGGACAGGCTGCGCACGGTGCCCGTCTGGTCGGGAAGCTCGAACTCCGCGACGGTGTCACCCGTGTTCAAGGCAGTCATGGCTGATGACGCTACCGGGCGGATGAAGCGACGGTGCTACGCACGCCGAGGTCACTGTGGTCCGTCTGGGAGGATTGCCCCGTGCAAGAACATTCCCCGGTCGCTCCGCTCCAGCCCGCCGGATCACTGGCATCAACCACCTCACGCGAGGATTTCCGGGCACTGGCAGCCGAGCACCGGGTGGTCCCGGTGACCCGCAAGGTGCTCGCCGACAGCGAGACCCCGCTGTCGGCATACCGGAAACTGGCCGCCAACCGCCCCGGCACCTTCCTGCTGGAGTCGGCGGAGAACGGGCGGTCGTGGTCACGCTGGTCGTTCATCGGCGCCGGTGCGCCCTCGGCGCTGACGGTGCGCGACGGCGAGGCCGTGTGGCTGGGCAGCACCCCGCAGGGCGCCCCGTCCGGGGGTGACCCGCTGCACGCGCTGCGCAGCACGCTGGACCTGCTGGCCACCGCGCCGGTGCCCGGCCTGCCGCCGCTGTCCTCGGGCCTGGTCGGCTTCTTCGCCTACGACCTGGTGCGCCGGCTAGAGCGGCTGCCCGAACTCACGGTCGACGACCTGCACCTGCCCGACATGCTGCTGCTGCTGGCCACCGATATCGCCGCCGTCGACCACCACGAGGGCACCATCACGCTGATCGCCAACGCGGTGAACTGGAACGGCACCGACGAGCGGGTCGACTGGGCCTACGACGATGCGGTGGCTCGCCTCGATGTCATGACGGCCGCGCTGGGGGAGCCGCTGCATTCGTCGGTGGCCACCTTCTCCCGGCCCGCACCGCAGCACCGCTCACAGCGCACTGTCGACGAGTACACCGCCATCGTCGACAAGCTCGTCGGTGACATCGAAGCCGGCGAGGCGTTCCAGGTGGTGCCGTCGCAGCGGTTCGAGATGACCACCACCGCCGATCCCATCGACGTGTACCGGATGCTGCGGGTGACCAATCCCAGCCCCTACATGTATCTGTTCAACGCGCCCGACGCCGAAGGCGGCCTGGACTTCTCGATCGTCGGTTCCAGCCCCGAGGCCCTGGTCACCGTGCAGGACGGCAAGGCCACCACCCATCCGATCGCCGGCACCCGGTGGCGCGGTGCCACCGAGGAGGAAGACGTCCTGCTGGAGAAGGAACTGCTGGCCGACGACAAGGAACGCGCCGAGCACCTCATGCTCGTCGACCTGGGCCGCAACGACCTGGGCCGGGTATGCGAGCCCGGCACCGTGCGGGTCGAGGACTACAGCCACATCGAGCGCTACAGCCACGTCATGCACCTCGTCTCGACCGTCACCGGGCACCTGGCCGAGGGCCGCACCGCCCTGGACGCGGTGACCGCCTGCTTCCCGGCAGGCACGTTGTCCGGAGCACCGAAGGTGCGGGCCATGGAACTCATCGAGGAGGTCGAGCTGACCCGGCGCGGGCTGTACGGCGGGGTGCTCGGCTACCTGGACTTCGCCGGCAATGCCGACTTCGCGATCGCCATCCGCACCGCACTGATGCGCGGCGGCACCGCCTACGTGCAGGCCGGCGGCGGCGTGGTGGCCGACTCGAACGGGCCTTACGAGTACAACGAGTCCGCCAACAAGGCCAAGGCGGTGCTGGCCGCCGTGGCCGCCGCCGAGACACTGGTTGTGCCGTGATCCGGATCGCGCAGGCCCTGCTGGCGCTCGCGGCGCTGGCGTTGTGGGGTGCGTCGCGGCTGACATGGGTGCAGGTGCAGTCCTTCGACGGTCTCGGCCAGCCGAAGACCTCGACGCTGACGGGCGCCCAATGGTCGACGGCGCTGGTGCCGTTGGCGCTGGTGCTGCTGGCCGCGGCGGTCGCGGCACTGGCCGTGCGCGGCTGGGCGCTGCGACTGCTGGCGGTGCTGGTGGCCGTCTGCAGCGCCGCGCTGGCCTACCTGGGCATCAGCTTGTGGGTGGTCCGCGACATCGCGGTGCGCGGCGCCGACCTGGCGCAGGTCCCGGTCGCCGCGCTGGTCGGTTCGTCGCGCCAGTACGTGGGCGCCGGGGTGACGGTGGCCGCGGCGGTGCTGACCCTGGCGGCCGCGGTGCTGCTGATCCGGTCCGCCGCGACCGCGCGCGGCACCAAGTACGTCGCACCGGCCGCCCGCCGGGACGCGGTCAACAGGGAAAGCACAGCGGACGCGATGTCGGAGCGGATGATCTGGGATGCGCTCGACGAGGGGTCGGACCCAACGGACCCGGACGCGGGTTCTGACACGAAGGGTCGGTGATCATCGGTGTGGTGCAGGCGACTAACCTCTAGGCAGATCAATCCGGGAGCGTCCCGGCCGACGGAGAAGGACGAGGGCTCATGAGTTCGGGGACCGTGCTCGACTCCATCATCGAAGGAGTTCGCGCCGACGTTGCCGCCCGTGAAGCCGCGGTTCCGTTCGCCGACATCAAACAGCGGGCCAAGGACGCGCCGCCGCCGCTGGACGTGATGGCGGCGTTGCGGGAGCCGGGCATCGGCGTCATCGCGGAAGTCAAGCGGGCCAGCCCGTCACGGGGTGAGCTGGCGTCCATCGCGGACCCGGCGGAACTGGCCAGGGCCTACCAGGACGGCGGCGCGCGGGTGATCAGCGTGCTGACCGAGCAGCGCCGGTTCAACGGTTCGCTCGACGACCTGGACGCGGTCCGCGCCGCGGTGTCGATTCCGGTGCTGCGCAAGGACTTCATCGTCGGGCCCTACCAGATCCACGAGGCCCGCGCGCACGGCGCCGACATGCTGCTGCTCATCGTCGCGGCCCTGGAGCAGGACGCGTTGGTGTCCATGCTGGACCGCACCGAATCGCTGGGCATGACCGCGTTGGTCGAGGTGCACACCGAGGAAGAGGCCGACCGCGCCCTGCAGGCCGGCGCCACCCTGATCGGGGTCAACGCCCGCGACCTCAAGACGCTCGAGGTCGACCGGGACTGCTTCGCCCGGATCGCCCCCGGGTTGCCCAGCAGCGTCATCCGGGTCGCCGAGTCCGGCGTGCGCGGCACCGCGGACCTGCTGGCCTATGCCGGCGCCGGCGCCGACGCGGTGCTGGTCGGCGAGGGCCTGGTGACCAGCGGGGATCCGCGCAGCGCCGTCGCCGACCTGGTGACCGCCGGTACCCATCCGTCCTGCCCCAAGCCCGCCCGTTAGATGGCGGATATCTCCGGCCCGCAACTGCCCCGCATGAGCGCGGCGGTGGCCGAACACACCAGCCATGACCCGGACGCGAAGGGTCATTTCGGCGCCTACGGTGGCCGTCTGGTCCCCGAGGCCCTGATGGCCGTGATCGAGGAGGTCACCGCCGCCTACGACAAGGTGCGGCGCGACCAGGCCTTCCTCGACGAACTCGACCGGCTGCAGCGGCACTACACCGGCCGCCCATCGCCGCTGTACGAGGCGGCCCGGCTCGGTGAGCACGCCGGCGGCGCGCGCCTGTTCCTCAAGCGCGAGGACCTCAACCACACCGGATCGCACAAGATCAACAACGTGCTCGGACAGGCGTTGCTGGCCAAGCAGATGGGCAAGACCCGTGTCATCGCCGAGACCGGCGCCGGTCAGCACGGGGTGGCGACCGCCACCGCGTGTGCGCTGATGGGCTTGGACTGCGTCATCTACATGGGCGCGGTGGACACCGCGCGCCAGGCGCTCAACGTGGCCCGGATGCGGCTGCTCGGGGCGCAGGTGATCTCGGTGGAATCCGGCTCGAAGACCCTCAAGGACGCGATCAACGAGGCGTTCCGGGATTGGGTGACCAACGCCGATGACACCTACTACTGCTTCGGTACCGCGGCGGGCCCGCACCCGTTCCCGCTCATGGTGCGCGACTTCCAGCGCATCATCGGGATGGAGGCCCGGGCGCAGATCCTGGAGCAGGCCGGCCGGCTGCCCGATGCGGTGACGGCGTGTGTGGGCGGCGGGTCCAACGCGATCGGGGTGTTCCACGCCTTCATCGACGATCCCGGCGTGCGTCTGATCGGTTTCGAGGCCGCCGGTGACGGGGTGGAGACCGGCAGGCACGCCGCGACGTTCACCGGTGGATCACCGGGCGCCTTCCAGGGGTCGTTCTCCTACCTGCTGCAGGACGAGGACGGGCAGACCATCGAATCCCATTCCATCTCAGCAGGTTTGGACTATCCCGGGGTCGGTCCCGAGCATGCGCTGCTCAAGGACATCGGGCGCGCCGAGTACCGGCCGATCACCGATACCGAGGCGATGGACGCGTTCTCGCTGCTGTGTCGCACCGAGGGCATCATCCCGGCCATCGAGTCCGCCCATGCGGTGGCCGGTGCGCTGAAACTCGGTGCGGAACTCGGGCCGTCCTCGGTGATCGTGGTGAACCTGTCCGGTCGCGGTGACAAGGACGTCGAGACCGCGGGCAAATGGTTCGGGCTATTGGACGGTGATTCGTGAGCCGACTCGGCACCCTGTTCGACACGTGCCGCGCCGAGGGGCGTTCCGCACTGATCGGCTACCTCCCGACCGGCTATCCCGATGTGGACACCTCCATTGAGGCGATGGTGGCGCTCGTCGAATCCGGTTGCGACATCGTCGAAGTGGGTGTCGCGTATTCGGATCCGGGGATGGACGGGCCGACCATCGCCAGGGCGACCGAGGTCGCGTTGGCCGGTGGGGTGCGGGTGCGTGACGCGCTGCGGGCCGTCGAGGCGATCAGCAACGCCGGTGGACGGGCCGTGGTGATGACGTATTGGAATCCGGTGTTGCGTTGGGGCGTGGACGCTTTCGCGCGCGACCTGGCAGCCGCCGGGGGCATGGGGTTGATCACCCCGGATCTGATCCCGGACGAGGCGGGGGACTGGGTGGCGGCCTCCGAGCAGCACGATCTGGACCGCATCTTCCTGGTGGCGCCGTCGTCCACCCCGGAGCGGTTGGCCGCGACGGTGCAGGCGTCGCGCGGGTTCGTCTACGCCGCCTCGACGATGGGTGTGACCGGTGCCCGGGACGCGGTGTCCAACGCGGCCCCGGAGCTGGTGCAGCGGATCAGGGAGATCTCCGACATCCCGGTGGGGGTCGGCCTCGGCGTGCGCTCGCGTGAGCAGGCGGCCGAGATCGGCGCCTATGCCGACGGTGTGATCGTGGGATCGGCGCTGGTGTCCGCGCTCGATGCCGGCGTTCCCGCGGTGCGGGCGCTGACCGCGGAGCTTTCCGAGGGTGTCCGACAGGGGATTCCCGCATGACCGAGACGATCCTGGCCTATATCCCGAGCCCGGCGCAGGGCGTGTGGCATATCGGTCCGGTCCCGATCCGGGCGTATGCGCTGTGCATCATCGCCGGTATCGTCGCGGCGCTGATCATCGGCGACCGCCGGTGGGTGGCGCGCGGCGGCGAGCCGGGCGTCATCTATGACATCGCCTTGCTGGCGGTGCCGTTCGGGCTCGTCGGCGGCCGGCTTTACCACGTGATGACCGACTGGAAGACGTACTTCGGTGACGGTGGCGCCGGGTTGGGTGCGGCGTTCCGGATCTGGGACGGCGGCCTGGGGATCTGGGGCGCGGTGGCGCTCGGGGCCGTCGGGGCGTGGATCGGCTGCCGGATGCGCGGGATTCCGTTGCCCGCGTTCGGTGATGCGATCGCGCCGGGGATCATCCTGGCCCAGGCGATCGGGCGGTTGGGCAACTACTTCAACCAGGAGCTGTACGGCCGTGAGACCACGGTGCCGTGGGGCTTGGAGATCTACGAGCGGCGCGACGCCAGCGGCGCGCTGAACACCCTGAACGGTGTGTCCGACGGGCAACTCGTCGCGGTGGTGCACCCGACGTTCCTGTACGAGTTGTTGTGGAACGTACTGATCTTCGCGCTGCTGCTGTGGATCGACAAGCGGTTCAACATCGGGCACGGCCGGTTGTTCGCGCTGTACGTGGCCGGCTACTGCGTGGGCCGGTTCTGGGTGGAGTTGATGCGCAGCGACCCGGCGTCCATGCCCGTCGACGGTATCCGGGTGAACACCTTCACCTCGACATTCGTCTTCATCGCGGCGGTGGTGTACATCATGGTCGCGCCGAAGGGCAGAGAAGCCCCGGAGTCGTTGCGCGGCAAGCAGGACGCGGATGCGGAGTCCCCGGTCGAGGACATTCTGGCCAAGGAACTCGCGACCGTCGGCGCGACCACCGGTGTGGTGGCGGCCGCGACCGTCGCCGGTGATGCCGAGGATGACGATGCCGCCGCCGTGGGCGATACCGAGGCTGACGAGGCCGAGGATGTCGCGGAGGAAGCCGAGGCAGCGGACGAGGCCGAAGAGCCCGTCGATGCCGACACCCTCGAGGTGGCCGAGGAGCCAGTCGAGGACGAGTCCGAGCCCTTCGACGTCGGTCACGAGTTGGAGGCTGCCGCGGAGTCGTTGGCGGCCGAGCACGAGGGCGCCGAGGGCGCGGGCGAGTCTGAGGACGGTGCCGACGCTGCGGTGGAAGACGAGGCCGAAGTCGAACCCGCGGGTGAAGCCGAGGCTGCCGTGGACGAGGCCGCCGAGGGCGATTCGGACGCCGAACCCGCGGGCGAAGTCGAGCCGGTTGAGGAACCAGCGGAAGTAGCGGCTGACGACGCCGAGACTCCCGCCGAGTCTGATAGCGCCGAGGCCGAAGTCGAACCCGCGGGTGAAGCCGAGGCTGCCGTGGACGAGGCCGCCGAGGGCGATTCGGACGCCGAACCTGCCAGCGAAGCAGAGGCTGCTGAGGAACCAGCGGAAGTGGCCGCTGAGGAGGCGGAGACTCCCGCCGATTCTGATAGCGCCGAGGCCGAAGTCGAACCCGCGGGTGAAGCTGAGGCTGCCGTGGACGAGGCCGCCGAGGGTGATTCGGACGCCGAACCCGCGAGCGAAGTCGAGCCGGTTGAGGAACCAGAGGAAGAAACGGCCCAGACCGACTCGGACGGCGAGGACAATGCCGATGAGGCAGTGGCGCAGCCTGAAGCTGAAGCCACAGAAGGTGGTTCGCCGGATAAAGAGCCCGCCGACGAGAAAGACGAGCCGGCCGTCGAACAACCGGCAGCCGCCGAACCGCCCCGGCGCACCCCGCGTTGGTGGCGCCGCACCAACGGCTGACCCGACCGCAGCAACCTGAGTGCGACGCCGATTACGGGTCGTCGCCCCCGCCTTCCGTATCCGCTGGGCGCAGCAGCTCTTCGGGGTGGAAGTGGTGATTGATGCGGTCTTGGCCGGTGTCGAGCAGGGCCGGCGGATGCCATTGGGCACGGCCGGTGGTCGGGTCGATCGTGGTGGTCCATCCGGATTGGTAGGCCAGTCGGTTGTCGGGACCGCATCCCAGCACGATGGTGTCGGCATTGGTCTCACCGCCGGCGGCCCAATCGAGGCCGGCGTGGTTGGCCTGGCAGCGGTCGGCGGGGGCGAAGCAGCCGGGCCGAGTGCATCCGCGGTCCCTGGAGATCGCGACCAGGCGTTGGGCTTTGGACGCCAGGCGTTTGGTACGGCCGAGGTAGAGCGGCTCGGCGGTGTGGTGCTTGAACACCAGCAGGTAGTGATGGGCATGAGCAGCCAGTCGGATGAGGTCGGGGATGGGGATCTTCACTCCGCTGCTGCTGTGGGCGACCCCAGCGCCGCTCTCCAGTTCCGCCAGGGTCGTCGAGACGACCACGGTGACCGGCAGCCCGCTGTGCTGGCCGAGTTTCTTGGACATCAAGATTTCCCGGCACAGGGTCTTGAAGGCGTCGTGGCTGCGGCGGGCCGCGCTGCGGGTATCGCGTTCGGCGGCCTCGGCCTGGCGTCGTTCGGCGTCCATCTCCGGCGGCGCATCGGGATCGAGCGGGTTGGGGCTGGGATTGGCGAGGGGTTCGGCGTCGGCGGGGTTGTTGATCCCGGGCGCCGCCCAGACGGATTCGATGGCTTTGAAATACGCGGCGGCCTCGGCGTCGACATGGCCCGAGACGCGGTGCATCCCGTCGGCGTCCTGAGGTCCCAGCCGCAGGCCCGGTTGATGGGCGGCCAGGTCCGGACCGGAGCCGTCTTGGTTGAGTAGATACAGCATCTGGGCGCCGACATCTTTGACCGTCTCGGGCGGGTTCGAAGCCGCGATGCCCACCAGGGTGCGTTCCCACTCCGCGCGGTCGGTGGCGGTGGTGTAGCGCTCGGATTTGCGCAGCACGTCGCGAATGTGGCCGGCGTGTTCGAGATTGATCGTCCCCGATGCCAGCGCTTCGGCACACGCGGGCAGGACCGGCTCAAGGACATCGCCGCCGATGACAAATCGCGGCCCCAGGTGCTCGGCATCTTTCACCCTGGTCTTGGCCTGGGCCTGGCTGATACCCAGGCGTAAGGCCAGGATGTCCGGCCAGGATTTCCCGCCCATCTCATGGGCGGTGGCCTGATTCTGCAGTGCGGCCAGGATCCGGTGGTCGGCACACGCGGTGATCCGGGTCTGGCGTTCCCGGCGCGATTGCAGTTCCAGCAGCTCGGCAACCGAGAACGCGGTGAAATCCATTCCGGCGAGCTGTTCGGCCGCAGCGTCGAGGACGTCGAAAGCGGCCAACGCCACTTCTCGATCGGCCACCGAATTCGCAAGCATGTTCGAATTCTATCGAGCGGTGGCGACAGCGTCAGAAGTTATCCACAGGACCAAAAGCTATCCACAACAGCATGATTCGGTCTTGCGCGGAAGCTCAGAGCGTGATCCGGATCTGCCCGTCCACCTCGGCGACGTCATAGCTGCGCACCGGATCGCCACCGCCGGCCTGGGTTCCGGTGCACAGGTCGAAGGTCGCGCCGTGCAGCGGACACACCACCACCTGGTCGTCGGCCAGCCCATCGGCCAGCGGCCCGCCCTTGTGGGGGCACACCGCGTCCACCGCGCGCAGCGAGCCGTCGCGTAGGCGGAACACCGCGATCTGGGCATCATCGACGGCGAACGTCCGGCCCTCGCCGACCGGAATCTGGGAGACCGGCCCCAAGTAACTCATCGCGGCCCTCGGCTCTTCGCGCAAGCGCTCATCGCACCGGAACCTGGGGGAGTGGTAACAACGGCAGCGCCGACCGGAACTGCCCCTCGCTCACCGGATCCCGGCCATCCAGCCACGGATCGCGGTACGCGTCAATGGATTTCTGCATCCGCGCATCCAGCCCCTCGGCCCAGCCGTGTGCGTCGTCGACCACCACCGCACGGATGTGGTCGATCCCCACCCGCGGCACCCAGGCGTACGTGCGCTCCAGCCAGTTGGCGTTCTCCCGGTAGTACTGCAGGAACCGTCCGGCCAACGTCATCACGGTATCGGCAGAGTCGACGACGGTGAGCAGATCCCCCTTGCGGATATGGGCGCCCGCCGCCCCGCCGACGTAGATCTCCCACCGGCCGCCGTCGACTGCCACCACGCCGAGGTCCTTGCACAGCGCCTCGGCGCAGTTGCGCGGACACCCCGTCACCGCCAGCTTCATCTTCGCCGGACTGGCCAGCCCCTGATAACGCTCCTCCAGTGCGATGCCCAGGGCGGTCGAGTCGCCGAGGCCATAACGGCAGAAGTCGCTCCCCACACAGGTTTTCACGGTGCGGAAACTCTTGCCGTAGGCATAGCCCGACGGCATGTCCAGGTCGGCCCACACCGCGGGCAGATCCTCCTTGCGTACGCCCAACAGATCGATGCGCTGCCCTCCGGTGCATTTGATCATCGGGATCGCATACTTGTCCGCCACATCGGCGATCTTGCGCAACTGGTCGGAGCTGGTCACCCCGCCCTTCATCTGCGGCACCACCGAAAAGGTGCCGTCCCGCTGGATGTTGGCGTGCACCCGGTCGTTGATGTAGCGGGCATCCCGTTCGTCGACGAACTCGTCGGCCCACATCATCTCCAGCAGCGACGCCAGCGCCATCTTGGACCCCGCGTCGACGCGCCCGTCCGGCGCCAGCGCCGCGAACACCGATGACACCGAATGCAGCCGCAACTCCCGGATCAACGCCATCAGCGACGGCTTGTCGTACGGCACCCCCGGCACGTACCAGGACGCCGACGGATCCTCGGTGACCGCCCCGCCGGCCGCCCACTCGACGACCTGCCCGACAAGCTCCTTGCACGAGCCGCAGCCCTTACCGGCCTTGGTCTTGGCCATCACGCCCGACACCGTGGTCTCACCGGACTGCACGCACGCCACCAGGGCACCCTTGGACACCCCGTTGCAGTTACACACCTGAGCATCGTCGGACAACTCCGAAACGCCAACGGCCACCTCGGGTGTGCCGATGTCGAACATCAGCGAGACACGCTCGTCGGGCAGCGGCAACCCACTGTCGAAGGCCTGCGTCAGGAACGACACCTTGGACACATCGCCGACCAGGGTGGCGCCCACCAGCTTGCCGTCACGGATGACGATGGTCTTGTACACGCCGTGCCGCGGTTCGGAGTACTGCACGAACTCGTCGTCCGGCAACTCCGGCGCCTTGATGCCCATCGACGCCACGTCGACACCGGCCACCTTGAGTTTGGTCGCGGTGCGCGAACCCCGGTAGGCCGCGGTGGTATCGGTGCCGGTGAGATGGTCGGCCAGCACGGCGGCCTGCTCCCACAGCGGTGCCACCAAGCCGTACACCTGACCGCGGTGCTGGGCACACTCGCCGACGACGTAGACCCGATCGTCATCGACGGAGCGCATGTGGTCGTCGACGACGATGGCCCGCTCCACCGTGAGCCCCGCCCGTTGCGCCAGAACGACATTGGGCCGGATGCCGGCGGCGATGACCAGCATGTCGCAGTCCACGGTGCTGCCGTCGGAGAACACGATCCCGGTCAGCTTGCCGTCCTCGCCGACCAGCACCTCGGTGGTGCGCTTGTCGGTGTGCACGGTGATGCCGATGCCCTCGACGGACCGGCGCAGGATGGCCCCGGCCGCGTCGTCGAGTTGCGCGTTCATCAGGGTGGGACCGGCATGCACCACATCGACCGTCAGTCCGCGGTTCTGCAGGCCCCGTGCGGCTTCCAGGCCGAGCAGCCCGCCACCGATCACCACGGCCTTGGTCCGGTTGGCCGCCTCGGAGATCATTCCCATGCAATCGTCGAGGGTGCGGAAGCCGAACACACCGTCGGTCAGCGTCTTGTCATCGGCCCACAGCCCCGTCATCGGGGGGAAGAACGAGCGGCTGCCGGTGGCCAGGATCAATGCGTCGTAACGCATGGTGGTGCCGTCGTCGGCGTGCACCAGCCGGGCGTAGGTGTCCAACCGCACGATGCGCACCCCGGCCCGCAGATCGATCGCGTTGTCGGCGTACCAATCCAGCGCGTTGAGATAGATCTCGGCCGAATCATCGCTGCCCGCAAGCACATTGGACAGCAGGATCCTGTTGTAGTTGCCGTAGGGCTCGTCACCGAACACGGTGATGTCGAACAAGTCGGCCCCGCCGCGGGCCAGGATCTCCTCGATCGCCCGGACACCGGCCATGCCGTTACCGACGACGACAAGTCGGCGCTTCACGGAATCTCCACCAGGCCGAGATCGACGACGACGGTGCCGGACACCCCGGCCGGCGCCGCGACGCGGAGTTCCAGCACCGTGTCACCGAGCAGATCCTCGACCACCCGAAGCGCAACATGGGTGGCTCCCTTGGCGCCGATGGGGAAGAAGCGCATCGGGACGCCGTCGCGGAACAACACCACGGCGATCAGCTCGTCGGTCGAATTACCGCCCCGGAAATACACCGGCTGGGTGACCGCACCCGCCGACACGACATAACTCAGAGACGGGTCGAGAAGTACCGGTTTGTCCAGACCGGCGCCTTCGAATGCGAAGGCGCCCTGCAAGAAACGTGGTGCACTGCCATCGCTCATGCTTCAGCGAAGCTAGGGCCCGATTGTTTCGTAATCGTTTCCCCGGTGCAACGCCGATGAATACCGTTGCGCACGAGGGGTGCCCCTCGCCGTGTGAGTAGGTTTTGACAAACCCGACACGGTGGTGCAATCGGTGCGGAATGGCGCGGGCCTAGTTTTCTGAACAACCGATCCACACCTGGGAGGGACCCCCGTGACCATTCTGACCCGCGACCGTGACATCGAGCACTGGGACGCCGAGGACGTCGAGGCCTGGGAAGCCGGCGGAAAAAAGATTGCGAACCGCAACCTGATCTGGTCGGTCTTCGCCGAGCACGTCGGCTTCTCGGTGTGGTCCATCTGGTCGGTGATGGTGCTGTTCATGCCGCAGAACGTGTACCACATCGACGCCGCAGGAAAGTTCTATCTGGTGGCCGTTCCGACGTTGGTCGGCGCCTTCATGCGGATCCCCTACACCGTCGCCCCGGCGCGTTTCGGCGGGCGCAACTGGACGATCGTCAGCGCACTGCTGCTGCTCATCCCGACGCTGCTCACCTGGTGGGCGATGAAGAACCCGGGCACCACCTACACCCAGTTCCTGGTGATCGCCGCGTTCGCCGGATTGGGCGGCGGCAACTTCGCCTCGTCCATGACCAACATCAACGCCTTCTATCCGCAGCGGCTCAAGGGCTGGGCGCTGGGCCTGAACGCCGGTGGCGGCAACATCGGCGTCCCCGTCATCCAACTGATCGGCCTGCTGGTGATCGCCAGCGTGAGCAACACCGCACCCGAGATCGTCTGTGCCATCTACCTTGTGTTGATCGGTTTGGCGGCCGTCGGTGCCGCGCTGTTCATGGACAATCTGCGCAACCAGAAGTCCAACATGGGCGCCATGATCGAGGCGATGCGGTACAAGCACTCTTGGGTGATGAGCTTCCTGTACATCGGCACCTTCGGTTCGTTCATCGGCTTCAGCTTCGCGTTCGGGCAGGTGCTGCAGATCAACTTCCTGGCCGGCGGTTCCACCGCGGCGCAGGCCTCGCTGCACGCCGCGCAGATCTCGTTCCTGGGCCCGCTGCTGGGTTCCATCTCACGGCCGTTCGGCGGTAAGCTCGCCGACCGCATCGGAGGCGGCAAGATCACGCTCTACGTCTTCGTCGCGATGATGTTCGCGGCCGGGATCCTGGTGACCGCAGGCATGCTCGACGATGCACACAAGGGTGCGCCCACCGGTGGCCAGATGACCGCCTATGTCGTCGGCTTCATCCTGCTGTTCATCCTCTCCGGCCTGGGCAACGGTTCGACCTACAAGATGATCCCGTCCATCTTCGAGGCCAAGGCGGCCGACCACGACGAGTGGAGCCGCGAGGAGAAGGCGTCCTGGTCGCGCCGGATGTCCGGCGCCCTGATCGGCTTCGCCGGTGCCGTCGGCGCCCTGGGTGGCGTGTTCATCAACATCGTGCTGCGGGCCTCGTACGTGAGCGACGCGAAGTCGGCGACCAACGCCTTCTGGGTGTTCCTCGGTTTCTACGTCGTGTGCGCGGTCGTCACGTGGTTTGTCTTCCTGCGCATCGCGCCGGTCAAGGACAAGGTGGCCGACTCCGTTCCGGAGTCCGTCGCAACGGCCTGACCAGGAATAACTCGGCCTCACAGGGCGCCAACCGCACTGTGAGGTCGAGTTTTCCTCGCGCTAACGTCGCCTCAAAGGAACCGGAACAGTGGCAGAACACGATGTCACCATGTCGGTGAAAACGCGGACCGCGTGCTCGTACTGCGGGGTCGGCTGTGGCATCGAGGTCACCACCAAGGCCGACCAGCTCAGCGGGTTGCCGGTGATCGCACAGATCAGCGGCGACAAGTTACACCCGACCAATTACGGCCGGTTGTGCACCAAGGGGGCCACCCACGCGGAGTTGATGGCCGCCACCGACGGCAGGCTGTCCACCGCGCTGGTCCGCTCGGAGCGCGGCGCCGAACCGGTCTCCACCCCGGTCGACGAGGCCGTCGCCGAAGCGGGACGCCGGCTGCGCGCCATCGTCGACGAACACGGTCCCGACGCCGTCGCGCTGTACGTGTCCGGCCAGATGTCCATCGAGGCCCAGTACCTGGCGACCAAACTCGCCAAGGGGTATCTGCGCACCGTGCACATCGAATCGAACTCGCGGTTGTGCATGGCCAGCGCGGGGACCGGTTACAAGCAGTCCCTCGGCGCGGACGGTCCGCCCGGTTCGTACACCGATTTCGACCACGCCGACCTGTTCTTCGTCATCGGCGCCAACATGGCCGACTGCCATCCGATCCTGTTCCTGCGCATGGCCGACCGCATCAAGGCCGGGGCCAAACTCATCGTCGTCGACCCCCGGCGCACCGCCACCGCGGACAAGGCCGACCTCTACCTGCCGATCAAGCCGGGTACGGATTTGGCCCTGCTCAACGGCTTGCTGCACCTGTTGGTCGAAAACGGCGATATCGACCGGGAATTCATCGCCCAGCACACGCAGGGCTGGGAGGCCATGCCGGCCTTCCTCGCCGACTACACTCCCGAGCGAGTCAGCACCATCACCGGCATCGCCGAAGGCGACATCCGCACCGCGGCAACGATGATCGCCGAGGCGGGCGACTGGATGACCTGCTGGACCATGGGCCTGAACCAGAGCACCCACGGCACCTGGAACACCAACGCGATCTGCAATCTGCACCTGGCGACCGGCGCCATCTGCCGGCCCGGCAGTGGCCCGATGTCGCTGACCGGCCAGCCGAATGCCATGGGCGGACGCGAAATGGGTTACATGGGTCCGGGTTTGCCCGGTCAGCGGTCGGTGCTGTCGGCCGACGACCGCGCGTTCTGCGAGGACCAGTGGGGACTGGAACGCGGCACCATCCGCACCGACGTCGGGCCCGGGACGGTCGCGATGTTCGAGCAGGCGGCCGCGGGAGACATCAAGGCGTGCTGGATCATCTGCACCAATCCCGTCGCATCGGTGCCCAATCGCAAGACGGTGATCACCGGCCTGGAGGCATGCGAACTCGTCATCACCCAGGACGCCTATCAGGACACCGCGACCAACCGGTATGCCGATATCGTCCTGCCGGCCACGTTGTGGGCCGAATCGGACGCGGTGATGATCAACTCCGAACGCAACCTGACGCTGCTGCAACAGTCGGTGCCGCCCCTGGGTGAGGCGCGCCCGGACTGGGAACTGATCTGTGGGGTGGCCGAACACCTGGGCTTCGGCGACGATTTCGACTACAAGTCCAGCTCGGACATCTTCGACGAGATCCGCCGGTTCGCCAATCCGCGCACCGGGTACGACCTGCGCGGCGCCAGCTACGACCGGCTGCGCGAGACGCCACTGCAGTGGCCCTGCCCACCGGAGGATGCCGCGGACCGCCACCCCATCCGGTACCTCAACGACGGGGTGTCCCAGACGCTGTTCGTCGACGAGAACGGTCACCGGCCGCGGCTGGCGTTCGCGACACCGTCGCGCAAGGCGGTCTTCCTCGCCCGGCCGCACATGGACGCCGAGGAGCTGCCCGACGAGGACTACCCGATGGTGCTCAACACCGGACGGCTGCAGCATCAGTGGCACACCATGACCAAGACCGGGCGGGTGGCCAAGCTCAACAAACTCAACGGTGCGCCGTTCGTCGAGATCCACCCCGAGGACGCCGCAGCGGCGGGCATCACCGGGCACTGCCAGGTGGAGCTGACCTCGCGGCGCGGGCGGGCGGTGCTGCCACCGGTCATCACCGACCGGGTGCAACCGGGCAACGTATGGGTGCCGTTCCACTGGAACGACGAGCACGGTGAGTACCTGACCGTGAACGCGCTCACCAACGACGCAGTCGACGCCGACTCGCTGCAACCCGAATTGAAGGTCTGTGCGGTCGCGCTGCGGCCCGTTGCGCCGGCCCTGCCCACCGCGGCCGATCACCCGCTCGCCGAGGCGCTCGGATTGCAAGGTTTCACCATGGAACTGACCGACGAGGAAAAGGTCTACATCGCAGGCTTTCTGGCGGCCCTCGGCAACGGCCCGGAGGGTGTTCCGGTGCTTCCGGGCGCGGCGCCGGTCCGCCCTCAGACCCGGTTGTGGATCGACGGACTGCTGGCCGGTATGCATTCCCGGGCCGGGACATCCTCGGCGGTGCTGGAGCCGACCGCGCCCGGCCCATTGGTGCTGTGGGCGTCGCAGACCGGCACCGCGGAGGAATTCGCGGCCACGGTGGCCGGCCGGCTGGCCGGGGCACGCCTGGTGACGATGAACGACGTGACGCTCACCGAACTCGCCGCTGCCACCGAGATCGTCGTCGTGACAAGTACTTTCGGTGACGGCGGGCCACCGGACAACGGCGCCGACTTCTGGGAGCGGCTGGCCTCGGCCGCCGCCCCGACGCTGCCCGGCCTGCGGTATGCGGTGCTGGGGATCGGCGACAGGTCCTACGACAACTTCTGCGGCCACGCCAAGGCGCTGGACGCCCGGCTGGCCGACCTCGGGGCGACCCGGCTGCTGGACCGGGTCGAGTGCGAGGCATATGACGACGAACCGATGAGCGCGTGGGCCGGTCAGGTCGCCGGGCTCGTCGGCGGCGCAGCCGACACCGGCAGTGCGGCTGTCCCGATCACGCCGTCCCCGAGTGCGCAGCCGCTGACCCGCAACGCGCCGCTGCTGGCGCCGCTGAGCCGCAACATCCGGCTCACGCCGGAGTCGGCGCAAAAAGAGGTGCGCCAGTTCGGCTTTGACATCTCCGAGCACGTCGCCGAACACGGGGCGAGCTATGCAGCAGGTGACTCGCTCGGCGTGTTCGTCACCAACTCCGACGATGCGGTGGCCACCTGGCTGGCCTGCACCGGGTTGACCGGCAACGAGATCATCGAGGTCGACGGTGCGGACACCGACCTGCGCAGCGCCCTGACATCGAGCTACGACATCTGCCGGATCACGCCGAACCTGCTGCGCTTCATCGCCGACCACCGGCCCAAGGCCGCCAAACGGCTGCGCGGGCCCAGGGCCGAGCTGGACACCTGGCTGGACGGGCGCAACGCTCTCGACATCGTCGAGGAGTTCGGGGTGCGGGCTGCGCCGGAGGAGTGGCAGGACGCGCTGGTGCGGCTGACCCCGCGGCAGTACTCCATCAGCTCGAGCCCGCTGGTGAGTCCGACCGAAGTCCAACTGACGGTGTCGGTGGTGCGCTACCGCAGTGCCCGCGGGGCGTTGCGGCACGGGGTGGCCTCGACCTTCCTGGCCGACCGCGCGCACGCCGCGCCGGTGTTCATCCAGCGGTCACCAAACTTTCGGCCGCCCACCGAATCTCGGACGCCGATGATCATGGTGGGGCCGGGCACCGGGATCGCGCCGTTCCGTGCCTTCCTGCAGGAACGGCGTGCGCTCGGTCACACCGGCCGCAACTGGCTGTTCTTCGGTGACCAGCACCGCTCCGAAAACTTCTACTACCGCGATGATTTGGAGCACATGGTCGCCGACGGGCTGCTCAACCACCTGGACCTGGCGTTCTCCCGGGACCAGGCCAAGCGGGTCTACGTGCAGCACAAGATGCTCGACGCCGGCGCCGAACTGTGGCGGTGGCTGGAGGATGGCGCACATTTCTACGTGTGCGGTGATGCCACTCACATGGCCAAGGATGTCGACGGCGCGCTGACCGCGATCATCCGCAGGCACGGCGGCCTGTCTGACGAGCAAGCACACGATTACAAGCGCGAACTGGTGGCCGAAAAACGTTACGTACGCGACGTCTACTGAGCGGCACCTGCAGAATAAATCGCTCGCCCTGATTGTTACTACGACGTAACACTGAGCTATGCCCGGACCGCGAGGGCGGATCGGGGAAGGGGAGAGATACCGATGAGTTGGCAACGAGGCGACGTCGTCACCGCCTGCCGGCAGATCGAAGAGATGGATGTTCCGGCAGTGCCCGAAGGGACCGAAGGCACCGTCGAAAGCACGACGGTATTCGGCAGGCCCAAGCGAGTGTGCTTCACCGTGCGCACGATCTGGGGCAAGAAGCGGGCGTGCGTGAACGTGCACCGCGGGGACGTCGGCTGACACCAGAAAACGAGAGAGGTACCTGATCGGCAATGGCGCCGGTCGGGTACCTCTGTCATATGACGGGGAGAGAAAACGCCCGGGGCGTTCTTTTCTCTCGCCTCAGTCGGGTGTCCGAGGGGGGACTTGTCCGTCTACGACACGGGTCGTAGTCTGGCGATTGGGGCGCTGACCGCTTCGGTCAAGCATCGGCCCACGTTTTTCGCTCAATCGCCACGCCGAGGAGCTCGCCCATCGGGCGGCCAGCCGTCGGTACCGGACTCAAGTGGAATATTCAGGGATCGAAGCAGGATTGAAAAGAGCCGCCAATTGGCGATTGCTCCGACAAGTTCGACTAAAACCGCGTGATCGCTATTGAATGCCTTCTGGCACGCAGCCCAGTTTTCCTCGGAGATGACCCCGTCGCGTACCACATCATCGGTCGCTGCGAGGACCGCACGTTCGACTGGCCCGAGGCTTTCGGAATTCTGCCAGTCGCGCACCGCGAGGAGATCATGCTCAGGCACGCCGAGCAGTGTGGCGATTCGCCAATGTTGGGTCCATTCGTATTCGGAGCCGGTGATCCAGCCGATGCGCATGATGACCAGCTCGCGTAGCCGCGCGTCAAGGGAACCGCGGAAGAGTAACGCGTCGAGCAGCCCGTGCAGCGCAACTGCCACACGCGGCTGATGAAGTGCCACGCGGAATACCGACAGGTCTGCCAACTCTTCGGGCAACCCACATTCGGCAGCCCGCAGCTGGGCCTGCTCGCGGTCGAGCATCGGTACGCGTTCCGCCATGGTCACGGGTGGCCCTCTCTGTTGAACCTCTGCATGCCGTCAGGGCGTGGGCAAGAAGACGTTGTGCAGCGCCGCGCTCGTTCGGGCATTTTCGTCTGCAAGCGAAGTGAGCAGCGGCGCGAGCCCAGCGAATCCGGTTGATTCTCTGGTGATGCGGTCGAACGGCCAGCGGCCTTCAGCGAGGATCTCGAGGGCTGCCCGGTAGGCGGGATACTCCACGCCGAGTGCGCCTACGACGTGTAATTCTTTATATACCAACAAGTCTGGTTCAAACCGGGGCGCGCCGCCTCGCCCGCGGGTGCCGGCCACCACGACTGTGCCGCCGGGTCTGGCAAGGTCGACGGCATCGGCGAATGCGGAGGGTGCTTTGGCGGTGACGTCGACGACCACGTCGGCAAGCCGTCCGCCTGTTTCACGCTGGAGCGCTGTCACTGTGTTGTGCTGCGATACATCGATGGGCAGGTCGACACCGAATGATCTGGCTATGGCCAGTCGTTGTTCGTCGCGTGGGCCGACGCCGGTCATCGCGACGAAAGCGGCTCCCGCCTCTTTGGCCGCCACGGCCGCGCAGACTCCGCGGATGCCGGGCCCCAGGATCGCTACGACGTCCCCGGCCTTGGTGTCGGGAAGAGTGGCCCCCCATTGGATACCGGCCCCGAGAGGGTTGAACAACGTGGCGAGAACGGGATCCATGTCCTCGGCAATCGGGAGCAGCATCGCGTCCCACGGAAGCTCCACATGGGTGGCGTATCCGCCCCATAAGCCCGCGCCGATCTGCACGTCGACGAACCCGAACATGGTGGCGATGCCGTTCGCCGCACACCGCCGGTATTCGCCGCGGCGGCACTCGGGGCAGTCTCGGCAGGACCGGAACACCTCGACGGCCACGCGCTGGCCGGCTTGTACACCCCAGCGTTGGCTGGCCGCAGTGCCGACGTGTTCGACGATGCCGACGATTTCGTGACCTGGAACGAATGAGAAGCTGGCAGGCAGGTGTCCGGTGAATTGTTCGTGATCCGTCCCGCACAGACCACATGCTTCAACTCGCAGTATCGCACCCCGGTCGCCGACGTCGGGAATGGTGATCCGGCGTCGCTCCAGATTCTGCGGTCCGGTCAGCACCATCGCCTCGGCGATCATGAAAGCTCGAATCCGGTGAACGACCCTGTGTTTCGGAGGCACACCGTTTTACCGACGTACATTTCCCCGCCCATCGCCTCGGCAATCTGCGGATCGTCACTGCGTGCGACAACTCTTCGCCCGTCGGACAGGTGCGCGATGATCGGAGTCCATCGAGGTCGCCCGTCTCGGTCGTAGACAACCGTGTATCCGTCCACTGTCGCGCGACCGGTCGCCTCGCCGACGCCCGCGACGGCCAGCCGCGACGAATCGATGTGAGCCTGTTCGACTGCCGTGTCGATCAGCCGCCATCCGGCTGGCGGCGGGGAGGCCGACCACACACCGACCGAATGCTTCGTCGAATACCACCCGAGGCCGGTGACGAGTCCGGCATCGGTGGGGTCGCGTCTGCACCGTCGGACCATCTCAACGATCGAGTGGCTGACGTAATTGTTACCAGGGCCGCCGTGATAAGGCAGCCCTCCGGTTACTGTGAGGCCTCTCTCGTCGAGGGGGTCCACGTCGAGAGCCTCGGCAGCCATCTGAATTGCCGACGGGAAGCAGGAGTAGAGGTCGAACCACCGAATGTCGTCGGTGGTCAACCCGCCCGCATTGAGAGCCTTGCGTGCCGCTACCTCGATACCCGATGAGCGACTGAGGTCCGGCCGTTCCACGGGGAAGTACACGTCGTTGCAAGTCGCTGCTGACCAGGGAAAGACCCAACGATCGCGCCCGACGCCCAATTCGTCCGCTACCTCGGCCGCCATGAGGATGAAGGCTGCAGCCATGTCGACGGACATGATGCTGTTGAGCAGCTTGGGGTAGGGCAAGCAGACCATGCGGTTTTCCGCGGTGACTTCGCTGAGTTCGGTGGCACTTCGTGTGCGTGGGAACCAAGCCTGCTGGGGATGGCGTGCCGCCTCGGCTGTGAACGGTGCCATCAGCGTGCCCAGCCACTCCCGTTGAGCATCGAAGTCGCGGCCGTGGCGCGCGGCGATCGCGGACTCGAAGATGGGATACACCTCGTGCGGCCAACTCAGACCCACCGATAGTTCGGCTTGACTCAGCCCGGGGCGGGCGTCGCCCAGGGATTCGTCGCCGGAGCGGGGCGGGGGCGGCGAGTTGAGAAGTCCCCCGCCCTGGAGCTTGCGCGCGGAATGCCCGCTCTCCGCCCCGACGACCAGGACGACATCTGCGCGACCCTTGGCTATTTCGCCACCCAACACCTCGACGAGATACTGCGGGGTGTTTCCGCCGACCGGACAGCTGATGCGGCGGGCGGGACCGATGCGCATCGCTTCGGCGATCCTGCTGGCGGGATTGTCGCGCGGGATGACCAGGATGCCGGGAGTCGCGACGGTGTCGATGCGCCGCTCGACCGCGCGACCTGCGTCTCTGACCGCGCGGCGTGCGGCCTCCACCGCCAAGTCGATCGGGTCCACGAAGTCGTCCCCGCGATGGGTGACGTCGCCCACGCCGACGACCACCGGGGTACGCGCTTCTACCGACACCGGCGCCCGCTCAGGGCCACGGGGCTGACTTGAGACATAACTGCGATGGTGTCATGTGCGTGAGCAAGTCACAATGGTGCGCGCTCGCGGCATACTGGCTGTGTGGCGACGAAGTTGTTGAGATGGGGCGCCGCCGCGCCGACAGATCGTGGGTCCGCTCGCGACAGGTTGCTCGATGCTGCCGAGCGGTGCCTCGAGAGTTGCGGTGTGGTGGGCACGACCATGGAGGACATCGGCAGAACAGCGGGTGTGTCCAGGGCAACGGTGTATCGCTACTTCCCCAGTCGGGAGGCGGTGATGTCGGGCGTCATCCTTCGCGCCGCCGGGCGCTATCTCGACCGCATCAGCCCGCGGATCGCGGCGCACGCCGACCTGGGCTCCGCGCTCGTCGATTTCGTGGAATACACGATTGAGGCCGCGCGCCGCGAAGAGATCATCGGATTGTTGTTCGGCAGCGACGAGGAACTCGCCGGCGTGGGTCTCGCGGCGGGGACCTCGACGTCCCTCTTCGAAATCGTCACCGAATTTCTGCGTCCCATCTTCACCAGACACTGGAGTTGCGTGGAACCGGGCGTCTCCGTCGACGACGCCGCCGAGTGGGTTGTCCGCACGATACTGAGCCTGCTGACTGTTCGGGGGCCGCGGGAGCGCAGTCGTGACGGACTCCGGGCGTTTCTGTCGAGGTTTCTCCTTCCGGCGATCCTGGCAAGTGACCACCGTCGACCGGTGTGACAACTATGGCGTAATGTCTCGACAGCAGATGAGTTAGGAGGGCCTGTGCAATTCACCGCGTTCAACGAAGAGGTCGCCGAGCAACTAAAGAGCGCAGCAGAAGCCACGGGCGGGTTGGCCGGTTACCTCGGCTTCCGCCACACGGAATTCACTGCGGGACGTCTCGTCGCGGAGATGGACGCACGCGACGACCTGAAGACGCCTTTCGGCAACCTGCATGGGGGCTGCTTATCGGCCATGGTCGACCACTGCCTCGGAGTGGTGTTTTATCCCGTGATTCCAATGGGATCCTGGGTCGCGACAACGGAGTTCAAACTGAATCTGCTTCGTCCGGTCTCCAGCGGCACCTGTGTAGCCACAGCTGAGATCATCGCGCTGGGCAGAACCAGCGGTGTGGCGCGGATCGACATCTGTAACGACGGCAGAGCGGTGTGTGCGGCCCAGGGCACTGTCACCGTCGTCGCACCGAAGACGAACTCCTGATGCCTGCACACAGAGCAAGTGATTCGTCGGCCCCTGTCGTCGAGCGGGTGCCCACGGCCGACGGGCTGTCGCTGGCCGTCGACCTCTACCGCTGTGACGCGCCGCGGGCGGTCGTGTTGCTCCTTCACGGCGGAGGTCAAAGCCGGCACGCCTGGGATGTCACCGCCCAACGCCTGCACCAGCGGGGCTACACGGTTGCCGCGTACGACACCAGGGGACACGGGGACAGCGACTGGGCCCCTGACGGACGCTATGACATGGACCGGCTTGGATCCGACCTGTTGGCCGTGCGCTCATACGCCGGTTCCGGCCGCCCCGTCGCCGCGATCGGCGCATCTCTGGGCGGCTTGACCATTCTCGGAACACACTTGCTCGCCCCGCCGGACCTATGGCAGGCCGTTGTGCTGGTTGACGTCACTCCGCGAATGGAGATGGACGGCGCCCGACGAGTCGTAGCGTTCATGTCGGCACACCCCGAAGGTTTCGACAGCCTAGAATCGGCCGCTGACGTGATCGCCGCCCACAACCCGCACCGCCCCCGCCCCGACAACCTCAACGGCCTCCGAAAAGTCCTCCAACGTCGCGAAGACGGTCGCTGGGTTTGGCGATGGGATCCAGCCTTCGTGACGTCGAATTTCCAGTTTCTGCAGGGCGATCCAGACGAAGGCGCAGAGGACTTCGAGATGATGAGCGCAATCCTCGTCGATGGCGCCCGCCGGGTATCCGCGCCGACGCTGCTGGTCCGAGGCCTGCTATCTGACATCGTCTCCGAAGAGACAGTGAAGGATTTCCTCACCTTGGTTCCGCACGCGCAAACCGTCGACGTGTCGGGCGCGGGCCACATGGTCGCCGGCGACAACAACGACGTGTTCTCGACGGCGGTTGTCGACTTTCTCGACGGGACGATATGAACCCTGGTGTCGGTTGACTGTCCGTGTAGGGATGGCGCCTATCCTGCTCCTATGCCAGCTGAACCCGTGCGGATGTCGTTCCGCCGACATGTGCGTGACCAGGTTCTCAGGGCGACACGAGAACTCACCATCGAGAAGGGCTGGGATCAGGTCCGGATGAGCGAGGTTGCCGAATCGGTCGGCGTCTCCCGCCCGACGTTGTACAAAGAGTTCGGCGACAAACAGGGGCTCGGTGACGCGCTTGTGGTGTCAGAGGGCCAGCGCTTCCTGGAAGGCATTCGTGCCGTCCTTGCCGAACATGTGGGCGATGTGCAGGGCGGCATCACCGCAGCGGTGCAGTTCACCCTCTCTGAAGCAGAAGACAGCCCGCTCCTCAAGGCAGTTCTGACATCCAACCCCTCGGGGAATGATGGCGGTGGCTCGTCGTCTACGGGGGTCCTTCCTCTTCTGCCGACCTCGGCTTCCCTGCTTCAGCTCTGCTCCGGGGCTCTGACCACGTGGTTTAACGACCACTTCGCCGATCTCGACCCCGAAGACGTCGAGGACGTCGCAGATGTTCTGGTGCGACTGACAGTGAGCCATGTTGTACTCCCAGCTGCGGACATTGCCACCACTGGTGAGCGGATCTCCCGCGTAGCACTTAGGTACCTGGGGGTTGTCCACAGTTTGTGATCAGCAAGCTTTCGCGACTATGCATCGAGCCGACGGCATAGTCTCTGAGTTCCGAGCGCATGGTTTGCCGCTGTCGCAACATGTCAGATCGAGCCGGCGAGGAGGTCTGAGCGGTCGACCCGAAGTTGCTGGCTGATGGCCCGCTTACTGGACATGAAATCGCGCGGACGATTGACGCAGTCGGCGGCGATGAGTTCGCCCTCGCGGAAGTAGAAGCAGCTGAAGTCACGCTCACGCGACGGGTCACCACTGAGCAACACTTCGTCGTATCCGGCGTTGAGACCGGCAATCTGGAGTTTGAGATCGTACTGGTCGGACCAGAACCACGGAAGCGCAGCGATTGCGCTGTGTTTTCCGCAGATCGTCGCCGCAGCGATCTTGGCCTGCTCGCCGGCGCTCGATACGGATTCCAAACGAATACGCCAGCCGTATCGAGCCATGGTGTGGCTGGTGCAGTCGCCGGCGGCCACGATGTCGGGGTCGCTGGTGCGGGCCTGGTCGTCGATCACGATGCCGTTGTCGACGGATAATCCTGCGGCCGAGGCGAGCTCGGTATTCGGCACCACGCCGACGCCGACAATGACCAAGTCGGCGGGGATCGATTCGCCGTCAGCCAGCACGACCTCCTGCACCCCACCGTTACCGGAGAAGGCTTCGACGAGGGCGTGTGTTCGGATCTCCACTCCCTCGCCGCGGTGGATTCGGGTGTAAAACGCGGAAACCTCCGGCGCGGTGACCCGTTCGAGTACACGCTCGGTTGCCTCGAGGACGGTGACGTTCATGCCGAGCGAACACAGCGAGGCCGCCGTTTCCAACCCGATGTAACCGCCGCCCACGATCACAACCCTCCGACCCGGTGTGGCGGCGGCACGGATCAACTCGACGTCTGCAGCGGTACGCAGGTAGTGAATTCCGCGAAGATCCACCCCTGGTGTGGGGAGTCGTCTGGCCCTTGCGCCGGTGCACAACGCGAGCTTGGTGTACGTCAGCGTGTCGCCGGTGCTCAGAGACACACGCTTGGCACTCCGGTGGATCGCCTCCACGGTCGCATTCAAGAGTCGAATGTGCTGCTTTTCGTAGAAATCAGCGCCGCGAATCAGGAGGTCGTCGAGGCCGTTCTTGCCGGCCAGGTATCCCTTCGACAACGGAGGCCGGTGGTAGGGTAGTCCCCTCTCGTCGCCGATGAGCACGACCTCCCCAGACCACCCCTCCCTTCGAAGATTAGCTGCCAACTGCGCGCCGGCGTGGCTCGCGCCGACGATCACTGCTCGTTCGGGAGTCATGCACTCGGCCTGGGAGTGAGGCGAACCATCAGCTTGCTGATACCCCTGACGAAATTCGATTGCACATACTCGGGTTCGCCGACAACCTCGATGTTCTCAAAGCGAGGGAGCAATTCCTCCCACAGGATTCGAAGCTGCAACTCAGCAAGTCGGTTTCCCATGCACCTGTGCACGCCGAACCCGAACGAGATGTGATTGCGGGCGTTGCTCCTATCGATGATCAACTCATCGGCCCGCTCGAAGACACGCTCATCGCGGTTACCAGAGGCGTACCACATCACGACCTTGTCGCCCTTGCGGATGAATTGCCCGTTCAACATGATGTCTTTTTTCGCGACTCGGCGCATGTACGCCAACGGGGTCTGCCAGCGAATGATCTCGGACACCATGTTGGGAATCAGGTCAGGGTTCGCCTTCAACTTCTCGAACTGATCGGGGAACTGGTTCAAGGCGAGTACCCCTCCGCTCATCGAGTTGCGAGTCGTGTCGTTTCCCCCGACGATCAGCAATACCAAATTGCCGAGGAATTCCATCGGGCGGTCGATGAGATCCTTGGTGTCCTCGTTGGCCTGCAGCATCGTGATCAGATCGAAGCCCGGTCGCTCCCCGTTGGCGGTACGGGCCGCCTTGTCATGCCAGAGAGCGCTGAGCCCCTTCGCCATGTCGACCATGCCACGAAACACTCTGTCGTTGTCGGAAGGACCACCATTGGCTTGCTCCATGGAGGTGGCGAGGTCCGACCATTCCACGAGCTTGTGCCGCTGCTCGTACGGGTAGTCCAGCAGGGTCGCGAGCATGCGCGCTGTCAGTTCGATGGAGACGTGGTGCACCCAATTGAACGGCTGATCCACCGGTAGATCGTCCAGCACTTCCTGGACACGCGAGCGGATCAGCCCCTCCATCTCGCGCAGGTTCTTCGGCGCGACAACCCCTTGGACGGAAGCGCGCTGCAAGTCGTGTTGTGGCGGATCCATCGCGATGAACATGGCGATGTCCATAAAACGAGGCGGTCTCCCGATGATGATGAACGGCTCTGCGGAGAAAGCTTCGTGGTTCTTGTCGACGGCGATGATGTCCGCGTGGCGGGTCACCGACCAGAACGGGCCGAACGGACTGCGAGCCTGGTAATGCACCGGCGCCTCGTTGCGCACGCGTTCGAAGTAGGACTTCCAGCGGCCTTGGCGGTAGAGGAACGGGTTGCTGAGATCGATGTCGGCGATATCGACGTCCTCGACCGGAGGAATGGGCGTCTCGGTGAAGATCTTCTTACCATTGGTTCCGGTTACCCACCGACGTGTCTTGTCGTAGAGGTGTGCGCCGCGGATTTGCAGCTCCAGAGGCACGGCAGACTGGGCTTTGGCGGCCACTGCCGCGGGAATACTCATTATTGTTTCCTCCAAATCCATGACGTTGTTTCAGAGCTGGAACTCAGGTAGCTCGACCGTCATGCCATCCCATGCCTCGGAGGCGGCCATCTGGCAGGACAGCCTCGACGTCGGCTGACGCTCGGGGTTCATCGCGAGCATCTCCTCTTCGTTGGCGCCGCAGAGTCCCACCGTGTCCGACCACTCGGGAGCGACGATCACGTGGCATGTTCCGCATGCGGCTTCCCCTCCGCAATCGCCGTCGATGCCGGGCACCGCGTTATTGACCGCGATCTGCATCAAGGACTGCCCTTCGGTCAAGGGGGCTTCGTACTTCTCGCCGTCATGAGAGACGAAGGTGACGACTGCCATGGTTGACTCTCCTCAATCTGGAACTTCTCCTAACGAGTTTTGTCGCGCGTGACCAGCGTCGCTAGGCTCGCAAGAGTCAAAGAGTTGTGTTTTTAGCTCACGCGCAGGGAGGCACGTGAAACTCGACGACTCGGGTATGCCAGCGCTGGCTTTCCTGCAGATGCTGGACAGTGAGGCGCTGGGGCATGACGCCAGCATTGCGCTGCGCAGCATCATGGTTCGCGAGCACGTCACCGAGTCGATGTTGGTGGGCCGCGACGCACAGGTCCCCTTACGGTGGTTCAGGGAGATATATTCCGATTTCGATTGTGATCAGGGAACCCGTCTGGGTTTCGCGTTCGCTGAACACGCCAAACTGACGTCCTTTGGGGCACTCAGTGTTCCCTTGGTCAGTGCGGGCTCGGTAGCCGAGGTTGTCGAGTTGCTCGCTTATCTGCCGGTGATCACCACAGCCCTCAGCCCGTCGTTCCATTCGACGGAACGCGGCCTGACGATCGGGCTCACCGGTCGCACCGGTGACGCGGCCCTGAACTGCCTGGCCGTCACCTACGGTGGGCTGGCGCTGCTGCGTCTGCTCGACATGCTTGCGGGTGCCGTACCGAATATTGAACTGCATCTGAGTCATTCAGCGCCGGAGTCGTGGGTTCTTCATGACGAAGTGTTGGCGGGTCGGATCTTCTTCGACGCCCCCAGCTCGTTCATCCACGTTCCCGCGGCTACACTCGAAGAGGTCTGTCGATTCACCGATCCTGTGGCGTATCGGATTGCCGTCACCGATTTGCAGCGAACTCTCGATCAACGACGTGACGCATCGTTCTCCGAAAAAGTTAGAGACCTGCTGGAGAAAGATCCCGGACAAACGAACATCAGCCGGACGGCGGGCGAGCTCTCGATATCCCCGAGCACGCTGAAGCGGCGCCTGCGCGAAGAGGGGACCACCTTTCGCGAATTACGTCAGTCGTTCTTGCAGGAGCGAGCAATTCTGCGACTTCTCGACAGATCGGTGTCTGTGAGCGAGATCGCGGCAGAACTCGGGTACGCGGACCTCACGAACTTCACACATGCCTTCAAACGGTGGACCGGTCGTTCACCGCGCCACTTCAGAAGAACGCGCGACTGAGCGCGCATAGATCCGTCCTGGCGTGTGCTGGGCGCCCATCGGAACCGGCGGGCTCCACGATCGGCCGCATCTGTCACGTGGACAGGGTCGAGAAACGACACGAGCGGCGCGGGTTCTGGTCATCCCGGCACCGTCTTGGGAAGAGCCGCAACGATTTTCCAGATTTTTCATACCGCGCTAGGGGCGGGGGTGACTCGGACCGCCGGGCACGCTATGCTAACCGTCGTTCACGTCGGGGTCGGCGTTGAACGCGTGGTCGAGAGGAGCCCGGATGTCACACGACCAGCCGGCCATCATTGGTGCCGCCGAACTCACTCCAGGAAGAAACGTTCCGAACACCTCCACTGAATTGCATGTGCGCGCCGCGGTCGCGGCTCTCGCCGACGCAGGGGTGGCCCCAGACGAGGTCGACGGTCTCGTGTGCGCTGGGCCGATGACGAACGAGGGCTCGGTCTTCCTGTCCGAGGACCTCATGGACTATCTCGGGCTGCACAACCTGAAACTTCAGATGACCTGTCAGCTTGGCGGCGGGACCCATCTGGCCATGACGCGCATGGCGAGTAACGTCATCGCCCGAGGCGAGGCCGAGACGGTGCTGGTCGTGTCGGCGGGCAAGTTTCCGCCGATACGCGATGGCGGGCGCGAACTGATGGCGCTGGTGTGTGACCACGCGTTCGAGATGCCCTACGGACCGTCCGTGCCGGCGCTCTACGGCTTGATCGCGCAGGCATGGATGCACGAGACAGGACAGGGCAAGGCGGACATCGCCGAGGTCACCGCGTCGCAGGACCGCTGGGCGGCGCTGAACCCCGCGGCGATCGCGCACCGCTCGCAACGCCTGAGCGTGGAGGACGTGCTGGCGTCCCGACCGATCGCCGGGCCGTTCCACTTCTACCACTGCTCGATTCCCTGCGAGGGCGGTGGCGCGCTCGTGCTGGGCTCGGCCCGCCGGGCCCGCCAGGGCAAACACCGGCCGGTACACCTGCTCGGGTTTGGAGAGGGTCACACCCACGGCTTCCTGACCTCGCTGGCCCGCCCCGGTCGTACCGGGGCCGCCCGTTCTGGTCCGATGGCCTTCGAGCGCTCCGGACGGGCGCCGGCCGACATCGACATCGCCTTGCTCTACGACGCCTTCGCCTCAAACCCGGCGATGATCCTGGAGGAGGCGGGCTTCGTGAAGCCCGGCGGGGCAGGCGATTTCTACCGTGACGGCCGCGCCGATCCGGGCGGCGACCTTCCGGTGAACACTGACGGCGGCCTGATCCGGTTCGGGCACACCGGGACCTCCTCTGGCATTTCGCAGATCCTCGAGGGTTATTGGCAGTTGTCCGGTCGCGCCGAGGGCCGTCAGGTCTTCGGGGCGGACACCGCGTTCGTGCACAGCTACGGCTCGATGCTGTGCAGTCACGTCAGCATGGTGATGGAGGGAGCGTCATGACCGCAGCTTCGAGTTCGCTCGACGGTTTGCACGATCCTGAGGCGCTGCCGCCGCTGACCGATGTCAACCGTCCCTACTTCGCAGCAGCGGCCCGCGGCGTACTCGTCTTCCAGCGGTGCGCGAACGGCCACCCGTTCCTCTACCCGCGGCTGGTGTGTCCCGTCTGCCATGACGGTGAGTTGGCCTGGGAGACCGCGGCGGGTACTGGTGAGATCGTCAGTTTCGCGCCGGTGTACCGCCCCCCGTGGGACTCGTTCCCGCGCAGCGAGCCGTACGTCGTCGTGCTCGTTCGTCTGGACGAGGGGCCGCAGTTGTTGGCCAGTCTCGAGGGCGTGGCCCCCGATGAAGTTGCGATCGGCGCAAGAGTGCGCGCAGTGTTCGAGCGGGTGAACGAGGACCTTGGGCTGGTCCGATTCAGGCCGGCGGCGTCGTGAGCACGTACGGGGTCTCGGTGCTCGGCGCGGACTTGGCCACCCTTGTCGAGACCGCCGAGGCTACCGACCTCGCCGGCTTCGACGCCGCCTGGGCCTCGGAGTTCTACTCGCGCTCCGGCTCGATCTCGATGGCCGCGATGGCCGCGCGCACAAAGCGCTGCCGCATCGGGTCGTCGATCCTGTATGGCGTCGGGCGCAGCCCGCTCGTGCTCGCCACCGAGGCGCGTGACCTCGACGAGCTTTCAGGCGGGCGCGTCGTACTCGGGCTCGGCAACGGCACACGCCGCATGATGAGCGACTGGCACGGCGTGGAGGACACCTCCGCTCCCGCTCTGCGCATGGAGGAGCTGGTCCCGCTCGTGCGTCGGATCTGGAACCTGCACGAGGGCCCCGTGCGCCATGAGGGGCGCTTCTACCGGATGAATCTCGTCCCAACCGGCGACGTCGCGCCGCCGAAGCGAGCGATCCCGATCATCACCGCGGGCGTGCGTCCGCGGATGTGCGAGGTGGCAGGGCGCGTAGCCGACGGGTTGGCTGGTCATCCGCTGTTCACCACGAACTACGTCGAGGAGGTCGCCCGCCCAGCCGTCGTGCGCGGTGCGGAGCGGGCCGGACGCGATCCCGCCGACATTGAGATCGTCTCAATGGTCATCTGCGCGGTGCACGACGACCCACAGATCGCACGTCGTGAGGCCGCGCAGCAGATCGCGTTCTACTCCTCGGTGAAGACCTACGAGCACGTGCTCGACGTCAGCGGTTTCGCCAGGCAGGGAGCGGCCATCCGCGACGCGTTCGCGCGGCGTGACCTGCCGGCCATGTTCGCCGCGGTCACCGACGACATGATCGACGCGATGGCGGTGGCCGGCACCGCCGCCGAGGTCCGAGAAGGGCTGCGCCGCTACGAGGGCGTGCTGGACCACATCGTTCTCTACTCACCCTCGATTGGCCTCGCGCCCGAGCGCATCGCCGAGAACCTCGGCAGCCTCATTCGCGATTGTGCGCCGGCCTTCGCCGGCGGGAAAGGTGACCAGAGTGGCTGACGCATCGCTCATCGGGACGCAACTCGGGAGGACCACGTTTCCCGTCGACCGGTCCAAAGTGCGCGAGTTCGCACTTTCGCTCGGCGACCGCGACCCGGTCTACCAGGACGTCGCGGCCGCCCGCGCCGCCGGCTTCGGCGCGATCCCCGCTCCTCCGACCTTCGTAGTCTCCTCGGCTCACTGGCGCGCCGACGACGATATGTTCGGCGCCCTCGGGCTCGACCTGCGACGCGTACTGCACGGTGAGTGCGGCTGGGAGTATTTCGCGCCGGTGTTCGTCGGCGACGAGCTCACCGAGACTCGTCGGGTGTCGAACGTGACCAGCCGCGAGGGCAAGCGCGGCGGCACCATGACAATCGTGACGATCGAGACCGACTTCACCAACCAGCGCGACGAACTCGTCGTGCGCCAGACCGACGTCTTGATCGAAACCGGAGGCTCCACCCAATGACGACATCCCCCGCGCCGGTGGCGTTGGCCATCGGCGACGAGATGCCGAGCTCACAGTTCGGCCCGCTGACGCGCTCGCACATCGTCCGCTACGCCGGCTCCGGCGGCGACTTCAACCCGATCCACCACGACGAGGAGTTCGCCCGCGCGGCCGGCATGCCCGGTGTGTTCGGTATGGGACTGCTGCACGGCGGTGTGCTCGCGCAGCGGCTGACCGCCTGGGTGGGGCTGGCCAACATCCGCTCGTTCCGCATCCGGTTCACTGGTCAGGTATGGCCCGGTGACCTGCTCAGCTTCGGCGGCAGGGTCACCGGCGTGCGCGAGGCCGGAGGGCACCAGGTGGCAGACCTCGAACTCGTGGTCACGCGCCAGACCGGCGAACCCGCGATAAAGGGGAGCGCCGTCGTGCAGGTGGCCCGGTGAGCGCGCCAACGAGCGACGTCACCGGCCTCGGGATGACGTTCGGGACCTTCGACGAAGGCCGGGCGTGGGTCGGTCATCGCTCCGAACCGCGGCATGCGTGGTTCCCGATCGACCGCTCGATGGTGTTGTACTACTGCTCGCTCGTCGAGGACGCGAACCCCCGTTACTGGGAGGGTGAGGACTGCCCGCCCGGGCTGCTGATGAGCCTCGGCTTCGCGCCGCAGTGGGTGCCCGGGTACCTAGCGCGTGCCGACATGATGTTCGCGCTCAGCGTCCCGTTGCCGGGCCACCACATCATCAACGCCTCGACGACGACGGAGTTCGAACGCCGGCCCCGGGTAGGCGATCACGTGTCGATCGTGGAGGAGATCGCCTCGATCTCCGAGCCGAAGACGACGCGGGTGGGCACCGGCGTGTTCATCACCACGGTGAGCACCTTCTCCGACCAGCACGGTGAGGTCATCGGCCGCAACACCAACGTGCTCTTCCGATACGACACTGCCGATAGTGACGGCGCATCATGAACGACTCCGCCGAGCACAGCATGGTCCGCGTCCCCGTGCGGTTCGAGGACATCGCCGTCGGCGACACCCTGACGCCCGTCTCGATCGACATCAGCTACAAGCGCATCTGCATGAACGCGGCTTCGACATGGGACTGGTTCCCCGGTCACCACGACCCCGACTACGCGCGCAGCCAGGGCCAGCGCACGATCTACCTGTCAACCCTCTTCTTCCATGGCTTCATCGACCGCGGCCTCAACGAATGGGCCGGACCCGACGCACTCATCCGGCGCCGCAGAATCTCAATGATCCGGTCGATCTACCCGGGCCAGACCGCGACCCTGAGCGGCAAGGTCGTGGCCAAACGCGACGATGGCGGACGGCGCCTCGTCGACCTCGAGTTGCTCGTCTCGAGCGAAGCTGGTCCGTGCGTGCCGAGTGAAGCCACCGTTGAGCTGGCCGACCCGTTTGTCGAGGTGCCGGGGTGAACTGCCACTCACATGCGAGGCGACGGTGAGGGACGGAGGCTCGGTGGCCGAGCAACCGATTCGCTACGAGGTCGTCGACAGCGTGGCCTGGCTGACGATCAACCGGCCCGAGGCGCGCAACGCGCTGAACAACGCTGTGCGCACGGGGCTTTTCGACGCGGTACGCCGCTTCAATGACGACGACGCGGCGAAGGTGCTCGTCCTCACCGGCGTGGGCGATAAGGCGTTCTGTGCCGGCGGGGACTTGAAGGAGATGGCGCACAACGCGCTCAAGGTTCCGCCGAAGGACTTCGCTCCGCAGTTCGGCCGCAACATCGATGTCGCGAAGCCGACGATCGCGGCCGTCAACGGTGTCGCTTTCGCCGGGGGCTTCCTGCTCGCGCAGCAGTGCGACCTGGTCGTGGCTGCCGAACACGCGACCTTCGCCGTCAGCGAGGTCAAAGTCGGCCGCGGGTCGCCCTGGGCGGCACCCCTGTCCTGGCTGGTGCCTCCGCGCATCGCCATGCAGATCCTGCTGACCGGCGAGCCGATCACCGCCGAGCGCGCCCACCAGGTCGGCTTGGTCAACGAGGTGGTGCCAGCCGATCAGTTGCGCGAGCGTACCCAGCAGTTGGCGCTCAGCATCGCCGCGAACGCACCGCTATCGGTGCTTGCGTCCAAGCGCACCGTGTACCTCTCGGCACAGCACCCCCTCGCCGCCGCCTACGACCTGGCCGACGAGATATGGGAGCCGGTCTATCTGAGCGACGACGCGCAGGAAGGCCCTACGGCGTTCCGCGAGAAGCGCGCACCACAGTGGAAGGGACGCTGACATGGCGGTGACCATGCAGTCGGTAATCGTCGACATCGAAGCCGAAACGGCCGCGTTGCGCGAACTCATCGCACCGCTGCCCGAAGGTCCGCGCGGCTGGGACGCGCCGACTCCGGCCGTGGGCTGGGCGATCCGCGACCAGATCAGCCATCTGGCGTTCTTCGACGACGTGGCGGTGCGCTCGGCCACCGACCCCGACGGTTTCAGCAGCGACTACCTGCCGATGATGGCCGACGGAAGCATCTCACCCGACGTCATCGCTGAGCGCTACCGTCAAATGCCGGCTGCCGACCTGCTCGCGTGGTTCGACACGTCGCGTGCAGCCCTCGTTGCGGCGTTCGCGGACATTGCCCCGGCGACCCGCCTGCCGTGGTTCGGGCCGCCGATGAGCGCGGTCTCGTCGCTGACAGCGCGACTCATGGAGACCTGGGCGCACGGCCAGGACATCGTCGACGCGCTCGGCGCGACCCGCGAGGCCACGGCACGGCTGCGGCACGTGGCCCACATCGGGGTGGGTGCGCGCGCTTTCAGCTACCTGGCCAACGGTCTGGACCTCCCCGCGGACCCGGTACGCGTCGAGCTGACCGCTCCGGACGGCAGCGTCTGGACGTGGGGGCCAGCCGACGCCGCCAACCGCGTGAGCGGGCCGGCGCTGGACTTTTGCCTGTTGGTGACCCAACGCCGCCACCGCGACGACACCGCTTTGGTCGCCGACGGACCGCTGGCCGACCAGTGGCTCGCGATCGCCCAGGCCTTCGCGGGGCCCCCTGGCGGCGGGCGCGTGGCGGGCCAGTTCGCAGGGGGGCAGCGGTGAGCGTCCCGGTCCGCATCGGCAACTGCTCCGGCTTTTACGGCGACCGCATCGCCGCAGCCCGCGAGATGGTCGAGGGCGGTCCGATCGATGTCCTGTGCGGTGACTATTTGGCCGAGCTGACCATGCTCATCCTGGCCAAGGCCCAGGCCAAAGACCCGTCCGGCGGGTACGCGCGGACTTTCCTCACCCAAATGGAACAGGTGCTGGGCACCTGTCTCGATCGTGGCATCAAGGTCGTCGCGAACGCGGGCGGGCTCAATCCCGCCGGCTTGGCCGCCGCGTTGCGCGAGCTGTCCGCACGTCTCGGCCTCACCGCGCGCGTCGCGCACGTCGAGGGCGACGACCTACGTGGCGGCCTCCACGCAATCACGCCGCCCGTCGGCGACATCAAACCGGTATCGGCCAACGCCTACCTCGGCGCCTGGGGCATCACCGAGGCGCTGCGTTCGGGCGCCGACGTCGTCGTGACCGGCCGGGTCACCGACGCATCCCTGGTGGTCGGTCCAGCCGCCTGGTGGCACAGCTGGGCGCCCGAGGACTGGGATCGGCTCGCGGGCGCGGTCGTCGCCGGGCACGTGATCGAGTGCGGCCCTCAGGCGACAGGCGGCAACTACGCGTTCCTCGACGAGATCACCGACCGCCGCTACCCGGGGTTTCCGATCGCCGAGGTCGCCGAGGACGGCTCTTCGGTGATCACGAAGCATCCCGGCACGGGAGGATTGGTCTCAGTCGGCACGGTCACCGCCCAGCTGCTCTACGAGATCGCTGAACCTGCCTACCTCGGCCCCGACGTCGTCGCCCACTTCGACACCATCCGGCTGGCTCAACAGGATGAGCACCGCGTCGCGATCAGCGGTACGAAAGGCAGTCCGCCGCCGGACACGTTGAAGGTGGCGTTGAATGAGGTGGGCGGCTTCCGTAACACGATGACCATGGTGCTCACCGGCCTCGACATCGAGGCCAAGGCGGCCTTCGCCGAACAGCAGCTCTTCGACGTTCTCGGCGGACGCGACGCCTTCGACGAAGTCGACGTGAGGCTGTTGCGTTTCGACGTCTCCGATGCACCGACGAACGAGCAAGCCTGCGCGCACCTGCGTGTGACGGTCAAGGACGCCGACCCGCGCAAGGTGGGCCGAGCATTCTCCGGCGGGGTCATGGAGATCGCCCTGGCCGGTTTCGCCGGCTTCCACACCACCACGCCACCGTCCTCGGAGACCGCCTTCGGCATCTACCGGCCGGCCTACGTTGCGCGCTCGGCCCTCACGCACGTACTGGTCGACGCCGACGGCACACGGCACGAGATCCCCGACCCGCCGACCGGTGCCGTCCCGCCGGCTGGGATTGCCCCGCCCGCGAAGCTGCCGGTGCCGTCCGGGCCGACACGTCGTGCGCCGCTCGGGTCGGTACTCGGCGCGCGGTCCGGAGACAAGGGCGGCAACGCTAACCTCGGCCTGTGGGCACGGGATGACCCTGGGTACGCGTGGGCGCGCGACTACTTCAGCGTCGAGCGGCTGCGCACACTGCTCGGGCCGGAGACGGCGCACCTGCCCATCGAGCGCTTCGAACTGCCGAACTTGCGCGCCCTCAACGTGGTGGTGCACGGCTTGCTCGGTGACGGAGTGGCCTCCTCGACCCGGCCGGACGCGCAGGCCAAGGGGCTCGGGGAATATGTGCGGTCCCGCATGGTGGACATTCCCCAGTCGCTGCTCGTCACACACTAAATCCGGTGCGGGGCGCCGTCTACCTGCTGTGTAACCGCGCCGCTGAACAGCGCCGCAACGGCCGCGGCGGCCAGCATCGCCTCAATCGTCGCGTCGTCCAGCGACGCCGGCATGTACGCGGACGCGTTGAGCAATGACAGCACGGCGGCGACCAGGCCCTGTGCGCGCTCACGGTCCAGATCGCCCCGTGCTCGTACGAGCGCGTCGACCCAGAAGGACTCGTACCTGTGCTGTCGGCGTCGCAGGGCACGGGTCGCCAGCGGCGACAGCGAGCGGTGCTCGCGGGCGTAGACGGCCAACAGGCCGCGTCGTCGCGCGCCGAAGGCCGCGTGTAGGTCGACAAGGGCGTGCAGGACCTCCGTCGGTGTGCCGGCGTTGGTGGCGCGCCGGGCGCCAGCCAGCAGCTCAGTCATGGCGGCGTCGCATAACTCGCGCAGGATCGCGTCCTTGTTCTGAAAGTGCCGGTAGACGGCCGGCCCGCTCACCCCTGCTGCGGCACCGATGTCGTCGATGCCCACGGCGTGAAAGCCTTGCCGCGCGAACAGGTCGGCGGCGGCCTCGAGGAGCAGTTTGCGGCGCAAACCGGCCACTTTCAGGCCTCCTGTCGATTTGTGGTTACGTTGTTCGCCGTCCGATCCGCTGGGCCGGGCTGGGATCCTACCGGCGCTGGGGTTGCCTGCGTCGGCACCCGCCGCACCAAATCAAGGGAGGTGAACGAAACCGCTAGCCCCCGCCGATGCTGTCGCATCCTCTTCTCAGTTCATGATTTAGGGGCCCTGCTTCGAACCCGCGATGTGCAGCGGCACGACTCAGCGCAAAACGACTCCGCCCTCGATGCCCGTGAACTGCGCGCGCAGCTCGGTCTTGAGCAGCTTGCCGGTGGCGTTGCGCGGCAGTTCGGCGACGAAGTGCACGTCACGCGGACACTTGAAGTGCGCCAGCCGCTCCCGGCACCACGCCACGATCTCCTCGGCGCTCGGTGCCTGTGTTGCCGGGTCGGCGACGACGATCGCGACGACGCGTTCGCCCCACTTTGAGTCCTTGCCGCCGATCACGGCGGCGTCGAGTACCGCCGGGTGGCGGAAGAGAACTTGCTCGACCTCGATCGGGTAGACGTTCTCGCCGCCGGAGATGATCATGTCCTTCTTGCGGTCGACGAGGGTGATGAAGCCCTCGGCGTCCATGCGCCCGAGGTCGCCCGTGTGGAACCAGCCCCCGCGTAACGCCTCGGCGCTCGCCTCGGCCTTCATCCAGTAGCCGGTGAACACATTCGGGCCGCGCACGATCAGTTCGCCCACGGTGTCGGTCGCGACGTCGCGGTCGTCGTCGTCGACGATGCGGGCGTCGACATGCATTGCGACGCGGCCGATCGACCCGGCCCGCTTGCTGATGTTCTCGGCGTCTAGGACGGTCACCAGGGGAGCGGTCTCGGTCATGCCGAAGCCCTCGGTGAAGGGCACGCCTCGCTCGCGCATGAAGTCGATGACCGTGAGAGGGACGGGCGACCCGCCGCCCATGGCGAAACGCAGCGCAGACAGGTTGAAGGAGTCGAAGTCGGACACCTGTGTGAGAGCGGTCCACATGGCCGGCACCATGAACTGAACCGTGACGTGGTGGTCGGCCATCGCCTGCAGCGTAGCTCGCGGCTCGAAGGACGGCATGATGACGCTGGTGCCGCCGACGTAGAGCAGCGGCAGGGTGTGTACTCCCAGCCCGCCGATGTGGAACATCGGCGCCACCGCGACGGTGACGTCCTCGCCCCGCAGGCCGATGTCGGTGCCGAGGACGTTGATCGCGTTCCATAGCAGGTTGTCGTGGGTGAGGATCGCGCCCTTGGGTCGGCCCGTCGTCCCCGACGTGTACATGATGAACGCGGGGTCGCTGCCGTCGACGTCACCGTTGAGCGGTTCGAGCGCGGCGCCCGAGACGACGTCTTCGTAGCCGAGCTCGCCCGGCGCCGGCACCCCACCGGCGCGCACGACATGGCGCACGCGGACTCCGGACTCGGTGACGGCGCTCCTGGCCTGCGCGGCGAACGGCTCGTGGAAGACCAGAACATCGGCGCCTGAGTCGGCCAGGATGTAGCCGATCTCGGGTCCGGCAAGGCGCACGTTGAGCGGAACTGCAAGTGCGCCCATTTTGGCGCAGCCCAGCAGCACCTCGATGAACTCGGTCGAATTGACCAGCAGCATCGCGACCCGATCGCCCTTGCGCACGCCGAGGGCGATGAGTGCGGCGGCGACCTGGTTGGTGCGCCGATCGAGGTCGGCGTAGGTGATGTGCGCGCCGTTGCTGATCAACGCGGTGCGCCCGCCGTTGAGGAAGGCGCGCCGGGTCACCCACTGACCGATGCCGAGTTTCATGCGATTCCCTTTCATTCCGCGGCGACTCAGTAGGACGCGGGCAGTTTCAGGCTGTGCTGCGCCACGAAGTTGAGGATCATTTCGCGGCTGATCGGCGCGGTGCGCATGAGCCGGGCCGGACCCCACAACGTGGCGAGGCCGTACTCGGTGGCCATGCCGTTGCCGCCGTGGGTCTGAATCGCCTGGTCGAGCGCCAGGATGCCCGCCTCGGCTGCGGCATATTTCGCCATGTTCGACGCCTCACCCGACCCCGGATCGCCGGCGTCGTGCAGGGCGGCGGCACGCTGAGTCATCAACCGGGCCAGCTCAACCTGGATCTTGGCGTGGGCGAGCGGGTGCGATACGCCCTGGTGCGAGCCGATCGGCGCTCCCCACACGTGGCGGTTGCGGGCGTAATCGGCGGCTTTATCCAGCGCGTAGCGACCGATGCCGTTGCCGAGCGCCGCCCCCATGATTCGCTCCGGGTTCAGGCCCATGAAGACCTGGCGCAGGCCCTCGTTCTCCGCGCCGATAAGGTTGGCGGCCGGCACGCGGACGTCATCGAAGAATAGAGTGAACTGCTTCTCTGGAGTGACCGCCTGCACCGGGATGAGTGACTTGGTGAGCCCGCGGACATCGGTGGGCACGACGAGCAAGCTGAGTAGTCCGCGACCACTGTCGTTGGTAGACGTTCGGGTGACGACCAGGATCGCTTCGGCTTCGTCGACACCAGAAATGTAGTACTTGGTGCCGTTGATGACCCAGTCGTCGCCGTCGCGTTTCGCGGTCGTGGAGATGTTGTGCGAGTTCGAGCCCGCGTCCGGCTCGGTGATCGCGAATGCCATGATCGTCTCGCCGCTGGCGATGCCCGGCAGCCACTGCTGCTTGAGTTCCTCACTGCCGAATGCCTGGATGATCGTGCCGCAGATGGTCGGCGAGACGACGGTCATCAGCAGCGGGCAGCCCGCCGCGGCGAGCTCCTCACCGACGATCTGCATGTCGTAGATGCCGCCGCCGCCGCCGCCGTACTGCTCGGAAAGGTTCACCCCGAGGAAGCCCTGTTTGCCCACGGCCTGCCACAGCTCGGTGCTTTTCGCGCCGGCCAGCGACTTTTCCAGGTAGTACTCGTGTCCGAAGTCCTTGGCGATCTCGGCGACCGCCTTGCGCAGGTCCTGACGTTCCGCTGTCTCGTGCAATTCCATGACACTCCTCACATCGGTATCGACGCGCCACCGATCGGGAGCGCGCCGGGTTGATTAGAGCTCGGTGGCGTCCGACGCCACTTCACCGCCGTCCACCGCCTCGACCACGGCGAGGACGTCACCGCTCGAGACCTGATGGCCGACCTGGACCGGCAGGGCGTTCAGCACCCCGTCAATCGGGCTCGCGACGGTGTGCTCCATCTTCATCGTCTCCAGGACGACAAGGGTTTGGCCCGCCGAGACCGTCTCGCCCTCGGCGACTGGCAGTCGGACCACCGAACCCGGCATCGGCGCGGTGAGCGACCCGGGCGGGTTCAGAGTGCTCGGGTCGACGAAGCGTGGCGCCAGCCGCAGGGCGGAGTAGCCGGCGACCGAGTCGAGGTGGGCAACATCGCCGTCGAGGACGACATCATAAGTGCGGCGCACCCCGTCGACGCGCAGCACCACCCGCTCGCTACTGCCCTCGACAACCTCGACGTCGGCCAACGGCTCGTCGTCGACCTGCAGGCAGGTCCCTGTCGAACCTAACGTGTACCCGACGCGCACTTCGCGCCCACCCTGGGTCTGCCAGGTTGTGGTCTGCGGCTGCGAAGGGTTGTTGCGCCAGCCGGCGGGCAACGTGGCCTGCAGAGTTGCGACGGCACGCCGCGCGGCCACCCCGGCCACGGTCGCCGCGACGGCGTGCAGGCGCTCGGACTGCGTGTCTGGGAGGGCAGCGCCGAGTTGGGCGACGTCGTGTCGGTCAAGGAACCCAGTGTCGGTGCCCCGCCCGGCGAACTCGTCATGGCGCAGGACGCGAACAAGCAGGTTGCGATTGGTGGTCACGCCGTGAATACGGGCGCCGGCTAGCGCCGCCGAGAGGCTGGCAAGTGCCTCGTCGCGCGTTGGTGCCCACGCGATGACCTTGGCCAGCAGCGAATCGTAGTAATGACTGATGACCGAACCGGCACGAAAACCCGAGTCAACCCGCACGCCGGCAAGCGCCGGGACATCCAAGGTGCGCAGGGTGCCGGTACAGGGCCGGTAGTCATCGGCCGGATCCTCGGCGCACAGACGGGCCTCGACCGCGTGACCGCGAATTCGCGGGTTGTGCATCTCCTCAGGCAGCGGGCGGCCCATGGCTACGAGCAGCTGGGCACGCACCAGGTCGAGGCCGGTGATCAGCTCGGTAACCGGGTGCTCGACCTGCAGCCGGGTGTTCATCTCGAGGAAGGCGAAGGAGTCGGCTTTGCCATCCTGAGCGGCGTCGTAGACGAACTCGACCGTCCCGGCGCCTACGTAGCCGACGGCGCGCGCGGCGGCGATGGCGGCCTCGCTCATCCGAGCGCGCAACGCGTCGTCGACGACCGGTGACGGCGCCTCCTCGATCACCTTCTGGTGTCGACGCTGCACGGAGCACTCGCGCTCGAACAGAGAGACGACGTTTCCGTGCGTGTCGGCCATGATCTGGATCTCGACGTGGCGTGGGCGCTGGACGTAACGCTCGAGGAAGACGGTGCCGTCGGCGAACGCTGCGGCGGCCTCACGCGAAGCGGAGGTGACCGCTTCGTCGAGCTCGTCCGGCGACGCGACAATGCGCATGCCTCGGCCACCGCCGCCAGCGCTGGCCTTGACCAGCACGGGGTAGCCGACGTCGGCGGCCAGCTTCGCCAGCTGCTCGGCCGATAGCCCCGTCGTGTCGCCACCGGGCAGCACAGGCACCCCCGCGTCGGACATCGTCTTCTTGGCCTGCAGCTTCGAGCCCATCGCGTCGATCGCCCCGGGCGGCGGACCGATGAAGACGAGGTCGGCGGCGGCACAGGCGCGCGCGAACCCGGCGTTTTCCGAAAGGAAGCCGTAGCCGGGGTGTACTGCGTCCGCGCCGGTGAGCGAGGCAGCGGCGATGATCCGGTGGATGTCGAGGTAGGTCTCGGCGGCAGACGAGCCGGGAAGGTGCACGGCCTCGTCGGCGTCGGCGACGTGCCACGCGTCGGCGTCGGCGTCGGAATAGACCGCGACGGTGGCGATCCCGAGATCGCGGCAAGTGCGGAACACCCGCAGCGCGATCTCGCCACGGTTGGCGACCAGGACCTTGCGGATCTTGGGCATCGCCATCACATCCGGAACACGCCGTAGCCACGCTGGCCACGGACCTCGCCGTTGTGGATCACCGACAGGCAAAACCCGAGAACGGTCCGCGTATCGCGGGGATCGATGATCCCGTCGTCGTAAAGTCGGCCGCTGTTGGCCAGTGCGACGGATTCGCGCTCGATCTGTTCCTCGACGGCGGCGCGCATCTGGGCGTCGGCCTCCTCGTCGAAGGGCAGCCCGCGGTCGGCGGCGGACTCGCGCGCCACGATGGACAGCACTCCGGCCAGTTGCGCCGGACCCATCACGGCCGACTTCGAGTTAGGCCAAGCGAATAGGAAACGCGGCGAGTACGATCGCCCGCACATGCCGTAGTTCCCGGCACCGTAGGACGCACCCATGGTGATGGTCACGTGGGGGACCGTGCTGTTGGATACGGCGTTGATCATCTTGGCGCCGTCCTTGATGATGCCGCCCTGTTCGTACTCGGCACCGACCATGAAACCGGTGGTGTTCTGCAGGAAGATGAGGGGGGTGTCGATCTGATTTGCCAGTTGGATGAACTGCGAACCTTTCTCGGCCTCCTCACTGAACAGGATGCCCCGTGCGTTTGCGAGGATGCCGACCGGGAAGCCGTGGATCGAGGCCCAGCCGGTGACGAGTGACGTGCCGTAGAGAGGTTTGAACTCGTCGAAGGCCGAGCCGTCGACCACTCGGGCGATGACGTCGCGGGGGTCGAAGGGCACCTTCGGATCGACGGAGGCGATGCCGAGCAGCTGATCGGGGTCGTGCACCGGTGGGTGCGGCGGCGTGGTGGGTCCGGGGCCGTTCTTCCGCCAGTTGAGCCGCGCCATGATGCGACGGCCGATGCGGATCGCATCCTGCTCGTCCTCGGCCATGTAATCGGCCAGCCCCGAGGTGCGGGCGTGCATGTCGGCGCCGCCGAGCGACTCGTCATCGGAGACCTCGCCCGTGGCCATCTTGACCAGCGGCGGACCGCCGAGGAACACCTTGGAACGGTTGCGCACCATCACGACGTAGTCGCACATGCCCGGGACGTACGCACCTCCCGCGGTCGAGTTGCCGAAGACCAAGGCCAGTGTCGGCAGCCCCGCTGCGCTGTGCTGGGTCAAGTCGTGGAACAGCTGTCCGCCGGGCACGAAGATCTCTGCCTGTGTGGGCAGGTCGGCGCCGCCAGATTCGACGATGTTGATGATGGGCAGTCGGTTCTCCCGCGCGATGGCCATGCCGCGGAACACCTTGCGGAAGGTATAAGGGTTCGATGCGCCGCCGCGGACGGTGGGGTCGTGGGCGATGATCATCGACTCGATGCCCTCGACCACGCCGATGCCTACCACCACGCTACCGCCGACGGGGAACTTACTGCCCCAGGCGGCGAAGGGGCATAGTTCGAGGAACGCCGTGTCGGGGTCGAGCATCAGCTCGATGCGCTCGCGGACAAGCAGCTTGCCCCGCTTATGGTGGCGCGCAACGTATTTCGCGCCGCCGCCGCCGTTGACCAGCGCCAGTTGCTCCGCGATGGTGTCGAGTTGCGCGCTCAGTCCTTCGCGGTTCTTGAGATAGCCGGGCGCGGTGTCGTCGACCCGATCGGGCAGGACCTGTACCAAAAGTTTTCCCTCCGGGCGAGCATCGACGTCGATCTGCTAGGCGCTGATGTTAGCCGCAATTAACATCAGGTGACAACCGCGGCAGGCCGGGCGTCAGATTTGTTTCCCGCGCCGCGATTCCGTCGAATCGCGATGGACGAAGCGGTGCGCTGCGCTGCAGATCGAGCGATCGTGTCGGCGGCAACTGAATACTGACCAGAGCGCGGCAACTGAATTTTGACCAGCTTCCTAGAGACCCTGGGTTCGGGTGAGCCAGGGAGGAAGCGAGTGTTGAGCGTGGAGGACTGGGCAGAGATCCGGCGGTTGCGCCGGTCGGAGCAGTTGTCGATTTCTGAGGTGGCGTGGGTGATGGGGGTGGCACGCAACACGGTGAAGTCGGCGTTGGCCTCCGACCGCCCGCCGAAGTATCAGCGCGAGCGGGTGGGGTCGGTGGCTGATGAGGCCGAGCCGCGGATCCGGGAGCTGCTGAGCGCGTATCCACGGCCACGGCGCTGCCGGTGATGACGATGGTATGTGGGTATTCCCGATGGGCATCAGCGTTGTTGATCCCTACCCGCAGTGCCGAAGATCTGTGCCGCCGGTGGTAACACCTTTCGGTACTGGGTGTTGTTCCTCGGGTGTTTGTCTGGGACGGAGAGGGTGCGGTCGGGCGCTGGCGGGCGCGGATGCCCGAGTTGAGCACGGCATGCCAGGCGTTCCGCGGAACGGTGGCGGCCAAGGTGGTGATCTGCAAGCCCGGTGATCCCGAAGCCAAGGGGCTAGTGGAGCGCTTTCACGACTACCTGGAACGGGCATTCCTGCCGGGGCGGGTGTTCACCAGCCCGACGGACTTTAACGCCCAGCTCGGTGAGTGGTTGGTTATCGCCAACCACCGCCAGCATCGAGTGTTGGGGTGCCGACCGGCAGACCGGATCGAGGCCGACAAGGCCGCGATGCTGCCGCTATCGCCGGTGGAACCGACTACCGGGTGGCGGACCCATGCCCGGCTGCCGCGCGATCACTACGTGCGTCTCGACGCCAACGACTACTCGGTGCACCCCGCTGCGGTGGGCCGGCACATCGAGGTCGTCGCCGACCTGGCGCGTGTGCGGGTATGGTGTGCCGGCCGGCTGGTCGCCGATCACGACCGGATCTGGGCCAAGCACCAAACGATCAGCGACCCGGCGCATCTGGCAGCGGCCAAGGCGATGCGCCGCAATCGGTTCGACGTGGTCACCCTGCCCACCCAGGTCGAGGTCCAGCAGCGGCCGTTGACCGACTACGACGCTCTGATCGACATCGACGGGCCGGTGGCGTGATGGCCCCCAAGACTGCGGCCACCCACCGCGATGTGACCGCCGAGCTGGCCTATCTGACCCGAGCGCTCAAGGCGCCCACCTTGCGCGAGGCCGTCGACAGGCTCGCCGAGCGGGCGCGGACTGAGACGTGGAGCTACGAGGAGTTCCTCGCCGCGTGTCTGCAGCGTGAGGTTTCGGCCCGCGAGTCCCACGGCGGTGAAGGCAGAATTCGGGCTGCGCGGTTCCCCTCGCGGAAATCGTTGGAAGAGTTCGACTTCGACCACGCCCGCGGCCTCAAACGCGACCTCATCGCCCATCTGGGCACGCTCGACTTCGTCACCGCACGCGACAACGTGGTGTTCCTGGGTCCGCCAGGGACAGGGAAAACACACTTGGCAATCGGGATCGCGATCCGCGCCTGCCAGGTTGGGCATCGGGTCTTGTTCGCCACCGCCAGCCAGTGGGTCGATCGGCTCGCCGCAGCCCATCACCGAGGCACTCTGCAGGCCGAGCTTGTCCGGCTGGCCCGTTACCCACTGCTGGTCGTCGACGAGGTCGGCTACATCCCCTTCGAGCCCGAAGCGGCCAACCTGTTCTTCCAGCTGGTGTCCTCCCGCTACGAACGGGCCAGCCTCATCGTCACCTCGAACAAGCCATTCGGCCGTTGGGGTGAAGTCTTCGGCGACGACGTCGTCGCCGCCGCCATGATCGACCGCCTCGTCCACCACGCCGAGGTCATCTCACTCAAAGGAGACAGCTACCGCATCAAAGACCGAGACCTCGGCCGCGTCCCCACGGTCACGGCCGACGAACAATGACCCCAGCTGGTCAAAATTCACTTGCCGGCAACTGATCAGTATTCAGTTGCCGTTGACAGATCGAAATAGACTTGCGGGAGCGACGGCACACAGGGCCCTTGCGAGGTCGTATCGAGTTCCTCGTCCGGCGCGTGTGGTCTACGGTCGCGATCTCGGGTGAACGCCAGCAGTGATTGTCAGCGTCGCGCCATGCGCCTCAGCCAACCGAGCCTGCATAACGCCGGGTCGGTCGGAATCTATCGGTTCTCGTCAACTGCGGCCAGCAGCGGAGCGGCCTGATCAGGTGCCTGCCCGAGGGTATACAGCCCGAGACTGCCGAGAAAACCCGCACCGTGCTCGATAAGCATTTCAGTCGAGAGGTTCAGTTGTCCGTCTATCCAGCGACGGAGTATCTCGAACAGGCCCCCGACACCGTAGGTAGCGGCGAGATCTGCGACTTGGAGCACATCGCTGGGTATATCGAGGTGCAAGCGGGCCTCTCTGAGGACCAGCTCCGCAAAATCGGTCATCAGTTCGCTTCGCAGTTGCCGAAGAAGGGGTTCCGCGCCCGATTCGACAAACAGTATGCGGGCCATGCTGGGATCGTTCTCGATCACCTGAACCAGGGCCTTGATCGGAGCGTAAGCGAGTTCTTGAGGCGCAACCGTGTCGTCCGGAATGGCGCTGGTTATCACCGCTTGGAAGGTGGCGGAGATCTTGGCAAATACCGCGCGCAATAGCGCGTCTCGGTCGCGAAACTGCTGGTAGAAGTACCGGCTCGTCACTCCTGACTTCGCACACACGGCGGTCACGGTGCACGCGGCAGCTCCATGGGTGCCCATGATTGAGACTGCGGCATCAATCAACATCACGCGGCGCTGCGCATCGCGTTGAGCTGCGGACAGCCCGCCATAAACACGTGCTGGACTCATGGCCTACAGTCTGGCAGTCTTATCTGACAAGGCATAAAGTCAGATACAACTTCGAGGAAGGACCTCAAATGTCGCAAGATCAAGCCCCGGCCAGGACCCGCGTGCTGCCAAAACCCAGGCGTGTTCGTTTTCCGATGCCGACCTCCACGAAGCGGCAACATTTTGTCGATGGCGACCTGGTGATGAGCCATTTCATCTCGGTGCTTTCTGCGACGTTCCCGGAAGGCGAGGATTTCTTCATCCGCTCGGTCAGGAACTTCCAGAGTTCCATCGACGATCCCCAATTGGAGACAGCGGTCAAGGGTTTCATCGGACAAGAGGCCACACATCGACACCAGCATCGTCTCCTCAACGAGCGACTCCAGGTCATGGGGTATCCGACCGCGCGAATCGACCGTCATGTCGCACGCCTGATCAAGCGATTGGAACGGCGCTTTTCGCCGGAAATGCGACTGTCCATGACCTCCGCGTTGGAGCACTACACCGCTACGTTGGCAGAAATCATTCTTACCAGCGAAGACGCCCAGAAGCTCATCGGACAGACTGAGGTTCGACCGATTCTGCTGTGGCATGCTTTCGAGGAGTCTGAGCACAAAGCGGTTGCCTTCGACGTCTATCGGCTCGTGGGAGGAACCGAGCGCACCCGTGTACGGGGCATGCGGATCGCTTCAGTAATTCTGTTCGGCGAACTCATTCTGCAGACTGCCCTGTCTATGGCCGCTGACAAAGCCTCGTATAACCCGGTCACGTTGGTGCGCAGTCTGTACCGCTTCAGTCGCACCCCGATGTTCACCGCCGATGCGCTGCGGCGATTCCGTTCCTACAACCGCCCGGGTTTCCATCCTGATGATTGGGACAGCGCCGCGGTCCTGGAGCGTTGGAGCAAAGAACTGTTCGACCAAAACGGTTCACAGAGAGTTATCGCTCAGTCGGGATAGCAAAGGTACGGAAGTCCGGCGACGCAGGATGCACCGTTCCTGCGTCGCTCCTTCCGAACAGGGTGTGACGCGCCGGTCGACTCACGGATTCGGTGCTCGGTAGCCGGAGAGACGGCGGTCGGACCCGCAAATGCCGTTCGCAGCGATCGCCACGGGGCTGGCGGGCCCTGTTGTGAGCCTCGATCAGTCGTTGACGATATAGCGTTGAGCCAGGGTTTCAGCAAGTCTGCTGGTGTGCGCGACCACTTCCTTCTCGGTCACCGCGAGCAAACCCGAGTGCCAGGCGGTGATGACTTCGACGAACCCCCCGACAGCGATCAAAGTGTCCATGCGAAGGGCCATCTCGTCGGCATCTTGTCGGAGGTGTGGCCGGCTTGCGTCAACGACCAACTGCGTTGCTTCCTGGAGCGCCACGGCGCGGCGGTCTTGCAGCGGTGAGCTACCTACGTGCTGAGCGAGGAGGATGTGTGCTCGGCCGGGATCGCGTGCGATCCCATCGACCACGATGGTGATCGCTGCGGTGATGGTTTCGATCGGCGGCCGATCCGCCCGTGCGTCGAACAGCGAGGAAACTTCTCCCAGCATGTCGTTGCGGACGCCATCCCACGCGGCAACGAGCAGCTCATCGCGCGTCTTGAAGTCCTCGTAGAAGTATCGATCGTTGAGCCCTGTGCGGGCGCATACTCCGCGCATAGTGACCGCGGCCCAACCGCTCTCACTCCAAATCTCGGTTGCGGCCTCGATCAATTGCTGCCGTCGTTCTGCGCGACGCTCGGCCCCGGTCCGACCACCCCAGCGCTTATTTCTCGACCGCACCTCTCCATCTTGACAAAGCGCTCGGTCCACGACAAAACTGGTGGCATGCGACACCAATGGTGGCTGGTGCCCCCAGATGAGACTTCCCCCACAGCAGACGTCAATGTCGCGACCCGAAAGGCAGACGAATGAGATTGCTGCCATTCGGCGGCGCACCAGGCAGAACGCACCGAGCCGATGCAGTCGTTACGGGCGCAGGAAGCGGTATCGGCCGCGCATTCGCCGTTGAGCTTGCACGCCGAGGCGGACGCGTGGTGTGCGCCGACAGAGATCCCGTCACCGCAAAAGAGTCGGCAGAGTTGGTGAGGCAGGCTGGCGGCGAGGGCTTCGACATCGCATGCGACGTCGCCGATCTTGAGCAGATCCGCAACCTCGCTGATGTGAGCGAAGACTGGTTCGGGAAGGCAGCGAGCCTCGTCATCAACAACGCCGGAATCGGTGCAGGCGGCAATCGCATCGGCGCGACGTCAATCGAGGACTGGAAAGCGGCGATTTCTGTCAACCTCTGGGGCGTTATCTACGGCTGCGAGACTTTTGTGCCTCGGCTCCGGAGCAATGGGCATGGCGGAGTCATCAATGTGGCGTCCGCAGCGAGCTTCGGCTCGGCCCCTCGGATGGCGGCATACAACGTCAGCAAGGCCGGAGTGCTCGCTCTATCGGAGACACTGGCGGCCGAACTGAGCGGTACTGACGTCAACGTCACAGTGCTTTGCCCCACCTTCGTGAAGACGAACATCGCCAATAATCCTCAAATCGACGAGGCGGCTGCACGACTCGCGACCAACCTGATGAAATGGACCGGCATTTCGCCCCAGCACGTTGCTCGAACGACGTTGAACGCGCACGATCGCGGACAAATTTATGTAGTACCCCAACTCGATGCCAAAGTCTTGTGGCAACTCAAGAGAGCCCTACCCGGTCCCTTTACACGCACGCTGGGCCTCGTGGAGCGCATGGCCTCATGGAACGATTCAGCCGAGTAGAGGAGCAGGGAAAATGGCTTTCGCATACAGCGACATGCTCGAGACAATCAAAAACAAGCAATGGGCTCTCGCCGATATCGATTGGGACGCCCCTGGCGCGGAACTGATCACCGATGAACAGCGTCCCACACTCAAGCAATTCATGTCCGACGTGGTGTGGATTGAGCATGTTGGAGCACGTGCCTTCGCCGCGATGGCTCCGAAGGCGCCATTCGAAGCGCTCGGAGACATTTACCGTTACTTTCACGCCGAGGAGCAGCGTCACGCCAATGCCGAACTTGCCCTGATGCGTCGCTGGGGCATGCTCGAGGAAGACGAGAAACCGGTCCCGAACAAGAATATCCGGCTGGTCATCGAATGGCTGGACCGTTATGCCGAAGCCCTTCCCCTGACCGTCATCGGGGCCGCGATCCCGGCACTGGAGACTGCGCTCGACGGAGCACTGCTGAAGTTTCTCCTCGATGAGGTTGACGACCCTGTGTGCGGGGAGGTGTTCAACAAGGTCAACAGCGACGAATCGCGGCATCTCGCGGTTGGCTTCCAAGTCTTGAATGACCTGGGCGCCAGCCCCATGCGAATCCACGCCATTCAAACTGCGGGTGCTCTGGTCGACCCGCGCATTCTCACCGGCGCGTTGCTGTATATCCCGCTCCTGACGCGCATGTTGATGAATCTCAACGCTATGGGTCTGTCCGAGGAGAAGTTATACAATGCAGTGACGCGGTATGCCAATGTCGGCGATCGGAGTGAGCACACGCGGAGGGTGCCCGGCTATCACATCTTGAAGGCGCACATGTCGTCTTCCATCAAGCGGTCCCAGCCTCTGCACTTCGTGTCTCAGCGCCTTGGCAATGCGATCGATGTCTTCCCTGTTCAGATTTTCGGCCGGCCCCCATCATGGACGGACGAACTGACCTACGAACCGGTGGCCAAATGACAGGCACCACCACGACGTTGATCGTCGGCGCCGGGTTCGCAGGTATCGGTACGGCGATCAGACTGCTTCAAGAGGGTACAGATGACTTCGTCATTCTGGAACGGTCAAATCGCGTCGGAGGCACCTGGCGAGACAATACTTATCCCGGTGCGGCCTGCGATATTCCCTCGCTTCTCTACTCCTACTCGTTCGAGCCGAATCCGGGCTGGACTCATACCTACTCGGGGAGCGCTGAGATCCTCGAATATATCGACACGATCGTCACCAAGTACGACCTTGCCCGGTTCATCCAGTTCGATACCGATGTAACCGCCTTGGAATTCGATGAGGGTGCCGGCATCTGGGTGGCCGACACGGCTGACGGAACGCGTTATCAAGCTCGTTCAGTCGTGATGGCCAGTGGACCACTTGCCGACGCCAGCTTTCCGGATATTCGGGGTATTGACTCGTACGAGGGAAAGAAGATCCACAGCGCTCGATGGGACCAGGGCTACGATCTCGGCGATAAGAGGGTTGCAGTCATTGGGACAGGCGCGAGCGCGGTGCAGATCATTCCTGAGCTCGTGAAGTCGGCTGCGTCGGTCAAAGTCTTCCAAAGAACGCCCGGCTGGGTGTTGCCCAGGGTGAACCTCAAGCATCCGGCTTGGGCGCGTTCGACCTTCAAACAATTGCCGGTGAGCGAACAGGCGCTCCGTTACGCCTGGTTCTGGGCTCACGAAGTGATGGCAGTGGGTATGGTCTGGAACACCGCTGCGACGTCAGCGATACAACTGGCGGCGAAGGCTCATCTCCGTCGGCAGGTGAAAGACCCCTGGTTGAGACGTCAGTTGACGCCCCATTTCAGACCTGGCTGCAAACGTATGCTCATGACCAGCGATTATTACCCTGCGCTACAGTCGGATAACTGTAAGCTGATCAGCTGGCCCATCGCCACACTGTCACCCAACGGTGTTCGAACCGCCGACGGTGTCGAGCACGAGGTGGACTGCATCGTTTTTGCCACCGGCTTCGATGTGTGCAAACGTGGCACCCCGTTCCCGATTAGCGGCCTCGGTGGTCGGAAGCTTGGGGACGAATGGTCTCAGGGGAGATACGCCTTCAAGAGCGTGAGCGTGGCCGGCTATCCGAACTTGTTCTTCACTTTCGGACCGAATTCCGGGCCAGGCCACAACTCGGCGCTCGTATATATGGAGGCAGCAATTGACTACATAGTCAAGGCGATCAAACTCCTTCAGCAAAATGACATCGGTACTTTGGATGTGAGGGAGGATCGCCAGGGCCGCTATCACTCCGAAATTCAGCGCCGCCTTCGACGAACGACATGGAATTCGGGGTGCAGCAGTTGGTATCTGACCGAGGACGGCTACAACGGCACGATGTACCCGGGTTTCGCGACCCAGTTTATGAGAGAACTTTCCCGCTTGGATCCTCGTGATTATGTGATCACCCGGCGCGATGATACACACCTCCGGCTGACGCAATAACTCTGAATCTGAACTGAGAAGGCTGACCGTCAGAACGGTGAAATTGAGCAATGGATCGTAAGTTTGACCCAGATCACGAAATTATCATCATTGGAGCTGGATTTTCTGGCATCGGTTGCGGCATTAGTTTACTAAAGGCGGGTTTTACCGATTTTTTGATGGTTGACGACGCCGACGGCGTCGGAGGTACGTGGCACTGGAACACCTATCCCGGTATCGCTGTCGACATACCGTCGTATAGTTATCAATTTTCATATGAAATGCGCCCCGACTGGTCGCGTACATACGCCCACGGCAACGAGCTCAAAGGCTATGCGGAGCAATGCGTTGAAAAGTACAAGCTTGGAGACCATATTCGTTTCAATACAACCATCACCGCAGCTTGCTTTGACGAAAATGCAACATTTTGGCGTCTGACGACCGCAAAAGGTGAGGAGATCACCGCACGCTTCGTGGTCAATTGCTCCGGCGTTCTCAGTCGGCCGAAATGGCCTGAAATCCAGGGTGTGCGAGATTTCGCCGGCGTCACTCTGCATACGGCTAGGTGGGACGACTCCGAAGATCTCAGCGGGAAGAGGGTTGCTGTAATCGGTACTGGTGCGTCAGCCGTGCAACTGATACCCGAAATCGCAAAAAAAGCAGAGAGTCTGACGGTCTTTCAGCGAACTCCAATTTATTGTTTGCCGAAGCCAGACTTCCCCATACCGACGTGGGCTGGAAGGCTTCTACATTTCCTGCCAGGGGCGCAATTGGCGACCCGGACCGCGAGCCAGGCGTTCGTAGAAATCACTTTCCCAATCGCCGCTCACTTTCATACGGTGATACCGTTCGCCGATGTCATGGAGAGCGCCGCAAAGCGGTACATGCGGCGTGAAGTCCATGACCCGACGACGAGAGAACAACTCATTCCGCGCTACTCGTTGGGCTGTAAACGACCCAGCTTCCACAATTCCTATCTCGCAACGTACAACCGGTCCAACGTTTCGCTCGAGACGAGCGGCATAACCCATATCGACCATGCATCCGTCCATTCTCGAGACGGCAAAGCTCATCCCATTGACGTCTTGATCCTGGCCACCGGCTTCAAAGTGATGGAGTCGGGCAACATGCCAACGTACGTGTTGAAGGGACGCGGCGGGCTGGAGCAGGCCACATGGTGGGACGAGCATCGACTGCAGGCCTTCGAAGGGGTCAGTGTCCCCGGATTCCCCAATCATTTCAACATCTTCGGTCCCTACGGCTACAACGGTTCCTCCTACTTCACGCTGATCGAGGCGCAGAGTCGGCACATCGTCCGCTGTCTTCGTCGTGCGCGGGCACTGGGTGCGAACCTCGTCGAGGTTAAGAAGGAGGCGAATGACCGTTACTTCGCCGAAGTGCTGAGTCGTCGTCACAGGCAGGTTTTCTGGCAGCCGAGCTGTTCCGGTGCCAATAGTTACTACTTCGACAAGCACGGCGACGTTCCACTGCGTCCCTCAACGACTTTTGAGACGTATTGGCGAAGCTGCACCTTTCGCCTCTCGGATTACCAATTCGAGAATCGGGCCGAGGTAGTGGGTGCCCGATGACCAGGATGGATGCCCCCGACTGGCAGCCCAGTCTTGCCAGTCATCTCGTCGCGATGTCCTCGCGAACCACGCTGCGGCCACTGGCGCAGCTGATGCCATCAAACGCCTACGGACTTGCGGTGATGGATCGCGTGCTCCGAACAGCGCTCGTAGCCTCACGGCCTCGGCGCGGCGTCACAGTGCGCAAGGTTGACACTGTATTCGCCGGAGGCCCGGTTCGTGGGGACTGGATCACCACGCCTGCCATTAATCCGCATGCCAACCCTTTGCTGTACATCCACGGCGGCGCCTATTCTATGTGCTCGCCGGAGACGCACCGCGGTCTTCTCGGTGAACTCGCCTCGGCGAGCGGGCGCCCCATCTTCGCAGTGAAGTATCGTCTTGCCCCGCGGTATCCCTATCCCGCAGCCGCGGACGATGCGCTGAATGCGTATCGCTGGCTTACCAGCGGAGGGTCCCCGGGTTCTTGTCAGCGCACCGTCGCGGTTGCCGGAGATTCAGCGGGCGGGCAGCTCACGATGGCCACGGCCTTGGGCGCACGTGCAGTTGGATTGCCGCTCCCTGATGCGATGCTGCTGATGTCTCCCGTCCTGGATCTCAGGTGCGAACTTGCCAGAGCGCGTGAACTTCGCCGCCGGGATCCTTTTGCCTCCGCTCAATCAGCGGCGCGCGCTCTTGACCTCTACGTAGGTGGCGCAGATCGCGGAGATCCGCGCCTGAGCGTGCTTGACGCGGACCTCACCTCGATGCCGCCGATCCTCATTCAGGTGGGCGGGAGAGAAATGTTGATCGATGACTCGCGCCGTCTCGCCGAGCGACTTCAATCAGCTGGATCCCACGTCGAGATCCAGGTCTACCGGGGACAGATCCATGTATTCCAGGCTATGTTCCGGATTCTTCCCGAAGCCCGAGACGCGATTCATCGAGCGGGACGCTTCCTTGAAGCCTCGGGAGTCAGGTGAAAGTGTCCGAACAGGCAATGCTCCTACACCTACACCACCTCCACCGCCGCAGCGTGAAGTCAGTCGTCTCTGCCTCATGAGCAGCAACTTCGCGACGGCCTGTCGCGCATACGATCCGTCGATCGTGATCATCGGGGCCGGCTTCGCCGGGGTTGCGATGGCCCACCGGCTGAAGAAGGACGGGTTCACGAACTTCACGATCCTGGAAAAGGCTGCAGACATCGGGGGTGTTTGGCGTGACAACACCTATCCGGGAGCGGCCTGCGACGTGCCGTCAGCGTTGTACTCACTCTCGTACAAGCCCAATCCTCGTTGGTCACGGCGATATGCCGAGCAACCCGAGATACTCAAGTACCTCCAACAACTCGTGGAGAGTGGCGGACTGGCCGCGCATCTGCGTACCCAGACCGAAGTTGTCGCAATGACCTTCGATGACCAGCTCGGGCGTTGGACCCTGGTTACGAACTCGAACGAGACAATAACCTGCGATGTCGTCGTCTCGGCCGTGGGTCAGCTCTCCTTGCCCCACGTACCCGTTATTGCCGACGCAGACACCTTCCAGGGGCCGCGCTTTCATTCGGCGCGTTGGGACCGATCGGTTTCGCTTCGCGGCAAGCAAGTAGCCGTCATCGGCACAGGAGCTAGTGCCATCCAATTCGTGCCACACATCGCCCAGGAGGCGGAGCATGTCACGCTATATCAGCGCACGGCTCCGTGGATCTTGCCGAAGTGGGACAGCAGGTATGGAGTCGTTCACCGCTGGGTGATCGGATTATTGCCGATGGCGCTGCGCCTCGAGCGTTTCGCGGTATGGCTAATTTTCGAGTTGCTCGCTGTGACGCTAGTCGACGCGAAGCCCCTCTCACGCGTCCTCGGTGCGATCGCGCGCCGCCACCTACATCGGCAGGTTGCTAGCCCATCTTTGCGCGAGCAATTGATGCCTTCGGACGCGCCAGGGTGCAAGCGAGTGCTGTTCTCGAATGATTACTATCCAGCAATCGCGAGTGATCGCGTGTCGTTGGTGCCGAAGGCTATCGCAGAGCTCTGCGACAACGGTGTCAAGACCGTGGATGGAGAGTTTCGTCCTGCAGATGTCGTGATCTACGGAACCGGGTTTCGCGCCACCGATTTTCTCGCCCCGATGTCCGTGCGCGGCTCTCGCGGAGTCTCCTTGGCCGAGGTGTGGAAGACCCAGGCGTACGCATATCTGGGCATCACTGTCCCCATGTTCCCGAACCTGTTCCTGCTTTACGGTCCCAACACCAATGTGGGCTCGGGGTCGATCCTCTACATGATCGAGTCACAAGTCCGTCACATCGCAACGCTCATCAAAGCCGTGGCTGCTCATCCGGGTCATGCGATCGATGTCAGGACGGAGAGCGCGCAACGCTACAACACGCGCTTGAGAAGGCGACTACGGAGGTCGGTGTGGGCGCTGTGTACGAGCTGGTATCGAACCTCGAGCGGGGAAATCCCGACGAACTGGCCGGGGCCTACCTTGGTTTATCGACTCCTTACCCGGAAGCCGCACAGCGGCGATTACGTCTTGAGAAACGTCGGGCGTCTAAAGGTCGGAGACCCTGCAGAACCGAGCCTGGCCGACTAAGGGCACGAGACGCACACTTAACCGCTAGGCCAATAATGTCTAGATATTGACATCAATGGCATCTTTGTAAAGACTGGTGGACGCCCGTCAAAGCGGCCCAGCGTCCAGGAGGAACCATGACGAATCACCTTCTCGCACCTGCGCACCACGTGAAGGAGCGGTTGTCCTCTGTGATCATGGTCCCCGCGCCTCACGCCGTCGACGACAGATGGCGTCGATGGAGCCGGGACTGGCCGGTTCGTGAACTGGCACCGGCACCCGCGGGCAGTGGATTGAAAGCCGTCCGGGGGGATGCCGGACTGCCCTTCGTGGGTCACACGCTCGACTACATCCGATTCGGCTCGGATTTCAGTCGAGAGCGCTACGACCGTCTGGGTTCGGTGTCGTGGATGGGCGCGTTCGGCACCAAGATGGTGGTCATCGCCGGCCCTGACGCCACTCGAGAGGCGTTCACGAGCGAAGCGAAGGCATTCTCTCAGGATGGCTGGTCCTTCCTGATCGACGCCTTCTTCCATCGCGGTTTGATGCTCATGAGCTTCGACGAGCACTTGATGCACCGGCGCATCATGCAGGAGGCGTTTACGCGTCCGCGCCTGACCGGATACGTCGAACAGGTAACGCCATGCGTTCGCTCGGCAGTGCCTGCGTGGCCGGTGGGCCCGTCGGTTCGAATCTACCCACTGTTGAAGGAACTCACCCTCGACATCGCTACCGACGTCTTCATGGGCGGCCGCGGCAAGGACGAGAGCGATGCTGTCAACAAGGCGTTCGTCGCTACGGTCCGGGCGGCGAGTTCCCTTGTGCGTGCTCCGCTTCCGGGAACCAGATTCCGCGCTGGTGTGCAAGGGCGGCGCGTTTTGGAGGACTACTTCTTCCGGCATCTGCCGGCCGCGCGAGCCGGTGAAACGGAGGATCTGTTCGCTGCTCTCTGTCAAGCCACGACCGAAGACGGGGAGCGGTTTTCCGACGAGGATGTGGTGAATCACATGATCTTCTTGATGATGGCGGCCCACGACACATCGACGATCACCACCACAGCGGTCACCTATTTCCTTGCCAAGTATCCGCAGTGGCAGGAGGCTGCGGCTGCGGAAGCCGCGGCCATCGGTGACGGGTTGCCGGACATCGAGGCCCTGGAGAAGATGACGGTCATCGACCGCGTGATCAAGGAAGCGCTCAGACTGCTTGCACCTGTTCCGCTGGTGATGCGCAAGACGGTTCGAGATGTCGCCATCGATGGATATCACATCCCCTCGAACACGTTATGCGCTATAACGCCTGCCGTGAATCACTTCGATCGAACGATCTGGAATGATCCGGAGCGGTTCGATCCCTCACGTTTCGACGAGCCTCGGCGCGAAGACCAACACCACCGATTCGCCTGGGTTCCGTTCGGAGGTGGAGCGCACAAGTGCATCGGCATGCAATTCGGGACGCTCGAGGTCAAAGCAATCCTGCACAGGATGTTGCGTTCGTTCACTTGGAAGGTTCCGGAGAACTATCACGTCCGATGGGACAACACCTCGCTGCCCATTCCGGTGGACGGACTTCCGTTGGAGATGAAGCGCCGATGACCGTCGACCACAGCCCCTACCTCGAACCCACGGAGTTTCTTGACTGGCAACAAGATTCGGTACGTGACTTCGTGTCATCGGCGATCCGTGGTGCCTGCGGCGACACCGAGAAGGCCATCGCCATCGTCACCGCGGTCCGTGACTCCATTTGGTACGACCCCTACACGGTGACCGACAACCCGCACGCGTATCGCGCCAGCACCGTCGCGACCGCAGAACGGGCCTACTGCGTCCCGAAGGCCGTGCTCTTGACTGCAGCGTGCCGAGCGGCGGGAATCCCGGCGCGGCTGGGGTTCGCCGACGTCCGAAACCACCTCCAGACCAAGGCATTGCGCGAGCGGATGGGGGGTAGCGACGTTTTCGTCTACCACGGCTACAGTCTCATGTTCGTCAACGGTGCGTGGGTAAAGGCCACCCCGGCGTTCAATCGCGAGCTGTGCGCACGCTTCGGTGTCTCGCCGATCGAATTCGACGGCCGTAGCGACGCGCTACTCCATGGTTTCACCGCTGACGGCACCCAGCACATGGAGTATCTGCGCGACCGGGGAGCCTACGACGATCTACCCCTAGCAGACATCCTGCAAGCACTGAGAACGCATTACGGCACATTCATCGATCAGCCGAACAGCCGTCCCGACCTCTTCGCCTGAAAGGGCACTACACGATGCAAAGCACAATGCAAAATGTTCCGCTCACGGTGTCGGCGATCGTCCAGCATGCGGCAGCCATACACGGTGATAGCGAGGTCGTCACTCCGACCGGAAATGGATATCGGAGAACGCCTTACCGCATTGTGCTGGCGCGAGTGGCTCGCCTTGCCAATGCGCTGCGCAGTCTTGGCGTCACGGCAGACCAACGCGTGGCCACCTTCCAGTGGAGTAACCAGGAACATCTGGAGGCCTACTGTGCGATTCCCTCCATGGGCGCGGTCCTGCACACGCTCAACATTCGTTTGGCCCCAGAGCAACTGGCGTACATCGCCAACCACGCGAGCGATCAGATCGTCCTAGTCGACGCTTCGGTTGCCCCGTTGTTGGCGCGCGCGCTCCCAGCGATGGCGTCGGTGCACACCGTCATCGTCACCGGAGAGGGCGACCTTGCCCCGCTACAGGGATGCGGGAAGACCGTTCTGCGTTACGAGGAAGTGCTTGCCGGCCAGGAAGAATCATTTGACTGGCCTCGGCTCGACGAGCTGTCCGCCGCGGCCATGTGTTATACGAGCGGCACCACCGGAGATCCCAAAGGCGTCGTCTACAGCCACCGTTCGACGTACCTTCACTCCCTGACCGCCTGCACAGCTAACGCTTTGTCAGTCAGCGAGGCCGACCGTGTGCTGGCCATCGTCCCAATGTTTCACGCCAATGCGTGGGGGCTTATCTACGCAGCGTTGATGTCCGGTGCGGATCTGGTGCTGCCTGACCGCTATCTCCAAGCCGAACCGTTGGTGTCGATCATCGAAGACACCAGGCCGACCGTGGCCGGTGCAGTGCCGACGATCTGGAACGATGTCGACCGATATCTGGATTCGCACCCTGAACGGGACATTTCTTCGCTACGGCTGGTCGCGTGCGGGGGATCTGCTGTTCCGCTTTCCTTGATGCGGGCATTCGAAGAGAAGTACAACGTGCCCATTGTGCAGGCCTGGGGTATGACCGAAACGTCTCCGTTGGCGACCGTCGCACGTCCGGCTCACAGAGCCGACGCGACGCGACGATGGGAGATGCGCGCATCCCAGGGCCGGCCGATCTGCGGTGTCGAAATCCGGTTGCGGGATGACGACGGGAAAGACGTGCCGTGGGACGGGCAATCAGTCGGGGAAATCCAGGCGCGCGGTCCCTGGATCACCGGGTCCTATTTCGGAAACAACGATACGGAGAAGTTCGACGAAGGATGGCTGCGTACCGGTGATGTGGGCAAGATCGACGCCGAGGGCTATCTGACCCTGACCGACCGCTCGAAAGACGTCATCAAGTCAGGTGGCGAATGGATCTCCTCGGTGGAGCTGGAAAACACGCTGATCGGCCACCCTGCCGTGTACGAAGCGGCGGTAGTCGGCGTCGCGGACGATAAATGGCAGGAAAGGCCGTTGGCGCTTGTCGTCGTCCACCCCGGAACCGACGTTGACATTGACCAACTCCGATCGTTTCTTGCGGACAAAGTCGCCAAATGGTGGATTCCTGAGCGATGGAGCTTCGTGTCCGATATTCCGAGGACGAGCGTCGGAAAGTACGACAAAAAGGTCATCCGTGCGCGCCACTCTGCCGGCGAATACCTCATCGAAATCGAAACGTCATAACGTCAAATCCCTGGAATTCCAACAGTCGGAAGGTAATCATGTCCTCACCAATCTCTCCCTGGATGAATGCCGAATTACTCGAGCTTCGTGACCTCGCTGCGAAGTTCTTCTCGGCCGAATTGGCGCCGCATGCGAGCCGCTTTGCAGACCAGCACCACGTCGACCGAGAACTGTGGAACCGAGCAGGCGAGCTGGGCCTGCTCTGCATGTCTATACCTGAGGAATACGGCGGAGGCGGTGGCACTTTCGCGCACGAAGCGGTCGTGCTTGAAGAGCAGGCCCGCATAGGTGACAGCTCATGGGGCGCGGGACTGCACAGCGGAATCGTCGCCCACTACATCCTGCAGTACGCGACTGAAGAGCTGCGCGCGCAGTGGCTTCCCAAGATGGCGTCCGGTGAAATGATCGGGGCGATCGCCATGACAGAACCGGGGACCGGGTCCGATCTGCAGAGCGTCAAGACAAAAGCCCTCCTGGACGGTGACGAGTACGTGATCACCGGCTCCAAGACTTTCATCACCAACGGCCAACAGGCCGACCTCATCATCGTTGTTGCCAAGACAGATCCGAGCCAGGGCGCTGCGGGCATCTCTTTGATCGTTGTCGAGGCTGACCGGGCGGGATTCCGGCGCGGCAAGGTTCTCGACAAAATCGGCCAGCGCGGCCAGGACACCTCCGAATTGTTCTTCGATGAAGTGAGAGTTCCGCGCTCGCATCTACTGGGCCAGTCTGAGGGACAGGGCTTCATTCAGCTGATGACGCAGCTGCCACAAGAGCGACTCATCGTCGCGGTGGGGGCTGTCGCAGCGATGGAACTTGCCCTGGAGCAGACGCTCGAGTATACCCGTGAGCGGGAGGCGTTTGGTCGGCCTGTCTTTGGCTTTCAGAACACCAAGTTCACGCTGGCTGAAGCCGCGACCGAAACGCGCATCGCACGAGTGTTCCTCGACTACTGCATCGACCTGCACCTTGCGGGTCAACTCGACGTGCAGACCGTCGCCATGGCGAAGTGGTGGACCACTGAGCGAGCGATGAAGGTACTCGATGACTGTATGCAGCTTCACGGCGGATATGGCTACATGACCGAGTACCCCATCTCGAGATTGTGGGTGGATCAGCGCGTGCAAAAAATCTATGCCGGCACGAACGAGGTGATGAAGGAAATCATCTCGCGTTCCCTATGACTCAGATGAGTTGCCGCCTGCACGTTAGTCACCTGGAGGAGGATTGATGGCATCGATGGTGGTGCCGTATCGCCACGACATGGGCGGCCATTGCGGATCGGGGGCTCTTCGGGATTTGACCGAATGGGCCGGGATCCGTTGGGGTGATGACACCCCGGACGAAGGTATCGTGTTTGCTCTCGGCGGGGCCCTCGACTTCTCGTATGTTCGCTCGGCGCACCTACGTCCACCGATCTACCTCGTTGGACGTAGCGCGGACCTCGAAGACGAATACTTGACCCGGTTGGGCGCGCGCTTCGAGCGCCGTTCGACAGACGACCCCGATCTTGGTTGGAAATGGGTGACCGAACAGATCGATTCCGGCAGGCCGGTCATGGTGTGGACTGACATCGCCGAATTGCCCTATCTGAGAACGCGTCTGAGTATGAGCCGGCATGATGTCGTGATCGTGGGGTACGACGACGACGAGGAACTCGCGTTCGTGGTCGATAACGATCGCGATACACCTCAAGCGGTGCCGTACGAGAATTTGCGGAAGGCGCGAGCATCGACGGGATTTCCCGTCCCCACGCGGCACACCACCTACGTGGTCGAGTGGCCCGGCGCAGCACCAGATCTCGGCAATGCTGCTCGGTCGGCCTTCCGTAGGTCCGCGGACGCGATGCAGGGTTCGTTTGTGAGCGCGCCGATCACCGAGGGCTCCGATAGTGATGTTCAGGTCCGTGGATTATCAGGGGTGTTGACGTTTGTGGAGGACCTCAAGCGGTGGTCGGAGATCTTTGACGACGACACCCTCGACGGTGCCTTGTTTGCGCTGAGCGCCTTCATCGAAAAGGCTGGAACCGGGGGCGGTCTGTTCCGAGATCTGCAGGCACGTGGATGTCGGCGCGTCGCAGAAGAATTGAGTTTCGAACCTGCGTTTAAAGCAGCGGAGGCCGCCAAGACCGCATCTGAGTTGTGGACCGCTGTCGCGCATACCGCGTACGAAAGCGGTGCAGATCCGCGCCGGCGAGCGAGCGGCGCCGCGTCCCTCGCTGCGCAGTTGCCGCAAGCCGAACGTCGACTCGCGCAGGCGCTGAGGGAGGCAGGAAATCGTCTCCTATGAGTCCTGATTGCCTGCGGAGGAAATGAAACTGGGTGCGACTCAACGGATTTATTTGTGAGTGCTTGGACTGCGTCAACAGAATGGAATTTCAGGATGGCTGTGTTCGCTGATGCTGAAGAGGTTTACCGCTATCTCGCCGGCATCTTTCGACGAGGTTTGGAGAACGAAGACCTTGCGAACAGACTCGCCGGGTCCGGGGTGGTGTTGCGGATCCACTACACCGATCCGGACGCGGTAGTAACCGTGGATATGCCGAAGAAGGTGATAGAGACCGGCGCGGACAGTGGCGTTACACCGAATGTCGAATTGTTCATGTCCGCGGATACCGGTAACAGGTTCTGGTTGGGGAAGGTGAACTTGACCATGGCGATGGCGAAAGGAACTGTACGAGCGAAAGGTCCTGTCACCAAACTGATCAAGCTCATACCGCAGGCCAAAAACCTCTTTCCAGAATATCGGGCAATCCTCGAAGCCGACAAGCGTCACGACCTGCTCGATGTGTGATGTCAGTCCGGTACGAGACCGGGTGCGGGCGAGCGGCCGCCGCGGCCTATAGGCGATATGCCGGGACACAGTACGGGACAGTTCTCGCGACCACCGTGCGCGGTCGGGATAACTACTTCAGAAGCGTCATTAGATAGAAGGGACTTGAGCATGAAGACACGTGCCGCTGTTTTGTGGGGCTTGGAGCAGAAGTGGGAGGTCGAAGAAGTCGAGTTGGATCCGCCGGGCCCCGGGGAAGTCCTCGTGCGGCTGGCGGCCACCGGCTTGTGCCATTCCGACGAACATCTGGTGACCGGCGACCTCCCGATCCCATTGCCGGTAGTAGGGGGCCATGAGGGTGCTGGCACAGTCGTGGAGTGCGGTGAAGGGGTCGAGGATCTGTCCGAAGGTGATTCTGTCATCTTGACCTTCCTTCCCTCGTGTGGGCGCTGCTCCTACTGCGCGCGCGGCATGGGCAATCTCTGTGATTTGGGAGCAGCGCTGATGATGGGACCGCAGATCGACGGCACCTATCGCTTTCACGCACGAGGCGAGGACGTCGGGCAGATGTGCTTGCTCGGAACGTTTTCCGAGTACACAGTGGTGCCGCAGGCATCCGTGGTCAAGATTGACGGCGGAATCCCTCTGGATCGGGCAGCCTTGATCGGTTGCGGCGTCACGACCGGCTACGGATCTGCGGTGCGGACTGGGGAGGTGCGCGCCGGGGACACCGTCGTGGTAGTGGGAGCAGGCGGAATCGGAATGAATGCGATTCAGGGTGCGCGAATCGCGGGTGCGCTAGCAATTGTGGCGGTCGATCCGGTGAACTTCAAGCGAGAGCAAGCGAGCGGGTTCGGCGCGACGCATACCGCCGCCTCGATGGATGAAGCTTGGTCGCTGGTCAGCGATATGACGCGGGGCAAGCTGGCCGATGTCTGCATCCTCACCACTGATGTAGCTGAGGGCTCTTATACCGCCGAAGCGCTGGCCTTGGTCGGAAAGCGCGGACGCGTCGTGGTTACGGCCATCGGGCATCCCGACGAGTCGTCGATCTCAGGGTCACTGCTGGAGATGACGCTTTACGAGAAGCAGATTCGTGGCGCTTTGTATGGCTCATCCAATGCGCCACACGATATTCCGCGGCTGGTCGAGCTTTACTCCGCCGGGCTGTTGAAGCTCGACGAGTTGGTCACCCGCGAATACTCCCTCGACCAAATCAATGAGGGCTACCAGGATATGCGTTCAGGAAGAAACATTCGAGGGCTCGTCCGGTTCTGAAGAGAACCATGCTCCACTGCTCGTGTTCATGTCCTTGCGCCGCTGCAGATTACACGCCGCCGGACCGCTTAGGCTGCCGCGCGTCGCGTTCTCCTTTCCCGTCCTGAGACGGCAAGCATTAGACACCTTGTAATCAATCATCCATCAAATTCTCTCGGAGGCTGAGATGACGGACGCTGGCACGACCATGGCAAGCGAGGATGGGGCAGCTCGTTTCGTTGTCGCCCCGGAGGCGTGGACCACGCCGGAGCGACGAGCGCTGAGTCAGATGGCGCGGTCTTTCGTCGAACGTGAAATCGCGCCGAAGCTAGCGCAATGGGAGCAGGTGGGTGAGATTCCACGCGACCTGCACCTCAATGCTGCCGAGGTGGGGCTTCTCGGAATCGGGTTCCCGGAAGATGTCGGCGGCAGCGGCGGCAACGCGATTGACTCCGCACTGGTCACTGAGGCCATCCTGGCCGCAGGTGGGTCTACTGGCGTCTGTGCCGCCTTGTTCACCCATGGCATTGCCCTTCCCCACATTGCCGCCAATGGCTCCGAAGCCCTGATTGAACGATATGTCCGTCCGACGCTCGCAGGAAAGATGATCGGCTCGCTGGGCGTTACCGAGCCTGGGGCAGGTTCAGATGTCGCGAATTTGCGCACACGCGCAGTGCGCGACGGCGACACCTACGTGGTCAACGGAGCAAAGACGTTCATCACCAGCGGAGTTCGGGCGGACTTTGTTACTACGGCGGTACGCACCGGCGGACCGGGTTACGGTGGAGTTTCATTGCTCGTGATCGACAAGAATTCGCCTGGATTCGAAGTGTCCCGCCGGTTGGACAAGATGGGATGGCGATGTAGCGACACCGCCGAGTTGTCTTTCGTCGACGTTCGCGTACCGGCTGAGAACCTTGTGGGGGCAGCGAACAGCGGGTTTTTGCAGATCATGCAGCAATTTCAGGCTGAACGGCTCGGCATCGCTGTCCAGGCATACGCGACGGCGGGTCGGGCTCTCGATCTCGCCAAGAGTTGGGCGCGGGAGCGTGAAACGTTCGGTAGACCCTTGACGGGGCGTCAGGTCATTCGCCATAAGCTTGCCGAGATGGCTCGACAGGTCGACGTGGCGTGCACCTACACCCGTGCAGTCCTGCAGAGGTGGCTAGCGGGGGAGGATGTCGTTGCCGAGGTGTCGATGGCCAAGAACACCGCTGTGTATGCGTGCGACTACGTGGTCAACGAGGCAGTTCAGATCTTCGGTGGGATGGGCTACATGCGTGAGTCTGAGATCGAGAGACACTATCGAGACTGCCGGATTCTCGGAATAGGCGGCGGCACCAACGAAATCATGAACGAGATCATCGCCAAGCGTATCGGAATCTAGCTACTTGATCCCAAGTAAAGAAAGTTCTCACACCGCAGGTCAGAAGCCGTTTGCGGGCGCTGGCACCGATCTAGTCGCTGCTGGATGAGCAGGGCTGGCCGGTGGCCGAGCACAGCGGTGGTATTACGCGGAGGCTGCGCTGCCGAGCCTGATTTCCTGCTGTGGGTGGTCGATCCAGACAGAGTGCGCTTGCCGGTACTGGCTGCTGTGGCGGCGGACAGAGGGCGAAGCGTAGCGACCGGCGCGGACGGGAGCGCCAGCGGACGGGAGCAGAGGGAGCGTAGTAAAGCCCGCAGGTAGCCGCCGGATGCTGCACGCGAGAGCCTTCGTTACTGGCACTCTTCGGGTCGGGCCGCTTCGGTCAGCAGGGTGACGAGGGTGTCGGCGTTGCGGCCGAGGTGGTTGAGCAGCGCGTGGCCTTTGGCTTCGGTGGCCCGTGACGGGTAGCCGATGACACCGGTGGTGGTGTAGGCGCTGATGCCGACTGTGGTGAGGTAGCGGCGGTCGCTGGCACTGTGATCAGCGGTGTTCCATCCGGCGCGCAGGTAGCTGGGGTACGCGGCGAGCAGGATGGAGGTTTCTAGTTCGCCGGCGTGCATGTCGTCGTGATTGGTGCTGGTGATGCCAGCGGCGGTGCGGGCTTCGGTCCAATCTTCGCGACTTGGATAGAGACCCACATTGATCGGGGTGGCGGGCTGGTTCGCCTGCTGCACGACATTAGTGAGTACAGCGTTGCCGCCGTGGGCGTTCACGACAATGAGCCCGCGCACTGCCTGCTGGATGAGCGACTGGGTGATATCGGCGATGACCGCCGCGAGTGCTGTGGCGCTGATACTGACCGTTCCGGGATACGCGGCGTGTTCATGAGAGCATCCGAACGTGATCGGTGGTAGTCGGAAAACGTTGTGATGCTGGCTGATTGCCGTTGCGATGGCGCAGGCGATGAGACAGTCAGTGCCCAGCGGCAGGTGGGGGCCGTGCTGTTCGAAGGAACCAACCGGTAGCACTGCCACGGAATTGGTGGCAGCAGGATCGGTGGTGGTGGTATCGGGGATGATGTGGCGGCTCACGTATGTGCTCCTTGGGTGGCTTTCTTGATGCGCGCGGCAAGTTCTTGCAGGACAGGGCTGGTGTCTCTTCGTCGACGGTCACGGACGAGTTTGCCCGCCTGAGCGAGGTGTCGGCGCGCTCGCTGCGATGGCGCTGACAGGTAGGCGGGGATGGCGGTGTCAGCTAGCGCAAGCGCGAGGCGATAGTCCCGGATCGCGATGTAGGTATGCAGCAGCCGCATGTCGGCGACGGCACGGTCGCGGTGCTGTTGTGAAGTCCATCTGGTGTGGTGGCTGGTCAGCAGCTCCAGCGCTTTCTCAGCATGGCCGAGGCGTAAGTATCCGGATGCGATGTCACTGGCGACGTAAGCGGCGTGGGCGTAGGGTGCCCGGTCATCGGTGGCGGGCTCGATGTCGCCGAGCTCAAGGGCCTCGGCGGCGTGCCGGTGAAAGCCCCGCTCGTCGTCATTGTGCAGCGCGGCGAGGGCTTGCTGGCGGGCGATGCTGGCCGTCAGCCGCCCTGCGTCGCGGCCGTCGATGAACTCGGCGGCATCGGCTACGAGGTCGACGGCCAAGCTGGCGTCGCTGCGCGTGAGAATGTTCGATTGCCGCATCAGGATCATCGCACGTAGCTCGGGACTAGCAGCCCGCAGATGCAGGAACGCTTTATGCGTCAGCGTTTGGGCGGCGGCATGATCGCCTAGGTCTTGGGCGATCCAGCCAGCTACTTCGGCGATGGTCCCGGCTGCCTCTGCCATGGCACGTTTGAGTCGGCGGGGTGCGGTTTTGATCAGCGCTTCGACGGTGTCGAGATCGCGCTCGACCAACGGCCGCGCGTGTTGAGCGCCGAAGGCGTGCTCTGCCTCGATGTGCGCAGCCCGCTGTGTGGTGATTACCGACAACACATCCTCGTCGACCGGCAACTCCAGCAGCAACGGGTGCGGCAGCGGTGATTGGACCGGTACGCTGAATATCTCGTCGGGGTCGCGGCCGAAGACTGCGGCAAGGTCTGCCCGCCACATTTCGCCGAATGGGCCGCCGCGTTCGATGCTGATGATCATCTGACGCAAGGATTCGCGCGGCGGAATATCGCGGTCACTGCGCATCCCGCGCACGTTTTCGACCTCGGCTGCCAGTTCTTGAAGACTGAATCCGTATTCCAGGCGGGCACGTCGGAGCCGCTGCGCGTTGAGCGCACGGTGTGGATCGACTGCCGCCATCTTCCGATCATGCCTCACACATCAGCGCAGGTCAGGCAATCGTGCGCGTGCCGGGGTGTTACTGGCTCTTACTGGTGGTGACTTCCGGCGATTGCCGTCCACACGCTGTTCTTGGATTCGCGGACACCGACGACCGCGTGCGAAACCAAGAAGGGACAGCACAGCAATGCGATTGAGAATTGACACATCAGGCACCCGGTTCATTGTGACGCGGGCGGCAGAACCTCGGCTGAATTTCGAGACAGGTAGCCCCAAGGTCGACACCAGTACCGGGTTGCCACTGTTTGCGACACAACTCCTAGCCCTGGATGACACCGGCGGCGAAGTACTCAATGTCACCGTCGCCGGTGACCCGAAACTCACTGTCACACAGGCGGTGTCGGTGTCGGGCTTGGTGGCGATCCCGTGGGCACAGGGCGATCGCAGCGGTGTGGCCTTCCGCGCCGACGCGATCACCGCGATCTCGGCTGGGTCGGGTGACCAGGTGGCGCGCGCACCGAAATGAGCGCCTGGGCTGGGGTGTGGCACTGGCACAGTCTCACGCCCCAGCCCGGGCCGCACATCCGCACATCACGCCGAGTTCACGGAAGGCAGCCATCATGGCGTCAAACAACAAGAGCACCAACAACACCCAGTCGAACAATGACGACTGGATTGAAGACCTCATCGTGTCACTGTTCAAAGCGGTGGGATATCTGCTGTGGTGGGCGATCTTGTTTCCCGCCATCAGCATCCCGATCGTCGCCTGCATCGCGGTGGCGATCACCCATGGGGTGCGTCCGGGACTGATCACTGCCGTCGTGGTCAGTTTCGGGTACATGGCGTGGGCATGGCTGGACCGCCGATCCTTTCACGCCTGGGTGACCGAGCCGGTGCGGCGGCGCTGGCTGACGTGGTGGCGCTACACCCGCAACTGGGGCTCTGTGTGCGTCCTGCATGGATTGACCGCCAAGCTAGGCGAGCGCATTCTCACGCCGACACTGCAGTCAGTGCAGATCGGCACGCATACCGATGTACTCCGGCTGCGCGTCGTGACCGGCCAATCGGTGCCGGACTGGCACAGACAAGCCGAGGCGCTGGCTGCCACGTGGCGCGCGGAGCGCGTCACCATCACCGCTACCGCACCAGGAGAACTACGGATCACCCTGATGCGTGGCGACTTACTCGCCGAACCGATCGCACTTCCGATGCCCACGCCGGCCACCATCGTCGACCTCACGGCTGTGTGCGTCGGGATGACCGAAAGCCACGGGTGGTGGCGGTTGCCGCTACTGGGGCATCACATCCTGGTCGCCGGGGCGACCGGCGCCGGCAAAGGCTCGGTGTTGTGGTCATTGGTCACGGGCATCGCTCCCTCGGTGAAGACCGGGCACGTGCGACTCTGTGTCATCGACCCCAAAGGCGGCATGGAACTGGGCGCCGGAGCCCCGATGTTCACGGTGTTTAGCCACGACGCTACCGACACCACTCTGCATCTGCTGCGGCAACTGGTGGAGGTGATGCACGCCCGCGCCAACCGGTTGCGCGGCAAGACGCGCCTGCACACCCCCACCTCATCCGAACCGCTCTTTGTCGTGGTGATTGATGAGATCGCGGCCTTGACCGCCTATGTCACTGATCGCAAGCTGCGCAGCGAAATCGAACAACTGCTGGGCTTGCTGCTCTCCCAGGGCCGCGCCGTCGGCATTTCGGTGGTGGCCGCGGTCCAAGACCCGGCCAAGGACACGCTCCCCGTCCGGCAGCTGTTCACCGTGCGGATCGGGCTGCGGCTGACCGAGGCTACTCAAACCGCTATGGTGCTGGGCCAAGGCGCGCGTGATGCCGGTGCGGAATGCGATCGGATCTCCGATGCAACACCGGGTGTGGGCTACATGCTCGTCGACGGCACCGCCCAACCTCAGCGAGTGCGGGCTTTCCACGTCACCGACCAGGACATCGCCACCCTCGCCGCTCGATTCCGCCGCCCTACCGGTCGGCCGGGCAGCAAGAGGCAGCCGAGAAGCCATGGCGGCGGCCAGACATCGGGCGAGGGCAGCAATGAATAGCTCCAAGGAAGCGGCACAGCTCGGCCTTCCCGGTGTTCCTGAGATCATCGACACCGCCAAGGTGGTTGAGCAGATGGTACGCCGCGCGGCCTCTATGGGGTTCGAATCGTGGTGGCGGCGTGCCGAATCGGTCGGGTTCTGCGCTCACCCCATCCAACTGGTCGGCACCGATGAATATGGTCGGGATCGGGTGGTGTGGACACGGTGCAACAACCGCCGGGCCCAGATATGCCCGTCGTGTTCAGACCTATACGCCCGCGACACCTGGCAACTCGTGCACGCCGGCACCGTTGGCGGCCATCACGCTATCCCCGCAGCAGTGGCCGATCGTCCGCAGGTGTTCCTCACCCTTACGGCCCCCAGCTATGGACCTGTTCACACCACCGAACGTGCGGGCGACAAGCGGCACCGGGTGTGCCGCGATCATCACCGCACCGGCGGCGCCAACCGCTGCCAACACGGAAAACCCCTCTGGTGCAGTGCAACCCACAGCGACGGTGATATCCATGTGGGACAGCCGATCTGCGCAGACTGCTACGACTACACCGGGCACGTCCTTTTCACCTGGCACCTGCCTGAACTGTGGCGACGTTTCACCATCACTCTGCGACGCACACTGCGCCGAAAGCTAAGCGCCTCGGGGGCCGACCCGGATTCGGTGCGGGTCAGCTTCATCAAAGTCGTTGAGCTGCAAGCCCGACTTGTCCCGCATATTCATGCCTTGATCCGCCTCGACCCGCCCGCCGGCGACAACAGTGGCGGTCAGGACTGGCAGGCGCCTCTCGCGGCAACCGAACTGGCCACCATCATCCAACAGGCCGCTCGAACCGTGGCCGTGACGGTCACCGACTCATCCTCAGACACCGCGACACGGGTAATCAGGTTCGGCACACAAGTCGACACCCAACCAATCGACAACCGGCAAGCTGACGCGAAAAAAATTGCTGTGCAGGAGGATTCACCACGCGACCGGATGCTGCCAGGCCGGCGCGTAGCTCGCTACCTCGCGAAATACGTCACCAAGTCCTTGGCTGACGTGGGGATTAGTGCACGGCGAATCTCCGCTGAGGCCGTCGCTGACCTCGACGTCACTGAGCACGTTCGCGCGATCCTGACCACCATCAGCCAACTCGCCGATAGGGGATTGGCTGGTATCGGCCGCTGGCTGCACACTCTGGGCTACCGAGGCCACATCACCTCCAAGTCCCGCCGCTATTCCACCACCATGACCGCGTTGCGCGAACGCCGCGCCACCTGGACACGTGAACAGCGTTTGATAAGCACTGCACATCAGCATGATCTGGATTTGGAGTCCGCCGATGGCGATGATCTGGTGGCGTGGGAGTTTGACCGTGCCGGCCCCGCCAGCCTCGGCGACCGCACCCTCATCTATTCCGCCGCCCTGCAACGCATCCACGCCCGCCGCATCGGACGGGTGGAAGCCCGTCGCCAAGCTTGCAACCAACAGGGAGATCCCCCCAGGGGTGGCGATGGCTGACAGTTCCCGAGCAGCAGATGCTCGCACCGAGTGCGACGGTCGAATCGATGCGCCGACCTTGTCGGAGGGAGGTGTTGAAATGGTGGTACCCGAGAGCTATCGATTTCCGCATGAGGCCAACCGTGCGCTGGTGCAGGTCATACTGGCTGTACGGGACCGGATGCTTGGATCAGGGAGGGGAGTGGCGTGAGTCTGAGGTTCGCCTTCTACGGCCGAGTGAGCACGGAGGACGCTCAAGAACCCGAGGCGAGTCGCAGTTGGCAGAAACGGCGGGCCATCGACCTGATCACTCCGCATGGCGGGGTCCTCGTCAGTGATTACTTCGATGTGGGACAAAGCCGTTCGCTGCCGTGGAAGCGCAGGCCCGAGGCGTCGCGTCTGCTAGCCGATGTCACCGGCCGGGATCGTGGCTTCGACGCTGTGGTGATCGGCGAACCCGCCCGCGCGTTCTACGGGCCGCAGTTCGCGCTGACCTTCCCGGTGCTTACGCACTATGGAGTCGGCCTATGGGTGCCCGAGGTCGGCGGAGCGGTCGATCCCGGCTCCGAGGCGCACGATCTCGTGATGACGCTGTTCGGCGGCATGAGCAAGGGGGAGCGCGCTCGCATCCAGATGCGCGTGCGTACCGCGATGTCGGCGCTCGCGCAGGACACTACCCGGTACCTCGGTGGTCGGCCGCCATATGGTTATCGGCTCGTCGACGCCGGACCGCACCCCAACCCTGCCAAGGCAAGTCTTGGGCAGCGACTTCACTGCCTCGAACCCGACCCCGCGACATCGTCGGTCGTTGAGCGGATCTACCGCATGTACGCGGACGGCGCCGGGCTGCGCTACATCGCCCAACAGCTCACCGACGAGGGTGTGCCATCACCAAGCCAATATGACCCGGCGCGGAACCGGCACCGTGATCCGCGCGGATGGTCCCATTCGGCGATCCGCGCAATCCTCGACAACCCGGCGTACCGCGGTATTCGTGTGTGGGGCAAGCAGGAGAAATACGAGGTCTTGGTCAACCCCGACGATGTCGCTGCCGGGTACGAGACTCGTATGCGGTGGCGTGACGAGGTCGACTGGATCGCACCTGACCGGCGAACGCACGAAGCGCTGATCACTGACGAGCTGGCGCAGGCTGTCCGACTTCGGATGCAGGCGCGGCGGGGTCCGGGTCTTGTGTGTAGCAGAGAATCGACGGTGCCATATGCGCTGCGCGGGCTGCTGTTCTGTGCCGCATGTGGACGCCGCATGCAGGGTGCCGCCCGACCAGGGAAGCAAACAACGCGCATCCTCTACCGATGTGAGCTGGGCAAGTCGCGTTCCGTACCTGTGGACCTGAGTGACCATCCGCGCACCGTCTATCTTCGGGAAGACGAGGTGACCGCACGACTGGACGAATGGATCGCCACCCTGGCCGATCCAGAAGACCTCGCCCGCGGGCAGGAGATGAACCCCTCGGCGAGAACTGGCCACGCCGCCTTGCAGCGCGAGCTGAGCGAGGTCAACAGCAAGATTGCTGCCTTGGTCGCCGCGGTCGAGTCGGGTGTGGCTGTTGAGGACTTGACTGCTGCGTTGCGTCGCCGCACGGCCGAGCGTGACGAGCTGAGGGCTCGTCTTGAGCGAACGGAGCGACCCCACGTCATGTCTGCTGTCCAGATCAGCGAATTGGTACAGGAGCTGGGCGGACTGTCGGTGATCCTCGGCAAGGCGACCGGGGTGGAACGCGCCCAGGTGTACGCGAGCCTGGGTTTGCGTCTTGATTACGACCCGCACCTACGACAAGTCAAGGTGACGGCCGACTTAAGTCGTGTCGCCGGATGTGTCCGAGGGGGGACTTGAACCCCCACGCCCGTTAATAGGGCACTAGCACCTCAAGCTAGCGCGTCTGCCATTCCGCCACTCGGACCAGCCCACATCCATCGGGTGGGGCGCTTAAGGCTAACGGATATGCCCGACCCCGACAAAACCGAGGCCCGGAACGCCGTGCCCGCAGGTGGTAGGAAAGGGACGTGACATTGCCCCAAGGCGAGCGAAGCGACCGGATTCGACCCGAAGACGAAGTGGTCGACCTCGTCAGCAGCCTCATCCGATTCGACACGTCCAACACCGGTGAGCCCGAAACCACCAAGGGCGAGGCCGAATGCGCGCACTGGGTGGCCGCCCAACTCGAAGAGGTGGGTTATGAAACCGAGTACATCGAGGCGGGCGCACCCGGCCGCGGAAACGTCTTCGCCCGCCTGAAAGGCGCCGACCCCAGCCGGGGCGCGCTGCTGATCCACGGTCACCTCGACGTGGTGCCCGCCGAACCGGCCGACTGGAGCGTGCACCCGTTCTCCGGGGCCGTCGAGGACGGCTATGTCTGGGGCCGCGGCGCGGTCGACATGAAGGACATGGTCGGCATGACCCTCGCGGTCGCCCGGCATCTCAAGCGTGAGGGCATCGTCCCGCCCAGGGACCTGGTGTTCGCCTTCGTCTCCGATGAGGAACACGGCGGCACCTACGGCTGCCAGTGGCTGGTCGACCACCGGCCCGACCTGTTCGAGGGCATCACCGAGGCGATCGGTGAGGTCGGCGGGTTCTCGCTGACCGTGCCGACCCGCGACGGCGGCGAGAAGCGGCTCTACCTGATCGAGACTGCCGAGAAGGGGCTGTCCTGGATGCGGCTGGAAGCCCGCGGACGGGCAGGCCACGGCTCGATGGTGCACGACGACAACGCCGTCACCGCCATCGCCGAGGCCGTCGCCCGGCTGGGCAAGCACCAGTTCCCGATCGTGCTGACGCCGTCGGTCGCCGAATTCCTGGCCGCGGTGTCCGAAGAGACGGGCTACGAGTTCGACCTCGACTCACCCGACCTGGACGGCACCATCGCCAAGCTCGGCGGCATCGCCCGCATCGTCGGCGCCACGCTGCGCGACACCGCGAACCCCACCATGCTCAAGGCCGGCTATAAGGCCAACGTCATCCCCGCCACGGCCGAGGCGATGGTGGACTGCCGGGTGCTGCCCGGCCGCAAGGAGGCCTTCGAGCGCGAGGTCGACGAGCTGATCGGGCCCAACGTCACCCGCACCTGGGAGCGCGACCTGCCGTCGGTGCAGACCACCTTCGACGGTGACCTGGTGGACGCGATGAACGCCGCGCTGCTGGCAGCCGATCCGGGTGCCCGCACGGTGCCCTACATGATGTCCGGTGGGACCGATGCGAAAGCCTTCTCCCGCTTGGGGATTCGTTGCTTCGGCTTCGCGCCGCTGCGGCTGCCGCCGGACCTGGACTTCGCGGCGCTGTTCCACGGTGTCGACGAGCGGGTACCCGTGGACGCACTACAGTTCGGGGCGAAAGTCCTGCACAACTTTCTTACCAAATGCTGAAGCCTGACAAACTGCTGAAAGGGCGCGATGAGCAAGTCACCGTATGACAACCTGCCGCAGCTTCCGACGTTTTCGCTGACATCCGAATCGGTGACCGACGGTCAGCCGCTGGGCAACGACCAGGTCAGCGGGATCATGGGAGCCGGTGGGGCCGATGTGTCACCGCAGCTGAGCTGGTCCGGTTTCCCGGAGGAGACCCGCAGCTTCGCGGTGACGGTGTACGACCCCGACGCCCCGACGGCCTCGGGTTTCTGGCATTGGGCGGTGGCCGATCTGCCGGCCGGCGTCACGTCGCTGCCCGCCGACGCCGGTAACGGTGACCCGCTGCCGGGCGGCGCGGTGACCCTGGCCAACGACGCCGGCCTCAAGCGCTTCATCGGCGCGGCCCCGCCCGCCGGTCACGGCCCGCACCGCTACTACATCGCCGTGCACGCGCTGCCCGTCGAGTCACTGGGGCTGCCCGACGGCGCCACCCCGGCCTATCTCGGCTTCAACCTGTTCGGCCAGGCCATCGCCCGCGCCGTCATCCACGGCACGTACGAGCAGAAGTAGACCTACCGCGCGGCCGACCCGACCGCCTCGGCCAGGGATCCGAACCCCCCGGCCCGCAGGCGGTCGGCGATGCCGTCGTGGATGTGTTTGGCCCACAGCCCGCCGCCGTAGATGAACCCGGTGTAGCCCTGCAGCAGCGACGCGCCGGACACGATGCGCTCCCAGGCGTCGTCGGCGGTCTCGATACCGCCGACGCTGATCAGCACCAGGCGATCGCCCACCCGGGCGTACAGCCGGCGCAGCACCTCCAGCGAGCGGGCCTTCACCGGTGCGCCGGACACCCCGCCGGGCCCCAGGTCGGCCACCCCGGGGGTGCGCAGCCCGGCACGGGAGATCGTGGTGTTGGTGGCGACGATGCCGGCCAAACCCAATTCGACTGCCAGGTCGGCGATCTCGTCGATATCGGCGTCGGACAGGTCGGGCGCGATCTTTACCAGGACGGGGGTGTCGGTGGCGGCTCGCACCGCCGTCAGGATCGGCCGCAGCGAGGACACCGCCTGCAGGTCGCGCAGCCCGGGGGTGTTCGGCGAGCTGACGTTGACCACCAGGAACGCGGCCAGCGGGCCCACCAGCCGGGCGCTCTCGGCGTAGTCGTCGACGGCCCGATCGGCCGGGGTCACCTTGGTCTTGCCGATGTTGACTGCGATCGGCACGTCGGGGGTGTGCTGGGCCAGCCGCAGCGCCAGCGCGGCGGCCCCGCGGTTGTTGAAGCCCATCCGGTTGAGCAGCGCCCGGTCCTCGGCCAGCCGGAACAGCCGGGGCGGCGGATTGCCGTGCTGCGGTTGCGCGGTCACCGTGCCGACCTCGGCATAGCCGAAGCCCAGCGCACCCCAGACCGCCATGCCGCGGCCGTCCTTGTCGAATCCGGCGGCCAGGCCCAGGGGGCCCGGGAAGTGCACGCCGAACACCGTGCTGGCCAGGATCGGATCGGTGGGGGCGAGCAGCCGGCGCAGCGCCCTGCGGCTGACGCCGACCGCGGCCGCCGCCCGCAGGGCTGCGAACACATACGTGTGGATGCGTTCCGGATCGACGAGAAAGAACATCCGGCGTAACAGGTGATAGATCACAGCGCCGGCTGATCCCCGAGTGCGGTTTTCTTGCGGCGCAGCAACACTCGGCGGCTGCCGTCGGTGTACAGCCGCACCCGGGTCAACTCCCAGCCGCGGTACTCGGCCTCGATGGACAACCGGATGGACGCCGAGAGCCGGGTGACGTCCGGTGGCAGCCGCAGCGGTACCCACTCGTATTCGTCGGACAGCTCACCGGCCCAGCCGGCCGGCATCCGGCCGCGTTGCACGCTCATCGGGCAGCCTTCTCGATCACCTGCACCCCACCTCCGGATCCGGACACCACGTACAGGGTGCCCGATGCGTCGTCGTAGGCCAGGATGTCGGGTTGCTGCACGGTCCTATAACGCACCTTCTCTACGGGTATTCCGGTGCTCAGATCGTAACCAACGACGGTGTTGGTGGCCGTCTGTGACACCCAGGCCAGGCCGGGGGACCCGGCCAGGCCATACGGCGCGTCGGGCACCGGGTAGGCCTGCCGCAGGATCAGCGGCTCGGTGCCGTACACCAGCAGGGCGCCACCGCGGGTGTCGGCGACCAGCACCCGACCGGCAGGGTCGGCGGCGATGGTCGTCGCCCCCTCACCGGCGCGCAGCGCCTGCTCGGCCTTGGTGCCGTCGTCGTCGACCTCCGTCACCGAGGTCTGACCGCGGTCCAGCACCACCACCGAATTGCCCTGCGCGGCAAGGCCGTCGACATGAGCGAAGATCTTCAGCCGGGCGCTGACGGCGTTGGCGGAGTCACCCGCCGCCAGCGTCAGCACGGCACCGTCGGCGCTGCCCAGGACCAGGCGACCGTCGGCCCGCACGGTGATCGCGGTGAAGTCGGTGTCGGCCTCGCCGGTGACGTCCACCCGGGTGGCCGCGCCGTTGGCCAGATCCACCCGCAGGTACCCCCCGCGGGTGGCCAGATAGACCCGCCCGGTGCCGTCGCCGGCCACCGCGCGGGCCGGTGACGGCAGCGTCACGGTCCGGGGGTGGGCGCCGAACACGGTCAGCCGGTCGGCCGGTCCCAACACGGTCAGCGCGGCGGTCCGCGGGTCGAACACCGCCGCCAGGCCGGGCGCCGGCAGCGGGCGCACGACGCCCGGGACGGCGCCGGCGGCCGGCGGTGACACCGCGGCCGAGGCGGGCGTGATGGTGGGCGGTGGCGAATCCGCAGGGTTCTTTGAGCAACCCGCAGAGAACGTCACAACCAGGGCGAATGCGCCACTCAACAGCGAAAGCGCAGCGGATTTCGTGTGCAAAGCCCCGTTCGACTCCTCTTTGCGTGGTGAAGATCGTTTCGATTTCAATTTTTGGGCAAACGTCGGGAAGGTCGAACGAGTTCGCCGGTATGGCGGTATTGTGCCGCTATGGCTCTCGTGCCGGACTTCCTGATTGACCATGAGTTTGCCATCGAGGACATCTCGACCGGCGTGCACGCAAGCGGTTTCGGCATGCTCGCAGGTGGCCGCAGTTTTTCCTTCCACGTGCAAGAACGTCAGTCGTTGGTGGTCGAGGTCTACCGTCCGCGGCTGAGCGGGCTCGTCCCGCTCGAGGAGGACATCGTGGCGGTGGCCACCCACAGCCTCACCGACGTCGATCTCTGCGATGAGCGAAGCCTGGCCGCCGCCGTCCGCGACGCCGTGGCGACCGCCGAGCCGGTGGATCGCAACGCACGCTGACCGCGGCCCCACGGTACGGTCGTCCGCGTGACTGACGTGTCGTGGCTCCAGGTGGTCGTCTTATCGATAGTCCAGGGCCTGACCGAATTCCTGCCGGTTTCCTCGTCGGGACATCTCGCGATCGTCTCCGAGGCGTTCTTCGGCCGGGACGCGGGCGCCTCGTTCACCGCCGTCATCCAGATCGGCACCGAAGTCGCGGTGCTCATCTACTTCGCCCGCGACATCGGCCGGATCCTCACCGCGTGGTTCGGCGGCCTATTCGACGCCGGCCGCCGCACCGCCGACTACTGGCTGGGTTGGTGGGTGATCCTGGGCACCATCCCGATCGGCATCGCCGGGCTGGTGTTCAAGCACTACATCCGCGACGACATCCGCAATCTGTGGATCATCGCCACCGCGCTGGTGGTGTTCTCGGCGGTGATCGCCGCCGCGGAGTACTTCGGCAGGCAGACCCGCGAGATCACCCAGTTCACCTGGCGGGACAGCCTCATCGTCGGCACCTCGCAAGCGCTGGCGCTGATCCCCGGCGTATCCCGGTCCGGTGTCACGATCAGCGCGGGGCTGTTCCTCGGCCAGAAACGCGAGGCCGCCGCCAGGTTCGGCTTCCTGCTCGCCATCCCGGCGGTGCTGGCGTCGGGGCTGTTCTCGCTGCCCGACGCCTTCCATCCCGAGGGCGCCGGGCAGAGCGCGACCGGGCCGCAGTTGCTGGTGGGCACCGTGATCGCCTTCGTCATCGGCTACGCCGCGATCGCCTGGTTCCTGAAATTCCTGGTCCGGCACAGCATGTACTGGTTCGTCGGATACCGGATCATCGTCGGGGTGACCGTGTTGATCCTGCTGAGCACCGGCGTGATCGGGGCCCAGTGACCGTCATCCTGTTGCGGCACGGCCGTTCGACGTCCAACACCGCGCACACGCTGGCCGGCCGCTCCGAGGGGGTCGACCTCGACGAGAAGGGCCGCGAGCAGGCCGCCGCGGTGGTGGACCGGATCGGCACGCTGCCGGTGAAGGCGATCGTGCGCTCACCGTTGCTGCGCTGCGCCACCACCGTCGCGCCCCTGGCCGCCGCACTGCAGCTGGAGCCGACCGTCGACGAGCGGATCTCCGAGGTCGACTACGGCGCCTGGACCGGCCGCAAGATCGCCGACCTGGTCAAGGAACCGCTGTGGACGGTGGTGCAGCAGCAACCCAGTGCCGCGGTGTTCCCCGACGGGGAAGGCCTGGCCCAGGTACAGGCCAGGGCCGTCGCGGCCGTCCGGGAACACGACCGCCGACTGTCTTCCGAGCACGAGGGCGACGTGCTGTGGGTGGCCTGCACCCACGGTGATGTCATCAAAGCGGTGCTGGCCGACGCGCTGGGCACGCACCTGGACAGCTTTCAGCGCATCACCGCCGACCCGGCGTCGATGAGCGTGATCCGCTACACCGATACCCGGCCGTTCGTGCTGCACGTCAATCACACCGGCAACGGCCTGACCGCCGCCCTGACCCCCAAACCCGCCGGCGAGCCCGGTGCCGAGACCGCCGCGCCCGCCACGGATGCGGTTGTCGGCGGCTCCACCGACTGAGGCCTGGCCCGTACCGGTATTTTGAAAGGTGCCATGGCACGCGCAATTCACGTCTTCCGCACACCCGACCGCTTCGTGGCCGGGACCGTCGGGCAGCCCGGGAACCGCACGTTCTACCTGCAGGCGGTGCACGACAAGCGGGTGATCTCGGTGATGCTGGAAAAGCAACAGGTGGCCGTGCTCGCCGAGCGCATCTCGGCGCTGCTGGTCGAGATCAACCGCCGCTTCGGAACCCCGATCCCGCCCGATACCGGCGAGGTGGACGACCTCAACCCCCTGCTCACCCCCGTGGACGTGGAGTTCCGGGTGGGCACGATGGGCCTGGGCTGGGATTCCGAGGCGCAGACGGTGGTGGTGGAGCTGCTCGCGGTGTCCGAGACCGAGTTCGACGCGTCGGTGGTGCTCGACGACGCCGAAGACGGGCCCGACGCCGTGCGGGTGTTCCTCACGCCGGAGTCGGCGCGGGAATTCGCCAACCGGTCCAACCGGGTCATCTCCGCCGGCCGGCCGCCGTGCCCACTGTGCGATGAACCGCTCGACCCGGAGGGCCATATCTGTGTTCGCACCAACGGCTACCGGCGCGGCGCGTTCGGCGGAGCCGATGATGACACCGAATCCTGACCGGGAGCGGGTGCACCGGGTTCTCGCGCACGGCGACCTGACCGTCATCGGACGGATCCGCTCGGCCAGTAACGCGACCTTCCTGTGTGAGGCCCGGCTGGAGGACCACCAGGAACACTGCGTGTACAAGCCGGTGGCGGGGGAGGCCCCGCTGTGGGACTTCCCCGACGGCACGCTGGCCGGTCGCGAGTTCGCCGCCTACCTGGTGTCCGCCGCCCTGGACTGGAACATCGTGCCCTACACCATCATTCGGGTCGGGCCGGCCGGCCCGGGCATGGTGCAGCGCTGGGTGGACCAACCCGGTGACGCGCTGTCGGAGCAGGATCCCGAGGACGCCGACGACTCCGAACCCGAGGGACCGGACCTCGTCGACCTGGTACCCGCCGGGCAGCTGCCGCAGGGTTATCTGCCGATCCTGCAGGCCTACGACTACGCCGGCGACGAGGTCACCCTGGTGCACGCCGACACCGACGCGCTGCGCCGGATGGCGGTTTTCGACGTGGTGATCAACAACGCCGACCGCAAGGGCGGCCACATCCTGGCCGGCGTGGACGGCGGTGTGTACGGCGTCGACCACGGGGTGAGCCTGCACGCCGAGGACAAGTTGCGCACCGTGCTGTGGGGCTGGGCGGGCAAGCCGGTCGAGGATGCCAACCTGGCGGCCGTCGCCCGGTTGCGGGAGCAGCTCGACGGTGACCTGGGCGCCCAATTGGGTGAGCACATCACCGACCGCGAGGTCGCCGCGTTGCGGTCGAGAATCATTGCGCTGCTAAACAATCCGGTGATGCCGACGCCAGATCGACACCGGCCCATCCCGTGGCCGGCGTTCTAGTGGGTTCCGCCGCGCTCACCGATGCCGACGTGGCCGCCACCGTTGCGGCCGAGGCCGGCCGGCTGCTGCTCGCGGTGCGCGACGAGGTCGGTTTCTACGACCCCTACGACCTCGGCGACGCCGGGGACCGGCGGGCCAACGCGCTGATCCTCAAACGGCTGCGGGAACTGCGCCCGGACGACGCGGTGCTCTCCGAGGAGGCTGCCGACGACCTGTCCCGGGTGCACGCCGACCGGGTGTGGATCGTCGACCCGGTGGACGGGACCCGCGAGTTCTCGTTGCCGGGGCGGGCGGACTGGGCGGTGCACATCGCCCTGTGGCAGCGGAACGGGAAACCGGAGGGCTCCATCACCGACGCCGCGGTGGCGTTGCCGGCCATCGGGCAGGTCTACCGCACCGACACCGTCACGCCGCCGCCACCACGCGCCGACGGACCGATCCGCATCACCGCCAGCACGTACCGGCCCCCCGCGGTGCTGTGGTGGTTGCGCGATCATCTCGACATCGAGCTGGTGCGGATCGGCTCGGCCGGCGCCAAGGCGATGGCGGTGGTGCGCGGCGACGTGGACGCCTACATCCATGCCGGCGGGCAGTGGGAGTGGGATTCGGCGGCGCCGGCCGGTGTGGTGCAGGCCGCCGGCCTGCATGCCACCCGGCTGGCGGGGGACCCGCTGGTGTACAACCGCCGCGACCCGTACCTGCCCGATCTGCTGATGTGCCGTCCGGAACTGGCCGGGATCCTGCTGGACACCATCAGATCCGCGCACTGATCCGGGAATGGAATGCCCGCCGATGTTGTCGGTATTCCTCAGCACCGCGATGTCGGTATCACCGACGGGCCCGACGGGAGAGCACGCTGACCGCACACCTTAGAGTCGACGTCATGCAGTCGTGGCCGGCGCCGACCGTTCCCAAGTTGCCCGGTACGGGCGTGCCATTACGACTGTTCGACACCGCCGATCGCCAGGTCCGCCCGGTGTCGCCGGGGGAGACCGCAACCATGTACGTCTGCGGGATCACCCCGTATGACGCAACGCATCTCGGGCACGCTGCCACCTATCTGACCTTCGACCTGATCCACCGGCTGTGGCTGGACGCCGGCCACGGCGTGCACTACGTGCAGAACGTCACCGACGTCGACGACCCGCTGTTCGAACGGGCCGCCCGGGACGGTATCGGCTGGCGCGAATTGGGCGACCGCGAGACCCAACTGTTCCGCGAGGACATGACCGCGTTACGGGTGCTGCCGCCGCGGGACTACGTCGCCGCCACCGACACCGTCGGCGAGGTTGTCGAGCTGGTGGAGAAACTGCTGGGCTCCGGTGCGGCCTACGTCGTCGACGACGCCGAGCACCGCGACATCTATTTCCGTGCGGACGCCACCGAACAGTTCGGCTACGAATCCGGGTACGACCGGGACACCATGCTGCGCTTCTTCGCCGAACGCGGCGGCGACCCGGACCGGTCCGGCAAAGCCGACCCGCTGGACGCCCTGCTGTGGCGGGCGCAGCGCCCCGGTGAGCCGAGCTGGCCGGCCTCGTTCGGGCCGGGCCGGCCCGGCTGGCATATCGAGTGTGCGGCCATCGCGCTCAATCGCATCGGCAGCGGCTTCGATATCCAGGGCGGCGGGTCGGACCTGATCTTTCCGCATCACGAGTTCTCGGCCGCGCACGCCGAATCCGTCACCGGCGACCGCCGATTCGCCCGGCATTACGTACACAGCGGCATGATCGGCTGGGACGGGCACAAGATGAGCAAGAGCCGCGGCAACCTGGTGCTGGTGTCGCGGCTGCGGGCCGACGGGGTGGACCCGGCGGCGGTTCGGCTCGGCCTGTTCGCCGGGCACTACCGGGCGGACCGATTCTGGAGCGCCGAGGTCTTGGACGAGGCCCAGGCCCGGCTGGCGCGGTGGCGGCAGGCCACGGCACTGCCCGCCGGCCCGGATGCCACCGATGTCCTCGGCCGGGTCAGGCACTACCTGGCCGACGACCTCGATACACCGAAAGCCCTTGCCGCCCTGGATGGTTGGACCACCGACGCGCTGACCTACGGCGGTGCCGACCCGAGCGCGCCCCGCCTGGTGGCCGACATCGCCGACGCCTTGCTCGGAGTGGCCCTCTGAACCCATTCCCGTGACCGCGGGTACCGGGTAGCTTGGACGGCATGTCCGCAAGATATGCCGTCGACGGCAAGGTCGTGTTCATCACCGGAGGGGCCCGCGGCGTCGGCGCCGAGGTGGCCCGCCGGTTGCGCGCCAAGGGCGCCCGGCTGGTGCTCACCGACCTCGACGAGGCTCCGCTGGCCGAGCTGGCGGCCGAGCTCGGCGGGGCCGATCATGTGCTCACCGCCCTGGCCGACGTGCGGGACCTGCCGGCCATGCAGCGCGCCGCCGACGCGGCCGTGCAGCGGTTCGGCGGCATCGACATCGTGCTGGCCAACGCCGGTATCGCCAGCTTCGGGTCGGTGCTCCAGGTCGACCCGGAGGCGTTCAAACGCGTCATCGACGTCAACGTGGTGGGGGTGTTCAACACCGTGCGGGCCACGCTGCCCGCGGTGATCGACCGCCGTGGTTACGTGCTGGTGGTGTCCTCGCTGGCGGCGTTCACGTCGTCACCGGGGCTGTCGGCCTATCACGCGTCCAAGGCCGGCGCCGAATACTTCGCCAACACCCTGCGCCTGGAGGTCGCCCACCTGGGGGTGGACGTCGGGTCGGCGCACATGAGCTGGATCGACACCCCGTTGGTGCAGGACGCCAAGGCCGACCTGTCGGCGTTCCGCGAGATGCTGTCCAAGCTGCCGCCCCCGCTGAACCGCACGACCACCGTCGCGGCCTGCGGCGCGGCGTTCGTCAAGGGCATCGAGGGCCGCCGCAAGCGCATCTACTGCCCGGGCTGGGTGGGCGCGTTCCGCTGGATCCGGCCGCTGGTGCCCACCGAGGTGGCCGAACGCGATATCCGCAAGATCACCCCGGAACTGCTGCCCAAGCTGGACGCGGAGGTCGCCGCGTTGGGTCGGTCGCTGAGTGCGCGCACCGAGGCGCTGGAGAAGCCTTAGCGGCCTCTTCTGCGCAGGTAGCGCTCGAACTCCGCGGCGAGCGCATCCCCGTCGATCTTGCCGAGCGCCTCGTTCATGTCCACCTCGGCATCCCCGCGTTCCTCCAGGGACTGCACGTACTCGGCGATCTCGTCGTCCTCGGCCGTCATCTCGGTGACCGCCTGCTCCCATTCCTCGGCCTGCGTCACCAGATCGCCCAGCGGCACCTCGATGTCCAGCACGTCCTCGACCCGGCGCAGCAGTGCGACGGTCGCCTTCGGATTGGGCGGCTGCGAGACGTAATGCGGCACCGCGGCCCAGAACGTCACCGCCGGGATGCCGGCCTGCACGCAGGCGTCCTGGAACACCCCGGCGATGCCGGTGGGGCCCTCGTACCGGGTTTCCTCCAGGCCGAAGAACTTCGCCGAATCGGCGGAGTAGGCCGCTCCGGACACCGGCACCGGCCGGGTGTGCGGCGTGTCGGCCAGCAGGGCACCCAGGATCACCACGGTATCGACGTTGAGTTTGTCGGCGATCGCCAGCAGCTCCGCGCAGAAGGTGCGCCAGCGCATATTGGGTTCCACCCCGTGCATCAGCACGATGTCGCGGTCGCTGCCCGGCGGGCGGCAATGCGAAATCCGCATCGACGGCCACACCAGCTCCCGGGTGACGCCGTCCACCTGGCGGATCACCGGGCGATTCACCTGGTAGTCGTAGTAGGCCTCGTCGTCGATCTCGACGATCGTCTCCGCTTCCCACATCGCGTCCAGGTGTTCCAGGGCGTCGCTGGCGGCATCACCCGCATCGTTCCAGCCTTCGAAGGCCGCGACGATGATGGTGTTGCGCAGATCGGGCAGGCCATCCGACGGGGTCACACCTTCAGCGTAAGCCCTGCACCGGGTGCAGGAGTGGCATCGCCCCGCCAGTGAATTTGGCTAGACGGACTACTCTGTTGGTGTGACCGCCCGTACCGAACGGCCCCATGACACCGACCTGCTCGACGTGCTGCCCCAGCGCGCCATGGCCGGCCAGGGAGCCCTGGGCGGCCGAATGCGGGCTGGGGCCGCGGCCGACACGAAATACGTTCGGCCGCAATCTGGTTAGTCTTGTTAACTACGACATCGCCGACGAGATCCGCGAGCCGGCGGCCGCGGCGATGAAGTGGGCGTCCAGACGTCGACCGTGTGACGACGTAGACTTTTCACCGCCGAGAGGCGTTGCAACGGTTGCTGGGGGGACCGCCGGGTCCCGTCCGGTAGCCGCCACGCTCGGCGAAGTCAAGGACGCCTTCCGCTACGGAAGGAACGCACGTGAGCGCTGACGTGACCGCCTCGAACTTCGAACCCAACATCCGCCCCGACTGCACCGACGAGCTGACCGCCGCGCTGCGCCGGCGGATCGTCGTGATCGACGGCGCGATGGGCACGGCGATCCAGCGCGACCGGCCCGACGAGGCAGGCTACCGCGGCGAGCGGTTCAAGGACTGGCCGAGCGATCTGGTGGGCAACAACGACCTGCTCACCCTGACCCAGCCGCACATCATCGCCGGCATCCACCGCGAATACCTCGAGGCGGGCGCCGACATCATCGAGACCAACACGTTCAACGCCAATGCGGTCTCGCTGTCGGACTACGGCATGGCCGAACTCGGCTATGAGCTCAACTACGCCGGCGCAGCCCTGGCCCGCGCCGCCTGCGACGAGTTCAGCACCCCGGACAAGCCGCGGTATGTCGCCGGGGCGCTCGGGCCGACGACGCGGACCGCGTCCATCTCGCCGGACGTCAACGACCCCGGGGCGCGCAACGTGTCCTACGACCAGCTGGTCGCCGCCTACGCCGACGCCGCCAGGGGCCTCGTCGACGGCGGTGCCGACCTGCTCATCGTCGAGACGATCTTCGACACGCTGAACGCCAAGGCCGCGATTTTCGCCATCGAGTCGCTGTTCGAGGAGCGCGGCCGCCGCTGGCCGGTGATCATCTCGGGCACCATCACCGACGCGTCCGGGCGGACGCTGTCCGGCCAGACCACCGAGGCGTTCTGGAACTCGGTCCGGCACGCCAAGCCGCTCGCGGTCGGGCTGAACTGCGCCCTGGGCGCCCCGGAGATGCGGCCCTACCTGGCCGAGATGTCGCGCATCGCGGACACGTTCGTGTCGTGCTACCCGAATGCGGGTCTGCCCAACGCCTTCGGCGAGTACGACGAGACCCCGACGCGGCAGGCCGGCTACGTGGCCGAGTTCGCCGAGGCCGGTCTGGTCAACATGGTCGGCGGCTGCTGCGGCACGACACCGGCGCACATCGCCGATATCGCCAAGGTCGTCGAAGGTAAGACGCCACGCGAGGTGCCGACGATCGAGGTGGCCACCCGGCTCGCCGGCCTGGAGCCGCTCAACATCACCGACGAGTCGCTGTTCGTCAACATCGGGGAGCGCACCAACATCACCGGTTCCGCCCGGTTCCGCAACCTGATCAAGGCCGAGGACTACGACACCGCGCTGTCGGTGGCCCTGCAGCAGGTCGAGGTCGGCGCGCAGGTCATCGACATCAACATGGACGAGGGGATGATCGACGGCGTCGCCGCGATGGACCGGTTCACCAAGTTGATCGCCGCCGAACCGGACATCAGCCGGGTGCCGGTGATGATCGACTCCTCCAAGTTCGAGGTCATCGAGACAGGCCTGAAGAACGTGCAGGGCAAGCCGATCGTCAACTCGATCTCCCTGAAGGAGGGCGAGGAAAAGTTCGTCCGCGAGGCCCGGCTGTGCCGCAAATACGGCGCCGCCGTCGTCGTGATGGCCTTCGACGAGCAGGGGCAGGCCGACAACCTGGAGCGCCGCAAGCAGATCTGCGGGCGTGCCTACCAAATCCTGACCGACGAGGTCGGCTTCCCGCCGGAAGACATCATCTTCGACCCGAACTGCTTCGCGCTGGCCACGGGCATCGAGGAGCACGCGTCCTACGGGATCGACTTCATCGACGCCTGCGCCTGGATCAAGGAGAACCTGCCCGGGGTGCACATCTCGGGCGGAATCTCGAACGTCTCGTTCTCATTCCGGGGCAACAACCCGGTGCGGGAGGCGATCCACGCGGTCTTCCTGTTCCATGCCATCAAGGCCGGCCTGGACATGGGCATCGTGAACGCCGGTGCGCTGGTGCCGTACGACTCGATCGACCCCGAGCTGCGGGACCGCATCGAGGACGTCGTGCTGAACCGCCGCGAGGACGCCGCCGAGCGGTTGCTGGAGATCGCCGAGCGGTTCAACAAATCGGACAAGACCGAAGAGGCCGGGGCGGCGCAGTGGCGCAGTCTGCCGGTCCGGGAACGGATCACGCACGCGCTGGTCAAGGGCATCGACGCGCACGTCGACGACGACACCGAGGAGCTGCGGGCGGAGATCGCCGCCGCGGGCGGGCGCCCGATCGAGGTGATCGAGGGTCCGCTGATGGACGGGATGAACGTCGTCGGCGATCTGTTCGGCTCGGGCAAGATGTTCCTTCCGCAGGTGGTGAAGTCGGCGCGGGTGATGAAGAAGGCCGTGGCGTACCTGCTGCCGTTCATCGAGGCGGAGAAGGAGCAGAACGGCACAGCCAATTCGAAGGACACCAACGGCACCATCATCATGGCGACCGTGAAGGGCGATGTCCACGACATCGGCAAGAACATCGTCGGAGTCGTGCTGCAGTGCAACAACTTCGAGGTGATCGACCTCGGTGTGATGGTGCCGGCGAGCAAGATCTTGGACGCGGCCAAGGAACACGACGCCGACATCATCGGGCTGTCCGGCCTGATCACCCCGTCGTTGGACGAGATGGTCAACTTCGCCGTCGAGATGGAACGCGAGGGCCTGCAGATCCCGCTGCTGATCGGCGGCGCGACCACCTCCCGGGCCCACACCGCCGTCAAGGTGGCCCCGCGCCGGTCCGGTCCGGTGGTGTGGGTCAAGGACGCGTCCCGCTCGGTGCCGGTCGCGGCCGCGCTGCTGGACGACAAGCAACGGCCGGCCTTGCTGGAGGCCACCGAGAAGGACTACGCGTCGTTGCGGGAACGGCACGCCCAGAAGAACGAGCGGCCGATGCTCACGTTGGAGAAGGCCCGGGCCAACCGGACGCCGGTCGAGTGGGAGGGTTACACGCCGCCGGTGCCGGCGCAGGGGCTCGGGGTGCGGGAATTCACCGATTACGACATCACCGAATTGCGCGAGTACATCGACTGGCAACCGTTCTTCAACGCCTGGGAGATGAAGGGCCGCTTCCCGGACATCCTGAACAACCCGGCGTCGGGCGAGGCCGCCCGCAAGCTGTACGACGACGCCCAGGAGATGCTCGACACCCTGATCAAGGAGAAATGGCTGACCGCCAACGGCGTGATCGGCTTCTTCCCCGCCAACGCGGTCGGTGACGACATCGAGGTCTACGCCGACGACAGCCGCACCGAGGTACTGACGACGCTGCACAATTTGCGCCAGCAGGGTGAGCACCGCGACGGCATCCCGAACCGGTCGCTCGGCGATTTCGTCGCCCCCAAGGAAACCGGTCTCCGGGATTACGTCGGTGCCTTCGCGGTGACCGCTGGGCTGGGCAGCGCGGACAAGATCGCCGAGTTCAAGGCCGATCACGACGACTACAGCGCCATCCTGCTGGAGTCCCTCGCCGACCGGCTGGCCGAGGCCTTCGCCGAGCGGATGCACGAACGCGTCCGCAAGGAGTTCTGGGGCTACCAGCCCGACGAACAGCTGGACAACGAGGCCCTGATCGCCGAGAAGTACACCGGTATCCGCCCGGCCCCCGGCTACCCGGCCTGCCCGGAGCACACCGAGAAGGTGACGCTGTTCTCCCTGCTGGACGCCACCGAGCGCACCGGCATCGAGCTGACCGAGTCGATGGCGATGTGGCCCGGTGCCGCCGTCAGCGGCTGGTACTTCTCGCACCCGCAGTCGCAGTACTTCGTGGTCGGCCGACTGGCCCAGGACCAGGTCGCCGACTACGCCAGGCGCAAGGGATGGACGCTGAAGGAAGCCGAGCGCTGGCTGGCCCCCAACCTGGGCTACAACCCGGAGGACTGAAACCTCAGGCGAACAACTCGCGATGACGGGATGACCACTGCGCCATGGTCTCGGCGGGTGTCCCGGTCAGCACCTCGACATTGTCGTTGGCGGCCTGCGGTTCCGGCTCGCCCTCCCACAGGTCCAGGTACCACCCGGCACCATCGCCCATGACCGGCCGCAGCAACTCCTCGGCTTCGGCGCGACTGCACGGCTGCATCCCGACGGACGTGCCCAGGCCGACACCGATCTGCCGCGCGATCTCCGCCCGGGTGATCGCCACCGGTCCGGTCAGTTCGTACATCCGGCCCAGGTGTGCATCGCGTGGGCCGGCCAGCAGGTGGGCGGCGACCCGGGCGATGTCGTCCATGGACACCGGCGCTTCGACGGCATCGGGTGCCACGTCGCGCACCAGGCCCGTCCGGATCTGCGGTGCCCACATGGCGAAGTTGTCGCAGAACTCGCCGGGACCCAGCTGCGTGCTGGGGACCGCCGCGGCCGCCACCGCGTCCGCATGCCGCTGCCAGTGCGCGCCGCCCGACAACGCCACCAGGTACTCGACTCCCGCCGCCGCGATGTGTTCGAGTGCTGCATCGAGGGTGGGCGGGTACGGCGCGAGGTAGACGCGCTGCACGCCGGCCAGGGCGGCGGGCAGCGTGTCGGGCCGGCCCAGGAAGCCTGTGACGACTTGCACACCGTGGGGCAGATTCGCCTTGGCCGGGTCGGTGGTCAACGCGCGGATGTCGCGGACGCCCAGGTCGAGCAGCCGATCGACGACCTTGCGGCCGATATTTCCGGTGGCACCCGTCACAAGGACCGTCATGCCGACCACCCTAACGACGGCGACCGACAGCTCCGGATTTTCGGCGGCTCCCTCGGCGATGACAGAATCGAACCCATGCATTCGCCGCTGCGGGCCGTCCTCTTCGACATGGACGGCACCCTGGTCGACAGCGAGAAGCTCTGGGACGTCGGCATGCACGCGTTGTACGCCCAGATGGGCGGGGTGATGTCCGAGGAGTCCCGGGCGGCGACGGTCGGCGGCTCGGCCGAGAGCGTGATGGTGCACGCCTACCGGGATCTGGGGCGCGAGCCCGACCCGGCGGCGATGGCCGCCTCCATCGACTGGCTGCACGTGTACGTGGGGGAGCTCTTCGAGGGCGGGCTGCCGTGGTGCGCCGGCGCCCGCGAACTGCTCGACGCGCTGCTGGCCGACGACGTCCCGATGGCGCTGGTGACCAACACCCGCCGTGGGCTCACCGAGAAAGCACTCGAAAGCATTGGCCGGCATTACTTTTCGGTGACCGTGTGCGCCGACGAGGTGCCGCACGGCAAACCCGCCCCCGATCCGTACCGGCGGGCCGCGCAGTTGCTGGGGTTGGCCCCGGCACAGTGCCTTGCCATCGAGGATTCGATCACCGGGACCACTGCCGCGGAGGCGGCAGGTTGCCCGGTGGTGGTGGTGCCCAACGATATTGCGGTGCCCGCCAGCCCACGACGCCATCTCGTCTCGTCGCTCGAGGACGTCGATGTCGCCGTGCTGCGGGATATCCATTCGGGACTCGCCACGGAAGTGGCCTGACGCCGGTCGGGTCTGTGCGATGGTGAGGATGCACCCATCACGCATGGCCGCGGGGAAGGACTTCTCATGTCTCATGGTCCGGTAGCCGGCGACGGTCCGTCCGTCTTCGGCGACGAGAAGCACACGTCAGGCACCAGCGCAGTGCGCATCGCCTCGGTGGCGGCCCTGGGTGGTCTGCTGTTCGGCTATGACAGCGCCGTCATCAACGGCGCCGTCGCATCCATTTCCGAGGACTTCGGGGTCGAAGGCCTCACGCTGGGCAATGCGGTCGCCTCGGCGCTGCTCGGCGCCGCCGTCGGCGCCATGACCGCCGGCCGGATCGCCGACCGCATCGGCCGGATCACGGTGATGAAGATCGCGGCGGTGTTGTTCTTCATCAGCGCCATCGGCACCGGGCTGGCGCCGAACGTCTGGGTACTGGTCGTGTTCCGCATCGTCGGTGGTATCGCGGTCGGCATCGCCTCGGTCATCGCGCCCGCCTACATCGCCGAGACGTCGCCGCCGCGGATTCGAGGCAGGCTCGGCTCGCTGCAGCAACTCGCGATCGTGTCCGGTATCTTCCTGTCGCTGGCCATCGACTACGTGTTGGCACAGCTCGCCGGCGGCGCCAACGAGACCTTGTGGCTCGGGCTCGATGCCTGGCGCTGGATGTTCCTGGTGATGATGGTGCCTGCCGTCGTGTACGGGCTCCTGACGTTCACCATTCCCGAGTCGCCTCGGTATCTCGTTGCCAGCCATAAGGTTCCGGAAGCCCGCAGGGTGTTGAGCATGCTGCTGGGCGAGAAGAACCTCGAGATCACCATCGACCGGATCAAGGAGACGCTGGAACGCGAGGACAAGCCGTCATGGCGTGACCTGCGCAAACCGGGTGGCGGCCTGCTGAGCCTCTACGGCATCGTATGGGTGGGTCTGGGCCTGTCGATCTTCCAGCAGTTCGTCGGCATCAACGTGATCTTCTACTACTCCAATCTGCTCTGGGAAGCGGTCGGATTCTCCGAAGGCGACTCGTTCCTCATCACGGTGATCACCTCGGTGGTCAACATCGTCACCACGCTCATCGCGATCGCCCTCGTCGACAAGATCGGCCGCAAACCACTGCTGTTGATCGGTTCGACCGGTATGGCGGTCTCGTTGATCACGATGGCGGTCATCTTCGGCACCGCGTCGCTGGACTCGGCGGGCAAGCCCTTCCTGGGCGACGTGGCCGGACCGGTGGCGCTGATCGCCGCCAACGTGTTCGTCATCGCCTTCGGCATGTCGTGGGGCCCCGTCGTCTGGGTGCTGCTCGGCGAGATGTTCCCCAACCGCATCAGGGCGGCGGCGCTCGGGTTGGCCGCCGCCGGGCAATGGGCGGCGAACTGGTTGATCACCGTCTCGTTCCCCAAGCTCAGCGACCACCTGGGGGTGGCCTACGGGTTCTACGGGCTGTGCGCGGTGCTGTCATTCCTGTTCGTGTGGCGGTGGGTACGGGAGACCAAGGGTGTCTCGCTGGAAGACATGCACGCCGAGCTGCTGCACGACGTGAAGCGTTAGAGCAGCCGCAAGCCACCGGTGATCGGGTCGAGGTTCTCGGCGGTGTCGGGTCCGATCGCCGCGCACGTCGGGGTGGGCACCCCGCCGAATTCGGTTCGGCCCGAATCCACGATGCCGCGCGCGATCAAGCCCGCGGCCCGCGCCTCGGCGACGATCGCGGACAGCTGCTGTTCGCTGTCCACGCCGACGCAGATCTTGGTGAAGTGACCGTTCAGCCACTCCACGACGCGGGGATCGGTGAGGTTCTCCACGACGGCGGCGACCGCCGCGTGCGCACCCTGGGCGACCATCTTGCCCTTGCGCATGTTCAGATCGGTGCGCATCACGATGACCTGTTTCACGCGCCCATCATGACTGCCCGTCATGACCACCCGTGCAAACCGGGTGGCGCGCGCATGAAAGAATCGCAGGTCGTGAAGACCTTCGACGGCCTGTTCGCCGAGCTCAGTGAGAAAGCGCAGACCCGCCCCGCGGGCAGCGGAACCGTGGCCGCCCTGGATGCCGGGGTGCACGGGCTGGGCAAGAAGATCCTCGAAGAGGCCGGCGAGGTGTGGCTGGCCGCCGAGCACGAGGGCGACGACGCGCTCGCCGAGGAGATCAGCCAGCTGCTGTACTGGACGCAGGTGCTCATGCTCGCCCGTGGTCTCACGCTCGACGACGTCTACCGGAAGTTGTGAGGATGCTGCGCATCGCCGTGCCCAACAAGGGCGCGCTCAGCGAGTCCGCCGCCGAGATCCTGTCCGAGGCCGGCTACCGCCGCCGCACCGATCCCAAGGACCTCACCGTCGTCGACCCGGCGAACAACGTCGAGTTCTTCTTCTTGCGGCCCAAGGACATCGCCATCTACGTCGGGTCCGGGCAGCTCGACCTCGGCATCACCGGCCGTGATCTGGCCGCCGAATCCGACGCGCCGGTGCGCGAGCGGCTGGCCCTGGGCTTCGGCTCGTCGACCTTCCGCTACGCGGCCCCGAAAGGCCAGTCCTGGACCGAGGGCGACCTGCAGGGTAAGCGGATCGCCACCGCCTACCCGAACCTGGTCCGGAAAGATCTCGCCGCCAAGGGAATCGAGGCGACCGTCATCCGGCTCGACGGTGCGGTGGAGATCTCCATCCAGCTCGGCGTGGCCGACGTGATCGCCGACATCGTCGGGTCCGGCCGCACCCTCGGGCTGCACAACCTGGTGGCGTTCGGGACGTCGCTGTGCGATTCGGAGGCAATCCTGATCGAACGCGCGGACAGCGCGCCCGATCCGGCGCGCGACCAGCTGGCCGCCCGGGTGCAGGGCGTGGTGTTCGGGCAGCAATACCTGATGTTGGACTACGACTGCCCGCGCAGCGTCCTGGACCAGGCCACCGCGGTGACACCGGGACTGGAGTCGCCGACGATCGCCCCGCTGGCCGACCCGGACTGGGTGGCCGTGCGGGCGCTGGTGCCGCGGCGTGAGGTCAACGCGATCATGGACCGGCTGGCCGCCATCGGGGCCAAGGCGATCCTGGCCTCCGACATCCGGTTCTGCCGATTCTGATTCACCCCGCCACCAGCGCCTGAGGCGTGTTAGCGTCCCCGGTATGACCGTGGTGGTGGTGCTGCTGCTCGCATTGTTGATCGGTGTGGTGGCCGGGCTCCGGGCGCTCACCCCACCGGCGGTGGTCGCCTGGGCCGGGGCGCTGGGCTGGATCAACCTGGACGGCACCTGGGTTCAGTGGCTGACCCATCCCATCACCGTCACGGTGCTCACCATCCTGCTCGTGGTCGAACTGGTCACCGATCAGCTGCCGTCCACCCCGAGCCGAAAAGTCCCGCCACAGTTCGGTGCCCGGCTGCTGACGGGTGCCTTCGCCGCCGCGGTGTTGGTCACCGGCGCCATCTATCAGGCCAAGACCGGAACCATCGTCTCCGGTGTCGGCGCCGGCATCATCGGTGCCGTGCTGGGCACCCTGGGCGGGGCCGAGGCGCGTACCCGATTGGTGGCCCGCACCGGTGGCCGCGACCTGCCGATCGCGCTGGCCGAGGACGTCATTGCCATCGCCGGCGGGTTCGCCGTCGCCGCCGCTGCCTCGCTGCTGTGACCATGGCAAGCGAGACAACGTCTTTCGATGCGATCATCATCGGCGCGGGCCAGGCCGGACCGCCGTTGGCCGGCCGGCTGACCCAGGCCGGGCAGCGGGTGGCCGTCATCGAACGGCACCTGGTCGGCGGCACGTGCGTCAACAGCGGATGCATCCCCACCAAGACGCTGGTGGCCAGTGCGCACGCCGCACACCTGGCCCGGCGCGGCGCGGAGTACGGGATCGGCACCGGCGACATCAGCGTCGACATGGCAAAGGTGAAGGCCCGCAAGGACAAGATCATGCTCGACGACCGTGCGGGCGTCGAGAGCTGGATCGAGGGGATGGACGGCGCCACCCTGATCCGCGGCCACGCCCGGTTCGTCGACCCGCACACCGTCGACGTCGACGGGGTGCGGCTGACCGCCGATCGGTTCTATTTGAACGTCGGCGGCCGCGCCGCGGTGCCGGACCTGCCGGGTCTGGACGGCATCGACTATCTGACCAACGTGTCGATCCTGCAGCTGGACACGGTGCCCGCGCATCTGGTCGTGATCGGCGGCAGCTATATCGGCCTGGAGTTCGCGCAGATGTACCGCCGGTTCGGCGCGCAGGTCACCGTCGTCGAACGGGGCCCCCGGCTGGCTTCCCGGGAGGACGAGGACGTCTCGGCCGCCATCCGCGACATCCTGGAGGCCGAGGGCATCACGGTGCACACCGATGCGGCGGACATCCGATTCGAGAAGCGGGACAACGGGATTGCCGTCACCCCGAACGCGGGCGTCACCCCCGTGGTCGGCAGTCACGTGCTGGTGGCCGTCGGCCGTCGGCCCAACACCGACGATCTGGGCCTCGAGCACGCCGGGGTGCAGACCGACGCCCGCGGCTACGTCGTCGTCGACGACCAACTGCGCACCAGCGCCGAGCACATCTGGGCGATGGGGGACTGTAACGGCAAGGGCGCGTTCACCCACACGTCCTACAACGACTTCGAGATCGTGGCCGCCAATCTGCTCGACGACGATCCGCGCCGGGTCAGCGACCGCGTCACCACCTACGGGTTGTACATCGATCCGCCGCTGGGCCGGGCCGGCCTGACCGTCGAGCAGGTGCGCCGTTCGGGCCGAAAAGCCTTGGTGGGCAAGCGCCCCATGACCCGGGTGGGCCGCGCGGTGGAGAAGGGCGAAACCCAGGGCTTCATGAAGGTGGTCGTCGACGCCGAAACCGAGGAAATCCTGGGCGCCGCGATTCTCGGGGTGGGCGGTGACGAGGTGGTGCACCTGATTCTCGACGTGATGACCGCCAAGCTGCCCTACACCGCCATCTCGCGGACCATGCACATCCACCCAACGGTCAGCGAGTTGGTGCCCACGATGCTGCAGGAGCTCACGCCGCTGCAGTAGCCGCCCGGCCGGCCTTGAACTGGCCGGTGACCACCGCCACCCGGTGGCCCAGATGCTCGCAGGTGGCCACGTCGGCGGGATGGACCTGGTCGGGGTCGGCGTCGACGTCGGTCTGGGTGCCTGCGCCCAGCCAGAAGCCGAGCCGGTTCAGGTCGTGTTCGCTCCCGCGGGCGCTGTTCCAGCCCGCACCCAGACCCAAACTCACCCAATGCATGTGGTGCTGCGCGGCGAAGACCGACAACGAGATCAGGGCGGCCATCTTGTCACCGCTCTTGGCGCCGGAGTTGGTGAAGCCCGCCGCGATCTTGTCCCGCCAGGCGCCCTCCATGCAGCGCCGGCCGGTCTGCTCGGCGAAGGCCTGGAATCCGGCCGACACGTTCCCCATGTAGGTGGGCGTGCCGAAGATGAGCGCATCGGCGGCGTCGACGGTGTCCCAGTCGGCGGGGGTCAGTGCCTCCACGGGAAGCAGCCGGACCTGGGCACCACCGCGGCGCGCACCCTCGGCGACCGCGTCGGCCAGGGTGGCGGTGTGCCCGAAACCGGAATGGTAGACGATGCCCACGTGTGGGAAGGGGTTGGGCGACATGACATCTCCTTCAGTTCGTGATGGTGTCGGCGACTTCGCGGTAGCGCTGCTGCCAGTCCGGCAGCGGTTGCCCGGCCAGGTGTGCGGTGAGCCGGTCGAGGAAGGCGTGGGTGCCGGGATGGAAGCCCCTGGCGCCGGGAACCGACAGACCGCGGTGGGTGAAGCGCAGCAGCGTGCCCTCGCCGTCCCGGCTCAGCTCGTAGCGCACCACGCCGCCCTTGGCGCCCAGAATCTGTTGCTGCCATTCGTGTTCGAACACGTGCGGCGGATCCCAGACCAGGATCCGGCCCGTGACCCGGGTGCGGTCGGGCGGATACGGCGGCCCGTTCGGTGTCGTCTCGACCAGCCCGCCCGGGCGGGCGTCGATGGTGGTGGCCCCCATCCATCGGGCGCGCTGGGCCGGATCGGTGATGGCCGACCACACCGCTTCTATCGCGTGCGCCAGCCGGCGTTCGAAACGCAGCGTGGCCAGGTCGCCCTGGACGGTGAGTTCGCCCTCGTGTCGGGTCATCTCGCGCCAGACCCTTCTTCTCCCGATGCTTCGCTCGCCCGGGCGTCCAGGTGCGCCACGAGTGCGTCGAGGTGCGCCGACCAGAACTGCCGGTACTGCTCGATCCATCGGTCCATCTCGACCAGGCCGTCGGCGCGCAGGGCGTACACCCGCCGCTGGGCATCGGCGCGGACCTCGACGAGCCCGACCTCGCGCAGGATGCGCAGGTGCCGGGACACCGTCGGCTGGGTCAGCCCGGGCAGGGCGGCGACGAGCTGACCGGCGGTGCGTTCACCGGTGCGCAGCGCGTCGAGCAGGGTGCGCCGGTTCGGTTCGGCGACGGCCTCGAACACGTCCATGGTTCGAGTATTGCAACTGATCTATATAGATGCAAGTGCATATAGGCCTGTCATCGCCGCTGCACCAGCAGCGTCTGCGCCGACGTGCCGATGAAGCCGTGCCGGTCGAAGATCTCCGCGCTGGTGACGCCGATCCCGTCCGGCCCGATCGAGCCGCGCGAGCGCAGCGCGAAATCGGCACCGACCGGGGCGCGGTGCAGATGCACGGCGGTGTCGGTGTTCATGAACACGAACTCGTCGGGATCGAGCGCCGCACCCACCCCGTTGGCCGAATCGACCACCAAGGCCAGCCGCTGCAGATCCGTCAGCGGTTCCGCGTCGACGAGCGGCACCAGCGGGCTCATCCAGGTGACCGCCGCCTGGCCCGGGTCGGTGTGCTGGGCGCGCCAGCTGACCGTCTCCAGGTATCCCGGGGCGCCCATCCAACCGTGCGGGTTGTCCCGCGCCGGCCCCTCGGTCAGGGGTGGATGTCGGTCGGTGACCGCGTCGCGGGTGTCGCTGGTGGCCAGCAGCCAGGCGCTCACCGTGGCCACCGCGCGATCGGTCCCGTCCGGCCGCGTGGCCAGCATCTCGGCGTCCACCTTGGCGATGCGGGCACCGGGCCGCACCACCCTGGCCCGCACCTTCACCGGCGCCACCGGGATGGCGCCGAGGATGTCCAGCAGCAGCCGGCCGACCCGAAGCTCGGGCCGATCGGCGCACAACTCCTCGATGGCCTTGGTCATCAACGCCAACGGCGGCGAACCGTGTTGGATCGCCGGATCCCAGTTGCTGGCGGTGCCGATGGTGGACTCGAACACGGCGAGATCACCGTCGGAACCCGTCCGGCGGTAGTAGCAGTCGATCATGCAGGGAACTCCGCAGGTTCGGTGGACGCAGGCCAGCCGGGATACGGCGGGGGAGTGCCGCCGAACTCCGGGCAGCGGTCGCGGTGGCTGCACCAGTCACACAGCCGCGACGGCTGCGCACGGAAATCGCCTGTCGCACCGGCGGATTGGATGGCCCGCCAGATCGCCATCAGGGTGCGTTCGAAGCGCTCGAGCTCCTCGCGTTCGGGGGTGTAGTCCAGTACCTCGCCGTCGGCCAGGTACAGCAGCCGCAGCCGCGCGGCCAGCACGCCCCGGGAGCGCAGCAGGGCCACCGCGTAGAACTTCATCTGGAACAGCGCCTTGGCTTCCGCGAACGGCACCCGGCCGGTCTTGTAGTCGACCACCCGCAGCTCCCCGGTGGGGGCGACGTCGATGCGGTCGACGAAACCGCGCAGCAGCGTGCCGTCGGCCAGCTCGACCTCGACCCGCTGTTCGCAGCTCTGCGGGTCGAACCGGGTGGGATCCTCCAGCCGGTAGTACCCGGCCAGCAGCTTGCGCGCCTCGCCCAGCAGGCCGTCGCGCAGCCCCGGCTCGAGCTCACCGAGTTCCGGCGACTCCGAGAGCACCCGCTCCCACGCCGGACCGACGAGCTCCAGGGCGGTGTCCTGGTCGCGCTGCGCGGCGGGCAGGCCGTAGAGCTGCTCCAGGGCGGCGTGCACCACCGACCCCCGCACCTGGGGGATCGACGTCGGCTCCGGCAGCCGGTCGATGGCGCGGAACCGGTACAGCAGCGGACACTGCTTGAAATCGGCGGCACGCGACGGCGACAGCGCCGGCCGCCGCAATGTCAGGGGCACGCTCATGACGATCAGCCTAGGTTCCGGCACCGACAGCGGTTGGCAGCCGCGACGGCGTTTCTGGCAGGCTGACGTTCCGTGTCTACTACCGGTCCGTTCGTCGTCGGCGATCGTGTTCAGCTCACCGACGCCAAGGGGCGGCACTACACGATGGTGCTCGAACCCGGGGCGGAGTTCCACACGCACCGCGGTGCGCTGGCCCACGACGATGTGATCGGGCAGCCCGAGGGCAGCGTGGTGAAGTCGGCCAACGGCGACCAGTTCCTGGTGCTGCGGCCGCTGCTGATCGACTATGTGCTGTCCATGCCCCGCGGCGCGCAGGTGATCTACCCCAAGGACGCCGCCCAGATCGTGCACGAGGGCGACATCTTCCCGGGCGCGCGGGTGCTCGAAGCGGGCGCCGGTTCGGGCGCCCTGACCTGCTCGCTGCTGCGCGCCGTCGGCCCGCAGGGGCAGGTGATCTCCTATGAGGTGCGTGACGACCATGCCGTGCACGCCATCCGCAACGTCGAGACCTTCTTCGGTGAACGGCCCGCCAACTGGGAGCTGGTGATCGCCGACCTGGCCGAGTACACCGGTCCGCAGGTGGACCGCGTGGTGCTGGACATGCTCGCCCCGTGGGAGGTGCTGCACGCGGTGTCGGAGGCGCTGATCCCGGGCGGCGTGCTGATGGTCTACGTCGCGACCGTGACGCAGCTGTCCAAGACCGTCGAGGCGCTGCGCGAGCAGCAGTGCTGGACCGAACCGCGGTCGTGGGAGACCCTGCAGCGCGGCTGGAACGTCGTGGGCCTGGCCGTCCGTCCGCAACACAATATGCGCGGGCACACGGCGTTTCTGGTCTCCGCGCGGCGGCTGGCGCCCGGGACCATCACGCCCACTCCGCTCAAACGGCGCAAACAGCAGGTCTGAACGCTAGTCGTCGGTGCTGCGCCGGCACCCGCGGCGCACCGCGAGGAGCTGGAACTCGGGGTGCGCGGCGACGAGGCGCTCCGCGGCGTCGAGCACCTCGACGGTGTGGGCGCGATCCGCGGCGACGACGGCCAGGCCGATCCCGGCGCGACGGTGCAGATCCTGGTTTCCGGTTTCGGCCGCCGACACCGCGAACCGGCGCCGCAGCTCGGCGATGACCGGCCGGATCACCGAACGCTTCGCCTTGAGCGAGTGCACGTCGCCGAGCAGCAGGTCGAATTCCAGCCAGCCGATCCACATCAGCGTGGCGGGGGCGGCGCGGAAGTGTCCTGACCGATGTCCAGCAGCTGATCGGCGGTGGCCCTGGTGAGCTGCCAGCCGCTGCCGGCGGGCGTGAACTGCATGGGATAGACGAACGGTTTCGAGTCGGGGGCGGCCGACATGATGCTGATGGTGGCGACCACGTCGCCCGGTTGGCCGGGCGCCCAGGCCAGGTCGGAGGCGCGGATATCGAGCGGGGGCAGCCGGTTGTCGGCCAGCGCGTGAGCGAACCGGTCCAGCCCCGCGGCCTCATCGGGCGTGGCGTACTGCACCAGTGTCACCTTCTGCTCAGCGGGAACCGACACATCCGCGAGCCGCGCCAGCACATCGGTGAGCGCCTCGGGTGCGGGCAACTGGGCCTGACCGGGCGGGGCGGCCACCGAACTGATGGTGGCGGTGGGCGCCGGGGGCACGGGTTCGGGGCTGCACCCGGACAGTCCGAGCGCCGCCATCGCGATGGCGGCGCCGCGGACTGCTGCCGGATGGCGGTACACCGGCCGGATCAGACCGCCGACAGCAGCGCCAGCGCAGAGTCCTTCGAGATCTGCCAGCCGGTGGGGCTCGGGCCTGCGACGAAGGTCACAGTCTGCGTGGCCGACGCGCCGGTCGCGGCGGTGGCCGTCACATCGGCGGTGGCGAAGCCCTCACCCTCGTCGATGGCCGACAGCGCGAAGGTGAGCGGGAACTGGCCCTTGGCAGCGGCGTTGCGGTACGCGCGATCTGCGGCGATGGTCTCGATGCGGCCGAGGCCGCCCTGGATGTAGGCGGCTTTGCCGGAGAAGGATCCGGGGCCGGCCAGGCCGTTGAGCGTCTGCACCAACGGCGCCTCCAGCTGCGGGGCCGGCGTCTGCGGCAGCGGGGCGCCCCACGCCGCCGGGGTGATGGCGGGCGCGCCGCCCGATGCAACCGATGTCACAGTCCCCGTCGCGGCGGCGGCCACCACCGCGGCGGCGGCCATACCGGTAATGAGGGATTTCTGGATCACAGTGGTCCTTTCAATTGGGCCAGCTCATCAAGAGGTTAACAAGCGTTGCTGGTGTGTCGAATTCCTAGACCGCACACAAAGGCTGAATCGCCGGTAGCGTTGAAGTTGTTACTGCGCCAACATTCGGTGCGGGAGGGAGCGCAACATGAGCGAGTCAGAGCGTTCAGAGAATTCTCGTGACGATCTGAGCACACCACTTTCGGGCGAGGACGCTGCCGAACTGGAGCGGCTGCGCCAGGAGACCGCGGCGCTGCGCGAGCAGCTCGAGAACGCCGTGGGAGCATCCAGCGGATTGCGGACCGCCCGCGATGTCCATCAGCTCGAGGCACGCATCGACTCCCTGGCGTCCCGCAACGCCAAGCTGATGGACACCCTCAAGGAGGCCAGGCAGCAGCTGCTGGCCCTGCGCGAGGAGGTCGACCGGCTGGGCCAGCCGCCCAGTGGCTACGGCGTGCTGCTGGCCACCCATGACGACGACACCGTCGACGTCTTCACCTCCGGGCGCAAGATGCGGCTCACCTGCTCGCCCAACATCGACACCAGCACGCTGAAGCAGGGTCAGACCGTGCGCCTCAACGAGGCCCTCACGGTGGTCGAAGCCGGCACGTTCGAGGCCGTCGGTGAGATCAGCACGCTGCGCGAGATCCTGTCCGACGGACATCGGGCGCTGGTGGTCGGGCATGCCGACGAGGAGCGCATCGTGTGGCTGGCCGAACCGTTGGTGGCCGCCGAGTTCCTGCCCGAGGGTGTCGACATCGCCGAGGCCGACGAGCTCAACGGCCTGGACGACCAGCCCCGCAAGCTGCGTCCCGGCGACTCGCTGCTGGTGGACACCAAGGCCGGCTATGCCTTCGAGCGCATTCCCAAGGCCGAGGTCGAGGACCTGGTGCTGGAAGAGGTGCCCGACGTCAGCTACGGCGATATCGGTGGCCTGACCCGCCAGATCGAGCAGATCCGCGACGCGGTGGAACTGCCGTTCCTGCACAAGGATCTGTACCGGGAGTACGCGCTGCGTCCGCCCAAGGGCGTGTTGCTGTACGGCCCGCCCGGATGCGGTAAGACGCTGATCGCCAAGGCGGTGGCGAACTCGCTGGCCAAGAAGATGGCCGAACTGCGGGGCGAGGAGTCCCGGGAGGCGAAGAGCTACTTCCTGAACATCAAGGGCCCGGAGCTGCTGAACAAGTTCGTCGGCGAGACCGAGCGGCACATCCGGCTGATCTTCCAGCGGGCGCGGGAGAAGGCGTCGGAGGGCACGCCAGTCATCGTGTTCTTCGACGAGATGGACTCGATCTTCCGCACCCGTGGCACGGGCGTGAGCTCCGACGTGGAGACCACCGTGGTGCCGCAGCTGCTGTCGGAGATCGACGGCGTCGAGGGCCTGGAGAACGTCATCGTGATCGGCGCGTCCAACCGCGAGGACATGATCGACCCCGCGATCCTGCGGCCCGGCCGCCTGGACGTCAAGATCAAGATCGAGCGGCCGGATGCCGAAGCGGCGCAGGACATCTTCAGCAAGTACCTCACCGAGGACCTGCCGGTCCATGCCGACGATCTCGCCGAGTTCGGCGGCGACCGGGCGCTGACCATCAAGACGATGATCGAGAAGGTCGTCGACCGGATGTACGCCGAGATCGACGACAACCGGTTCCTGGAGGTCACCTACGCCAACGGTGACAAGGAAGTCATGTACTTCAAGGACTTCAACTCCGGCGCCATGATCCAGAACGTCGTGGACCGGGCCAAGAAGTACGCGATCAAGTCGGTGCTGGAGACCGGGCAGAAGGGCCTGCGCATCCAGCACCTGCTGGACTCCATCGTCGACGAGTTCGCCGAGAACGAGGACCTGCCCAACACCACCAACCCGGACGACTGGGCCAGGATCTCGGGCAAGAAGGGCGAGCGGATCGTCTACATCCGCACGCTGGTCACCGGCAAGTCGTCGAGTGCCAGCCGGGCGATCGACACCGAGTCGAACCTGGGTCAGTACCTCTGACCCAAGGCCCGGTAACTCGTGTCCGACGACGTATTCGGTAAGCGCTACGGAGAGGTCCTGCTGGTCAGGAACACCGAGTCGGGCCCGGAAGCGACGGTGTACAACACGTTTCCGCTCAGCGACTGTCCGGCCGAGTTGTGGGACCGGCTGGACGCCGCGGACATCGCCGAGCGCAACGGTGCTGTCGCGGCGCTGCTGAACGGGCCCCGGTACTGGTTGATGAGCGGCATCGAGAAGGCCTCCGGTGCGCCGCTGCCGCACGAGACCTTCGGCGGTCTGGAGATGCTCAGGCAGGCCACGGTAAAGCTGTCCTCGATGAACCCGGCGCCTTACGGTGTCAACACGGTCGACCGGCAAGCGGTGTTCGTCTTCGACGCCGGACGGCGAGTGTACGAACTCGTCGACCCGGACGGTCGGCGCTGGATCATGCAGACCTACAGCCAAACGGTCGACAAGCATCTGGGCCTGGCCGACCTGCCCGGCCTGGCCGAGCGGTTGTCCCTGCCGCCCGGGTGGCGGTACCGGTCCCACATTCCGGAGCAGGCGATCGTCGTCGACACCCGGCAGCGCGACGCGACCGTCACCCAGGACGATCTGGCGAACACCTACTCGCTGATCGGCTGAGCGATCCCGGCGGCGATGGTGCCCAGTTCGTCCAGCACCGCGCCGACGGCCGGCCGCGCCACGGCCCCGGCGCGGGTGACCGCCTCGACACGGCGGGCCACGGTGATGTCGCTGATCGGCAACCGCACCAGCGAGCGGTTCAGCAGCACGAACCGCGGCATCAGCGCGATGCCCAGGCCGGCGTGCACCAGTTCCTCGGCGACGCGGAAGTCGTTGACCCGCTGCGTGATCCGCGGCTGTACGCCGGTCAGCAGGGCCAGCGAGTTGAGCACGTCGTCGACCATCAGGCCACCCTGGACCCCGATCCACCGATCGTCGGCCAGTTCCGCCAGCCGCACCCGATCTCGGCCGGCCAGTCGATGGCCGGCGGACATCACCACATCGAGCGGTTCGCGCAGCAGGTGCGTCGCGGTGAACCGTGGACCCCAATCCGCCGTGTCGCGGTCGTCGCGGTGGACCACGACGATATCGAACTCGGTCAGTTGCTGCGCCGCCTGGGACGCGGGCACGTCGATATCGCGGCCGATGACGTCGACGCCGCGGGCGCGTGCGCGGATGATCAACGGCGCCAACAGCATTGCCGCACCGGAGGGGAAGAAGGAGACGCTGACCTGCCCTCGTTCGGTGCTGCGGTAGGCCGCCATCTCGGCGGCGGCCCGGTCCAGGGCGCCCAGCACGGCGTCGGCGTGGTCGACCAGCACGCGTCCGGCGTCGGTGAGCCGCAGCCGGCGTCCCACCGGTTCGAGCAGGGGTACGCCCGCTTCCCGCGTCAGGACCTTGAGCTGTTGGCTCACCGCCGACGGTGTCATCGACAGCACGTCCGCGACGGCGGCCACCGTGCCGTGATCGGCGAGTTCGCGCAGCATCCGCAACCGGTGAACATCCATGTAGTAAGGCTACATCGATTGATTAGAATCATTAGATTGACTGAATCATGGGGGTTGACCAGGCTGGACCCATGCGCCTCGTCGACTCCGCCCTGCTCGCCGTGGCCGTGGCATGGGGTTCCAGCTACCTCGCGGCCAAGGAAATCGTCACCGCGGACTCTGTGTTCGGCTTCCTGGCGATGCGTTTCGGCATCGCCACCCTGGCACTGGCCCTGCTGATGGGCACGCGGCTGCGCCGGATCGGCCGCGCCGAAATATGGTCCGGTATGCTCTTCGGCGCCATCCTGGCCGCCGTCCTGGTGTGCGAAACCTACGGCGTCACCATGACATCGGCGTCGAACGCCGGTCTGATCATCGCCCTGGCCATCGTCATCACCCCGATGCTGCAACGCGACGCCATCCCGCCGGCCTTCTATCCGGCGGCAGGCACGGCGGTCCTGGGCTGTGTCCTGCTGACCCAGTCGGGTGGCTTCGCCGCCCCCGGTGCCGGTGATGTGCTGGTGGCGGTGGCCGCCGTGCTGCGGGCGGTGCACGTCACGGTCATCGACCGGACCTCGGTGCGGCGGCCGACCGATCCGGCGGCGACGACCCTGGTGCAGTTGGCGACCGTCGCCGTACTCGGGACAGTGGCGGCGGGCATCGGTGGACAGTGGGGATCGGCCGCGCGGATGTCGGGAGCCGACTGGGCACTCACGCTGTATCTGGCACTGGCCTGTACCGTCTTCGCGTTCGGGGTGCAGATGTGGGCGTTGCGGCGGACCTCGCCGGCACGGGTGAGCCTGCTACTGGGCACCGAGCCGTTGTGGGCCGTGCTCGTCGGGCTCGGATTGGCCGGCGACCGGCTGACCGCCGTCGGGGTGGCCGGCGCCGCCCTGCTGCTGGCCGGAACCTGCTGGGGTCGTGTGCTTCTCACCCGCTTCCAGCTCGAGGTAGGCGTCCCGGCCGGCGAGGCTGACCGCGACATCGGCGATCAGCGGGTCGAAAAAGCGTTGCCGGTACAGCGGGTCGACGCTGGTGCTGACGGTGAAGTAGAGGCCGGACAGCACCGCGACGAACAGCGAGGTGTGCACCACGGTCTGCGGTATCGGGATGTGCACCCCGAACCACGTTCCGGCACAAGGCGGCTCGCCCCCGGCGACGGAACACTGGCTCTCCGCCGACCACAACACCGTGACGTCGTCGGGGATCGCGATGACGCCCAGCGCCAGGAAGAACGCGAACAGCCCGGTGGTGAACAGGACCACCTGAATCGCCTGTGACACCACCATGATCGCCACCACGTTGACATTCTCGGCGCGCGAGAGCTGCGTCCGGGCGGGTTGCCGGCCCGGTGCCGGCTGCAACGGGGTGCCGGCCAGCAACCGCGCCGGATCCGTTTGTTCGGCGCGGCCGTCGCGCAGCGCCTGCACCTCGTCGCGGATGGTGGCGACCACGAACACCAGCGCCACCAGGGCCAGGAAACCGATTGTCTGCCATAGTCGTTGACGCGTCATCCGGGCCGCCAGCTGCCACAGCTCACCGGTGAAGTACACGACCACGGTCAACATCAGCAGCGGCAGCGCCCGGCTCATCAGGGTGCCCAGCGCGCCCAGCTGCACCCAGGCGAAGCGGAAGGCCCACGCCGCGATCGACCCGAAGCCCAGATACGTCAGCCAGATCGCCAGCAGCGAAATCAGCACGAACACCGGAGCTTCGGCGGCCGCCGCAGCCGTCCATCCGCTCACCGTCACCGGCATCACGACCACGAAGATCGCCATCACCACCCAGGCGCCGGAACGGCGGCCGGTCTCGCCGAGCCGGCTGTCCAGCCGGTGCAGCACGGTCAGTGCGAACGGCGCCGCGAGCAGGACCGCCGCGATCACCCCGAGCCGCACCGCATACCCGTAATCGGGCCGCTCATCGGTGACCTCGGCGAGCAGCATGGTCACCGCCGTCAGCGCCCCGACGGCCGAGATCATCGGGGCGGACCGTTCCACCAACGCCCGGGAGCGCACCCGCCGGGTCAGCACCAGTGGCAGGCCACGACGCAGGAACCACTCATGCACGGCCGATACGTCGGCAGCCACCACCCGGGACACCGCCATATTGTCGGCGATCTGGTGCAATCTGGGGGAGATGCGACGAGAACTGCTGCGACCCGCGAACTGGGGAATCTCGGCCCGGTCCGCCTTCGTGGCGGCCAGCGTGGTGTTCGTCGCGCTCGGCATCGCCGGGATGGTGCTCTCGGCGGTGCTGTACCGCTCGATGCTCAGCGGTGTCGACAACGCCGCCGCGGCCCGGGTCACCGAGGTGGCCGCGGGTATCGCCCGCTCCGGGCCGGCGGCGTTGGACGACGAGTTGCTGGCCACCGACGAACGCATCGTGGCCGTGCAGGTCATCGTCCACGACGGATCGGGCGGCGGCCGGGTGGTGTTGCGCTCGGCGTCCGCACCCGACACACCGCTGATCCCGGTCGGCGAGCTCGGTACCGGCACCCGGATCGGGCTGCCCGACGCCGCCGCGCAATACGGCCACATCCGGTTCAGCGCCCAGTCCGTGGAGGACCCGGCCGGCCACACCTACACGGTGCTGGTGGGCGAGGGCAGCCGGGTGGTGACGGCGACCGTGAGCACGGTGGTGGTGGCCCTGGCCATCGCCGCACCGGTGGTGATCGCCGTGTCGGCGGCGGCCACCTACCTCCTGGTCCGCCGATCGCTGCGATCGGTCGACGAGATCCGTGCCCACGTGGACGCCATCACCACCTCCGATCTCACCGGCCGGGTCCCGGTGCCCGACAGCCGTGACGAGATCGCCGCGCTCGCGGTGACGATGAACGAGATGCTGGCCCGCGTCGAGGCCGGTCACGCCGCCCAGCAGCGCTTCGTCGGCGACGCGTCCCACGAACTGCGCAGCCCGCTGGCCACCATCATCTCCGCGCTGGAGGTCGCCCAGGCGCACCCCGACCTGCTCAACGCCGACCTGGCCGAGCACACCCTGCTACCGGAGGCCCATCGGATGGCGTCGCTGATCGACGACCTGCTGCTGCTGGCCCGGGCCGACGAGCGGGGACTGACCACACGCTCGGCCGACGTCGACCTCGACGACCTGGCCACCGGGGCGGCCGAGGCCCTGCGGCACACCACCACCCTGGAGGTGCGCTGTGAGGCGGAACCCACCCGGGTGACCGGTGATGCCGCGGCGCTGACCAGGGTGCTGCGCAATCTGCTCGACAACGCGGCCCGCCATGCGGTGTCGCTCATCGAGATCACCGTCGGCACCGACGACGGGCACGCGGTACTCACCGTCGGCGACGACGGTCCAGGGGTGCCGGTGGCGGATCGGCGTCGGGTCTTCGACCGGTTCGTGCGGCTGGACGGCGACCGGTCCCGGAGTGCGGGCGGCACCGGCCTCGGGTTGGCCATCGTCGCGGAAATCGTTGCCGCCCACCACGGCCGGGTATGGCTGACGGACCGGCCCGGCGGCGGGGCGCAGGTGGTGGTCACCCTGCCCGTCGACGCCGCCGAACGCGATCAGGCGGTGGTCAGCCGGTAACCCACGCCGCGAACGGTTTCGATGGTGTTGGTACCGAACGGTGCGTCGATCTTGCGCCGGAGGTAGCCGACGTACACCTCGACGACATTGTCCGGACCGTCGTAATGGGTATCCCAGACATTCTGCAGCAGTTCGGCTTTGGTGACGGCGGTGTCCTTGTTGCGCATCAGGTACTCCAGCACGCCGTACTCGCGCGGGGTCAGCGTGATGAGGGTGTCCGCGCGGGACACCACCCGGTGGATCGGGTCCAAGGTGAGGGTGCCCGCGGTGATCACGGCCGGCCGTTGCGCGGTGCTGCGCCGCACCAGGGCGCGCAGCCGCGCCACCAGCACGATGAACGAGAACGGTTTGGTGAGATAGTCGTCGGCGCCCAGCTCGAACGCGTCGGCCTGGTCGTAGTCGCCGTCCTTGGCCGTCAGCATCAGCACCGGCGTCCACACCTCACGCGCACGCATCCGGCGCAACACCTCGTACCCGCTGAGCCCGGGCACCATGATGTCCAACACGATGACGTCGAACTGGTTCTCGGTGGCCTGGCGCAGGCCCTCGACGCCGTCGCCCGCCTCGGTCACCTCGAAGCCTTCGGCGCGCAGCCCGACGGCCAGGGTCGACCGGAGCCGCGATTCGTCCTCGACGATCAGAAGTTTCATGACACTTTCATGTCTACCGTCCGGCGCCGGGCCGGGTGTACAGCCGGTACCGGTCGCGGGCGTCGAGGGTGAGCGTGAGGTCCTCGATCAGCGGATCGAGGAACCGGGTCCGGTAGTCGGAATCGCCAGCTGCCCGGGCACTGATGTACATGAACGTCATCGCGCCGAGGAACATCGCGGTCTGGATGAGCGCCTGCGGGATGGGCAGCGTCATCCCGAGGATCATCCCGTCGCTGGCCCCGTTGCGGGTCCACTCGGCCAGCAGCCGCGGGGTCAGCAGGATCAGCCCGAGCACCCCGAAGATCAGCGTGGTCACCACCGCGACCGCCAGCACCTGCAGCACCTGGGACAGCACCAGCACGAACACCACGTTGATCCGCTCCAGCCGGGACAGCCGCGTCCGCTGCGCCGGCGCGGGCAGGCCGTGGAACGGGGTGCCCAGCAGTGCGCCGTCCACCTTCGGTGGCCGCGTCGCCGACATGAGGGTGGGGCGCACCCGGTCCACGGTCGCCGACGTGACGAAGGCGACCGCGATCCCGCCCAGGAACAGCAGGGCCAACCACAACCGCGACCGCGGGACATAGGCCGCCATCAGCCACACGTAGGTGTTGAAGAACACCAGGACCGTCAACAGGATCACCGGTAGCGCCCGCGCCAGCAGGCCCCCGACGAGCGACAGGTTGTGCAGCATCGAGCGCAGCGCGAGCCCGAGGATCGACCCGATTCCGCATGCGGTCAGCGCGACGGTGGCCGCGATCAGCCCGGCGACCAACAGCACGTCGGCCAGCACGTACGCCGACGGTCCGCCGAAGACGGCGCCGAGCACGCACACCAGCACCGCGGCCGCGGCCGCGGCCGCGCGCCCGCGCAGGCTGCCGATCCGCGACACCGCCCAGCCGACCGCCGCCGCCACCGGCAGCACCAGGACCAGCAGCACGAGGATGAACCACTCGTTGCGGGTCGGCGAGCCGTCGATGTCGATGGTGTGTTTACCGGTGATGGCCACGACGGCCACCGAGTTGGCCATGAACACCGCCAGCACCGCCAGCGCCGGTGCGCTGCGCTGCCAGAGATGCCGCGCCAACACGCCCGGGCGCAGCACCGTGGGCAGCCCGCGCCGGAGAAACCAGGCGTGCGCCTCGACCAGGTCCAATTCGCCTCCGTAATCCGGGCGGGCAAGCCGAGCGAGTAATCCGGCGCTCGTCGGGCCCTACCTGACATCGGCCGGGCGCCCGTCGCTAGGGTTGCAACTTATGCAACGGATTATCGGAACCGAGGTGGAATACGGCATCTCGTCGCCGTCGGACCCCACCGCAAATCCGATTCTCACCTCCACCCAGGCGGTGCTGGCCTACGCCGCCGCGGCCGGTCTGCAGCGGGCCAAGCGCACCCGGTGGGATTACGAGGTCGAATCCCCGTTACGGGATGCCCGCGGGTTCGACCTGTCCCGTTCCTCGGGTCCGCCGCCGATCGTCGACGCCGACGAGGTCGGCGCGGCCAACATGATCCTCACCAACGGTGCCCGGCTCTACGTCGACCACGCCCACCCCGAGTATTCGGCCCCCGAGTGCACCGACCCGCTGGACGCGGTGATCTGGGACAAGGCCGGTGAACGGGTGATGGAGGCCGCGGCCCGGCACGTCGCCAGCGTGCCCGGGGCGGTCAAGCTGCAGCTGTACAAGAACAACGTGGACGGCAAGGGCGCGTCCTACGGTTCGCACGAGAACTACCTGATGAGCCGGCACACGCCGTTCTCCGCGGTGATCGCCGGACTGACACCGTTTTTCGTCTCCCGCCAGGTGATCACCGGGTCGGGACGGGTCGGGATCGGCCCTTCCGGTGACGAACCGGGATTCCAGCTGTCCCAGCGTGCCGACTACATCGAGGTCGAGGTCGGGCTGGAGACCACCCTCAAGCGCGGCATCATCAACACCCGCGACGAGCCGCACGCCGACGCCGACAAGTACCGCCGGCTGCACGTCATCATCGGTGACGCCAACCTCGCCGAGACGTCGACCTACCTCAAGGTGGGCACCACCTCGCTGGTGCTCGACCTGATCGAGTCCGGCGCCGACCTCTCGGATCTGGCGCTGGCCCGCCCGGTGCACGCCGTGCACGTGATCAGCCGGGACCCCTCGCTGCGCGCCACCGTCGCGCTGGCCGACGGCCGCGAACTGACCGGTCTTGCCCTGCAACGCATCTACCTGGACCGGGTGGCCAAACTGCTGGAACACCGCGATCCGGATCCGCGTGCCCAGCACGTGGTCCAGACCTGGGCCGAGGTGCTGGACCTGCTGGAGCGCGACCCGATGGAATGCGCGGAGATCCTGGACTGGCCGGCCAAGCTGCGGCTCCTCGAGGGTTTCCGCCATCGGGAGAACCTGGCCTGGTCCGCGCCCCGGCTGCACCTGGTCGACCTGCAGTACTCCGATGTGCGCCTCGACAAGGGCCTGTACAACCGGTTGGTGGCCCGCGGATCGATGAAACGCCTGGTCACCGAGCAGCAAGTGCTCGACGCCGTGGACAATCCGCCGACCGACACCCGGGCCTACTTCCGTGGCGAGTGCCTGCGCCGGTTCGGCGCCGACATCGCCGCGGCCAGCTGGGACTCGGTGATCTTCGACCTGGGCGGGGATTCGCTCGTCCGGATTCCCACCCTGGAACCGCTGCGGGGCAGCAAGGCGCATGTGGGTGCGTTGCTCGATTCGGTGGACAGTGCGGCCGAATTGGTGGAACAGCTCACCACGTAAGTACTTGCTATGCCGGGCAGGAAGCGCGTTGACCGGTAGGGTGAAAGAACCGATCGAGCAATCAGGAGGCGGCGATGGCTCAGGAACAGACCAAGCGTGGCGGTGGTAGCGGTGAGGACGACGATCTCACCGGTACGACGGCTGCCGGCCAAGAGCGTCGCGAGAAGCTGACCGAAGAGACCGACGACCTGCTCGACGAGATCGACGACGTGCTGGAAGAGAATGCCGAGGACTTCGTGCGCGCCTACGTCCAAAAGGGCGGCCAGTGACGGGCCGGTTCGACAAACCCCTTGCACCCTTCGCAGACCGTCTGGACATCTCTTCCCCCTACCTCAACCTGTCGTCGTTCAGCGAGTTCCTGGGCCGGCAGGCGCCGCACCTGCTGCCGATGGCCGCGGGTGTGAGCGGTAACGGCTCGGCCGACCTGCCGCACGGCACCACCATTGTGGCGCTGAAGTTTCCCGGCGGGGTGCTCATCGCCGGCGACCGGCGGGCCACCCAGGGCAACATGATCGCCAGCCGCGATGTCGAGAAGGTGCACATCGCCGACGATTACACCGCCACCGGTATCGCCGGCACGGCCGCCATCGCGGTGGAGTTCGCCCGGTTGTACGCCGTGGAGCTCGAGCACTACGAGAAGGTCGAAGGCGTGCCGCTGACGTTCCGCGGCAAGGTGAACCGGCTGGCCATCATGGTGCGCGGCAATCTCGGTGCGGCCCTTCAGGGTTTCGTCGCGCTGCCGCTGCTGGTCGGTTTCGACGTCGACGATCCGGATCCGGCGAACGCGGGCCGCATCGTGTCCTTCGACGCGGCGGGCGGCTGGAACCTCGAGGAGGAGGGGTATCAGTCCGTCGGTTCCGGATCGCTGTTCGCCAAGTCCTCCATCAAGAAGTTGTATTCACAAGTGACCGACGGGGATTCGGCGTTGAAGGTGGCCATCGAGGCGCTCTACGACGCCGCCGACGACGATTCGGCCACCGGCGGACCGGATCTGGTGCGCGGTATCTACCCGACCGCGGTGCTGATCGGTGCCGACGGCGCCGTCGAGGTCACCGAGGATCGGATCGCCGAGCTGGCCCGTGAGGTCATCGCCGGCCGGACCCGGGCCGGAGGCAACGCCTGATGAGCTTCCCGTATTTCATCTCGCCCGAACAGGCGATGCGTGAGCGTTCCGAGCTTGCCCGCAAGGGTATTTCGCGGGGCCGCAGCGTGGTGGTGCTGGCCTACGACGGCGGCGTGCTGTTCGTCGCCGAGAACCCGTCGCGCTCGCTGCAGAAGGTCAGTGAGCTCTACGACCGGGTCGGCTTCGCCGCGGTGGGCCGCTTCAACGAGTTCGACAAGCTGCGCGTGGCCGGTATCCAGTACGCCGACACCCGGGGATACGCCTACGACCGGCGCGATGTGACCGGACGGCAGCTGGCCAACGTGTACGCGCAGGCGCTCGGCACCATCTTCACCGAACAGGCCAAGCCGTTCGAGGTGGAACTGTGCGTCGCCGAGGTCGCGCACTACGGCGAGAGCAAGGCGCCCGAGCTGTACCGGATCACCTACGACGGCTCCATCGCCGACGAACCGCATTTCGTGGTCATGGGCGGCACCACCGAGCCGATCGCGACGGCGCTGAACGAGTCCTACACCGAGAACGCCACGCTGGCCGACGCCGTGAAGATCGCCGTCGACGCGTTACACGCCGGTGGAAACGGAACCGAGCAACGCGTTCTCGGGCCGGCCACCCTCGAGGTGGCCATCCTGGACGCCAAGCGGCCCCGCCGCGCGTTCCGCCGGATCACCGGTCCGGCGCTGGAGGCTTTGCTTCCGTCGGCAAGTACCACCGAGTAGCCGGCGATCCGCACCGGCCATATCGCCAGCAGGCGGCCGGTGTTGAGGTGATAATCACTCCAACCATCGCTGTTGGAGGGAACCGGCACCGAGATGAGTACCTCCCGTACCCCAGCCTCGGTGTCGTGGTGGCCGTGGCTGCGCCGGTTCTTCGGCACCACCCCGGGCGTCCTGAGCCTCGTCGTGCTGGTGGTGGTGGCCGGTGCGCTGCTGGCCGCGATCATCTCGGCGGCGCAACTCAACGGCCGCCTCGCCGAGCGCAACGCAATCCTGGAACGGTCCGAGCCGCTGGCGTATGCCGCGCACAATCTGTACGCGGCGTTGTCGGCGGCCGACGCCGCGGCGGTATCGGCCTTCCTGTCCAACGAGATCGACACCGGTCCGATGCGCAAGCGCTACCAGCAGGCGCTGGCCGACGCCGCGGCGGCGCTGGCCGACGCGACCGCCGGTGTCACCGATGTGCAGACCCGAACCGTCATGGCGCAGATCGCCGCGCAGCTGTCCACCTATACGGGTCTGGTGGAGGCCGCCCGCGCCAATGACCGGCAGGGTTTTCCCGTCGGCTCCGGTTATCTGCGTGAGGCGTCCGCACTGATGCAGACCGCGATGCTGCCCGCGGCCGAACGCGTCTACAGCCGGGACACCTCGACCGTCGAGGACGACCAGCGTGCCGTGGGCGCACTGCCCGGGCTGGGCCTGGCGCTGATGGTCGCCGGCCTGCTCGCGATCGTGGTCGGGTCGGTGATCGTCTACCGCCGGACCAACCGGATGTTCAACCTCGGTCTGGTGGTCGCCGCGGTCGCCGTGCTGCTCGCCGGCGGCTGGTTGGTGGTGGCCACCCGGCTGGCCGCGGTGGACATCGGGCAGAGCAGGTCGGCGGGCACCGAACGGTTCACCCAGCTGGCGAAGGCGCGGATCCTGGCCCTGCAGACCAGGACCGGCGAAACCCTGCAACTGGTCGCCCGCGGCGACATCGCCGCCAGCAACACCACCTTCGACCACCACATCGCCGACCTGAACCGGTTGCTCGTCGGCGGGCCCCCTGCCACGGTCGACGGCGTCCAGAACTGGACCGCGAGCCATCGCAAACACACCGAGCTGTACCGGTCCGGCGATTATCGGGGGGCGGTGGCCCAGGCCATCGGTGCCGACCCGAACGCCTCGGCCGCACAGTTCGACATCGTCGACTCCAGTTTGCGGGCCGAGTTGGAGTCCACCCGCGCAACGCTGCGCGGTGAGGTGGCCAGTGCCGGGCACCGGCTGGCGTGGAGCCCGACCGGGACCCTGCTGCTGCTCGGGATCGCCGCCGCCGCCGTCGTGATCGGTCTGTGGCCCCGCCTCAAGGAGTTCCTGTGAGAGCGCGAATCATCCTGGCGCTGGCCATCATCGGGTTTGCCGTGGGATGCGGTTCGGTCAGTGAACCGGTATCGGTCAGCGTTGCCCCGGTCGACGCCAGCCCCGCCGGCGTCACGGAGGCCACCGCGGCGCCCGCCGTCGCGGGCAACGACTGCGACAAGGAGGCCAGCCTGCGCCCCGGGCGGCAGTCCGCGCCGGGTGCCATGCCGCCGGGTTCGACGATGGCGGCCATCGCGGCGCGCGGCAGGCTGATCGCCGGTGTGGACCAGAGTCAGTTCCTGTTCGGCTTCCGCAACCCGGCCACCGGCGCGCTGGAGGGCTTCGACATCGATATCGCCCGCGAGATCGCCCGTGCCATCTTCGGGGATCCGAACCGCATCGAATTCCGGGTGGTCGAAGCCGGCCAACGCGAGGCGGTGCTGCGGTCCGGCGAGGTCGACGTGGTGGTGCGCACCTTCTCGATCAACTGCGCGCGCAAGCAGAATGTCGCGTTCTCCACGGTGTACTTCAACGCCGACCAGCGCATCCTGGTGCGCGCGGGTTCCGGAATCGACTCCGCCGCAGCGCTTGCCGGGAAACGCGCCTGCGCGGTATCGGGCACCACGTCGCTGGCTAAGCTCTACGGGCTGGACCCCAGGCCCATCGTGGTGGGGGCGCCCACGTGGACCGACTGCCTGGTGATGCTGCAACAGGGCCAGATCGACGCCATCGGCACCGACGGTGTGGTCCTGGCCGGCCTGGCCGCACAGGATCCCAACGTCCGGATCGTCGGCGGCAGTCTGGGTATCGAACCCTACGGTGTCGGGATCAAGAAGGAGAACGAGGATCTGGTCCGGTTCGTCAACGGTGTGCTCGAGCAGATCAGGGCCGACGGCACCTGGCAACGCCTGTACGACGCCAGCCTGCAACCCCTCGGGCCGTCGCCGGGTCCGCCTGCCGCGCGATATCAGGATTGAGATGACCGCACTGAGCACCGAAGCCATCGACCGCGAATTGGCCACGCGGGCAGCCGAAGTCGCCGCGATGTCGGCGACGATGGTGGAGCTGGACGGCCATCCGGGGTTGTCGCACGTGCGGCTGTACCCACCCACCGGGGTCACCGCGCGACGCTGGACCGGGGTGCAGGCCTCGATTTCGCAGCTCTGGGAGGAACTGGGCCGGATGACCGCGATCCTGGACGGTGCCCGCGCGATCCGGGCCCGCCGGTCCAAGCCGTCGGACGCCGACCGGGCCGAACTCACGCACTGGCTGCTGGAACGGCCGCTCGAGGTGTCCCGGGAACGGGTGCCGCTGGCCCGGCGGTCGCTCACCGGATCCGGCGAGGCGATCGAGTACGTCGGCCTGGCCGATACCGCCGACCGGATGCGGGCCGCCTATCCGGCGGTGGCCGAATTCCTGGACGAGGTGGATCGGATCAACACGCTGGTGGTGCAGGGTCTCGCCGCGGTGCAGGACAGGATCGCCGCTGTCGGCGCACCCGAGCCCGCCGGTGTCGCCGACCTGCTGGCGGTCGCGGCGACCGATCCGCTGTCGCTGTCGGCCGGTGCCATCGAGACGCGAGTGCGTGCCATCACCGTCGGTTTCGAGAAACAGGCGGCCGAGCTCGCCGTGCTCGCCGAGCTGCGCTCCAATTGGGTTGCTGCCGTGCAGGAGACATCGGGCGCGCTGGACAGGCTGCGTGCGTCGGTGGCGCGCGCCGGCCAGGTTCGGGATCGGGCCCGCCGGCACGTGCTGTGCGGACCGCTGCCCTCCCACCCGGACGCCGAACCGGGGCTGCGCGCCGAACTGGCCGCGCTGACCGCCGTCGATCCTGCGGCACTGCGTGCCCTGCAGCGGCGCATCGACGAAGCCCAGCGCGTGCTCGACGAGGACGAACGTCTGGCCCAGGGGCTGCTGGACCGGCGCGCCGAACTCGCCGGCCGGCTGGAGGTCTACCAGACCAAGGCCGCCCGGCTGGGTCTGGGGGAGGACCGGGATCTGTTGGCCTCGGGCCGGATCGCGGCCGGTCTGCTGTCGCGGCGCCCGTGCGATCTGCGCGAGGTGACCCGGGCGATCTCCGATTTCCAGCAGATCCTCGCCCAGAAGCGGGAGGCGGCCAGATGAAGTGTGCCGAGCCGGATTGCGGCGGCACCGTCATGGACGGGTATTGCGATGTGTGTGGCAGCGCACCGGCATTGCAGCAGCCATCGGCTGCCACGGCGGCCGGAGCACCTTCGTGGACCACCGGTAGCACGTCGGCGCGCTCGGCCCGTACCGCGCGGAGCGGCTCGTCGCGATCGGCCGCCAGCGCGCGGGGCCGGCTGGGTGCCGGGGTGGTCTCCATACCCCGGATCCCCAAAGGTGATCCGGCCGCGGCGATCATGGTCGATCCCAAGGTGCCCGAGGGTAGCCGGTTCTGCGGGAACCCGGACTGCCGCAAGCCCGTCGGGCGCGGCCGCGACGGTGCGCCGGGACGGCCCGAAGGGTTCTGCACCGCCTGCGGCAGCCGCTATTCCTTCGTGCCCATGCTGTCCCGCGGCGATCTGGTGGCCGGCCAGTACGAGGTACAGGGCTGCCTGGCGCACGGTGGGCTGGGCTGGATCTACCTGGCGATCGACCGCAATGTGCACAACCGCTGGGTGGTGCTCAAGGGTCTGCTCAACTCGGGCGACAAGGACGCGATGGCCGCCGCGGCCGCCGAGGTGCTGGCCCTGGCGGAGGTGGAGCACCCGAGCATCGTCCGGATCTACAACTTCGTCCAGCACCCCGGCCCGTCCGGCGTGCCGGTCGGTTTCATCGTGATGGAGTACGTCGGCGGTACGTCACTCAAACAGATCCGCAAGGCGCACAACGGTCCGCTGCCACCGGATCAGGCGGTCGCCTACATCGTCGAGATCGCCCCGGCGCTGGATTTCCTGCACGGCCAGGGCCTGGCCTACTGCGATTTCAAACCGGACAACGTGATGCAGACCGACGAGCAGCTCAAGCTCATCGACCTCGGCGCGGTCATCGCCATGGACGATCAGGACAGCGCGATCTACGGCACCATCGGCTACCAGGCGCCCGAGATCGCCAGGACCGGGCCGACCGTCGCCAGCGATGTCTACACGGTGGGCCGCACGCTGGCCGTGCTGGTCATGGATGTGCCGCAACAGAACGGCCATTTCGTCGCCGAGCTGCCGGGCCCGGATACGGTGCCGGTGCTGGCCGCCCACGAGTCGTTGCACCGGGCGCTGCAGCGGGCCACCGATCCGGATCCGGCCTGCCGGTTCTCCTCGATGGCCGAGCTGGCCGACCAACTCACCGGGGTGTTGTACGAGATCGTGGCGGCCGGCGGTACGCGCCCGGAACCCCGGGTCTCGCTGCACTTCAGCCAGCAGCGCGGGGCCTTCGGCATCGGCAGGGTCGCCCCGGCCGATCGGATCGAGGTGATCACCGCGCTTCCGGTACCCAGCGTCGATCTCACCGATCCGGGTGCGGCGGTGTTGGCCACCACCAGCGGTACCCCGGCGGCCCAGCTGGAGCAGGCACTGCAACTGGCCGGTGGCGCAGCGGACTCGGTGGAGATCCCGCTGCGCCTGGCCCGCGCCGATCTGGAGATGCGCGCGCCGGCGGCGGCGCGCAAGCGGCTGGCCAAGCTGGACGCACTGATTCCCGGGGACTGGCGGCTGTCCTGGTACCGCGGCCAGTGCGCCGTCTTGGAGGGCAATTTCGACAGCGCCGCACAGGAATTCGACACCGTGCTGGCCACCCTGCCCGGTGAGCTGGCGCCGAAGTTGGCGCTGGCCGCGGTCGCCGAACTCAGCGGCGCCCTGGACGCCACCGCGGCAAGGTATTACGACACCGTCTGGCGCACCGACCACGGCTACGTCAGCGCGGCATTCGGGTTGGCGCGGCGGCGCGCCCGCGCCGGCGACCGGGCCGCGGCGATCGCCGCACTCGACGAAGTCCCGTCGGCGTCGGCGTATTTCACCGCCGCCGGCGCCACCGCCATCGAGATCTTGTTGGACGGGCGTGGCGCCGCGGATCTGGACGAACCGACCCTGGCCGACGCCGGTGCCCGGGCCGCGGCGCTGACCATCGAATCGGCCACCAAACGGGCGCAGATCGATCTGGAGGTACTGGGCGCGGCCCTGAGCTGGCTGCAGGCCGGCCACACCGGATCCGCCGCGACACTGCTCGGGTACCCGTTCGACATTGCCGGGATCCGGCGCGGGATGGAGCAGCGTTACCGCGACCTGGCCCAGGGCAGCCGAACCATCTGGGACCGAATCGCGTTCGTGGAGCAGGCCAATGCGATCCGGCCGAGGACCCGGGTATGACGGGGGTGCTGCCCGGCACCGGCTGCCCGCGCTGCGCGCAGCCCACCCATCCTGCCGACCGGTTCTGTGAGAGTTGTGGCGCGGCACTGGCCGGCGCGACCACCGTCGCCATCCCGCGTCCCGGCCGCGCCGTCGGGCCGTGTGCCGACTGTGGTGCGGCGGTGGGTGCCGACGGGTACTGCACGGTGTGTGGTCAGTTGCGGGCCGAACCGGACCGAGACGAGGCGGGCCTCGGCGGTGTCGCGATGGTCACCGACCGCGGTCTCGAGCACGCCCGCAACGAGGACGCCGGCGCGGTGGGGATTCTCGCGGCCTCCGACGGGGGCAGGCCGCACGCGATCGCCGTCGTGGTGTGTGACGGCGTGTCGACGTCGGTCAATCCTCAGGTGGCCTCCGGTGCGGCTGCGCAGGCGGCGGTGGCGGCGATGCTCGACGCGCTGTCCGGTTCGCGGGACGCGGTGGCCGCCATGTATGCCGGGCTGGCCGCGGCAGCGGCGGCACCGACGGCCGGTCCCGGGATCCCCGGTTCGTGCACGTTCACCGCGGTCATCGTGCTGCCCGGCGAGGGCAGTGCGGAGGTGACCGTGGGCAATGTCGGCGACAGCCGCTCCTACTGGCTGCCCGAGCCGCCCGCGGTCGCGCGGCAGCTCACCGTCGACGACTCGCTGGCCCAGGAGCTGATCGCCGCGGGTGCCGCGCCACAGTCCGAGGCGGTGCTGCGCGGCGCCCACACATTGACCCGCTGGCTCGGTGCCGACGCCGAGCCCACGCCGTGGACCGCGCACAGCGTGCACACCCTCACCGTGACCGGGCCCGGTGCGCTGGTGGTGTGCAGCGACGGACTGTGGAACTACCTGCCCGAGCCCGACGCGCTGCGCGACATCTGCGTCCGCACCGACGCGGTGACCGCGGCGCGGGCGCTGACCGACCATGCGTTGGCCGCCGGCGGCGCCGACAACATCACGGTGGCCGTCATCCCGATCGGAGGATCGTCATGAGTAATGCTGGACCGCAGGGCATTTCGGTTGACGTCGACCACAACCACTACATCGCCGAGGGTTCCGGGACGGTGGATGCCATCGTCAGCGTCACGGTGCCCGACGGTATCGCCGTCGCCGACGCCACCGACCGGGTGGAGGCGATCATCATCGACTGCTCCACCTCGATGCGATCGCCGGCCACCAAATTCGACGAGGCCAAGCGGGCCACCGCGGCCGCCATCGGGGAATTGGTCGACGGCACCTACTTCACGATCATCGCCGGCACCGAACGCGCCACCTACGTCTACCCGCCGGACGGCTGGCCGGTCCCGGCGTCGGCGGCCACCCGGGCCGAGGCGTTACGGGCGGTGGACGCGTTGCGGCCCAAGGGGGGTACCGCGATGGGCACCTGGCTGGCGCATGTGCGCGGGGTGGTCGCCGCCCATCCCGGCGCGATCATCCACGCCATCCTGCTGACCGACGGCAAGAACGAGCACGAAACCCCGGAGGCGCTCGGCGAGCAGATCGGTCTGGCCGAGGGCGAATTCACCTGCGACTGCCGCGGCGTGGGCACCGACTGGCAGGTCGACGAGCTGCGCGCGATCTCCTCGGCACTGCTGGGCACCGTCGACATCGTGGCCGACCCGGAGGATCTGGCCGACGATTTCGCCGCCATGATGCGCACCTCGATGAGCAAGTCGATCGCCGGGCTGACCCTGCGGTTGTGGACGCCGGCGGGTGCTCGGGTGGCCTTCGTCAAACAGGTGGCTCCCACCGTCGAGGACCTCACCGCGCGCCGGGCCGAGGCGGGCGCGCAGGTGGGGGAGTATCCGCTGGGCTCCTGGGGCGCCGAGGAACGCGACTACCACATCCAGGTGGAGGTCGAGCCCGCCGACGTGGGCCGAGAGAAACTCGCGGCGCGCGTGAGTGTCGTTGCCGGTGAACAGATTCTGGGGCAGGGACTGGTGAAGGCGGTGTGGACGGCCGATACCTCGCTGTCGGCGGTGATCAGCCGCCGGGTGGCGCACTACACCGGTCAGGCCGAGCTGGCCCAGGCCGTGCAGGAGGGTCTGAGCGCGCGTAAGGAAGGCGACGTCAAGACCGCCACCGCCCGGCTGCAACGGGCCATGGACCTCGCGATGGAGTCCGGCAACTCCGGGACCGCGAAACTGCTGCGCGGCGTCGTCGAGGTGGACGAGCGCACCGGCACCGTGGCGCTGCGCCGCGAGGTGGCCGCGGCCGACGAGATGGCACTCGATGCGCGGTCGACCAAGACCGCACGGGTACGCAAGGAAGCGGGGGACAGCTGATGCCGACCTGCGTCGAGGGACATACGTCGGCCACCGCCGACTTCTGCGATGTGTGCGGGTCACCGATCGGGGACCCGGTGCCACCGGCCCCGCCGCCGGCGCCGGCCCCTGCGGCGCAGTGCCCGGCGTGTGGGGCGCCGATCAGCGGCCGGTTCTGTGAGGCGTGCGGCCACGATTCGGCGCTGCCGGCACCCGACGCACCCCCGCCCGATGCCGCAGCGTCCGCGCCCGCGGTCACCTGGACCGCCGTCGTCGCCGCCGATCCGGAGTTCTATCAGCGGGTGCTGGCCCGCGAGGGCCCGGACACCGTCGACTTCCCGGACTATTTCCCGCAACGCCGCATCCCGCTGGACCAGGACGTCACCCTGATCGGCAGGCGCAACCCGGACAAGGGGGTCGACCCCCAGATCGACCTGGCCCTGCACCCGGTCGACCGCGGGGTGTCCACCCAACACGCCGTGCTGCGGTTGCGCGACGGCGGCCTGACCATCACCGACATCGGCTCCACCAACGGCACCAGCCTCAACGGCAGCGACGACCGGCTGCCGCAGGGGCAGGAGATCGCGCTGGCCGACGGCGACCGCATCCACGTCGGGGCGTGGACCACCATCACCGTGGTGCGGACGACTTAGCGGTGGGGACGACTTGGGGAGTCTTACCCACCTTTACCGAGACCCACCCCGTAAGCTCGATTGTGTGCAGCGACGGATCATGGGTATCGAGACCGAATTTGGCGTGACCTGCACTTTCCACGGTCATCGTCGGCTCAGCCCGGACGAGGTTGCCCGCTATCTGTTCCGGCGGGTGGTGTCCTGGGGCCGCAGCTCCAACGTCTTTCTCCGCAACGGGGCCCGGTTGTACCTCGACGTGGGCTCGCATCCGGAGTACGCCACCGCCGAGTGCGACAACCTGGCACAGCTGGTCACCCACGACCGGGCGGGTGAGCGCGTGCTCGAGGATCTGCTGATCGACGCCGAACAGCGGCTCGCCGACGAAGGCATCGGCGGCGACATCTACCTGTTCAAGAACAACACCGACTCCGCGGGCAACTCCTACGGCTGCCACGAGAACTACCTGATCGTGCGCGCGGGGGAGTTCTCCCGGATCTCCGATGTGCTGCTGCCCTTCCTGGTGACCCGCCAGCTGATCTGCGGTGCGGGCAAGGTGCTGCAGACCCCCAAGGCGGCGACGTTCTGCCTGAGCCAGCGCGCCGAGCACATCTGGGAGGGCGTCTCCAGCGCCACCACCCGGTCCCGGCCCATCATCAACACCCGCGACGAGCCGCACGCCGACGCCGAGAAGTACCGCCGGCTGCACGTCATCGTCGGTGATTCGAACATGAGCGAGACCACCACCATGCTCAAGGTGGGCACCGCCTCGCTGGTGCTGGAGATGATCGAGGCCGGGGTGGCCTTCCGGGACTTCTCGCTGGACAACCCGATCCGGGCCATCCGTGAGGTCAGCCACGACCTGACCGGGCGCCGGCCGGTCCGGCTGGCCGGCGGCCGGCAGGCCAGCGCGCTGGACATCCAGCGCGAGTACTACGGCCGCGCCGTCGAGTACCTGCAGACCAGGGAATCCAACCCGCAGGTCGAGCAGGTCGTCGACCTGTGGGGCCGCCAGCTCGACGCGGTGGAGAGCCAGGATTTCGCCAAGGTGGACACCGAGATCGACTGGGTGATCAAGCGCAAACTGTTCCAGCGCTACCAGGACCGCTACGACATGGAGCTGTCGGACCCGAAGATCGCCCAGCTCGACCTCGCCTATCACGACATCAAACGCGGCCGCGGGGTGTTCGACCTGCTGCAGCGCAAGGGGCTGGCCGCCCGCGTCACCACCGACGAGGAGATCGAGGCCGCGGTGAACACTCCGCCGCAGACCACCCGGGCCAAGTTGCGCGGCGAGTTCATCAGTGCCGCACAGGAAGCCGGCCGCGACTTCACCGTCGACTGGGTGCACCTGAAGCTCAACGACCAAGCCCAGCGCACGGTGTTGTGCAAGGACCCGTTCCGGTCGGTCGACGAGCGGGTCAAGCGCCTGATTGCGAGCATGTAGCGCTCAGCCCGAGTCGCGCACCACCAGGGTCGGGGTCAGCCGCTCCGATTCGGGTGTGCCGCCGCCCAGGATGTCGATCAGCAATTCGACCCCGCGGCGCCCCATCTGGTGCATGGGCGAGTGCACGGTGGTCAGCGGTGTCGGCAGTTCGGCGGCGATCGGAATGTCGTTGTAGCCGATCAGCGCAACGTCCTCCGGGACGCGCAGGCCGCGGTCGCGCAGCACGCCCAGCGCGCCGATCGCGGCGAAGTCGTTGGTGGCGAAGATGGCGTCCGGGTACGGCTCACCGGCCAACAGCTTCTCCGCGGCCTGCCGGCCACCGGCGGCGTCGAACGGTCCCCACACGATGCGGTCGTCGGGCACCTGCAGGCCGGCCTCGGCGAAGGCGTCCACCGCGCCCTTGGTGCGTTCGATGGCCGTGGACGCGAACGGCAGACCGGCCAGCACGCCGAGATCGCGCCGGCCGGCGTCCACCAGCCGCCGGCCCACCAACCGGCCGCCGAGCAGATCGTCGCAGGTGACCGAGAGATGCGTACCCGAGCGGCGGGACACCAGCACGAACGGCACACCCCGGGCGGCCAGGTCGGCCAGCAGGGGATCGTCGTGGTGGGCGTCGCCGAAGATCATCCCTTCGACGCGGCGCTGCAACATCATGTCCGTCCGGGACACCTTGTTGGCCGGGTCGTCGAGCGAGTTGGTGACGAACGTCGAGTAGCCGTTGTCCGTCGCGGCCTCTTCGATGCCCTCGTAGATGGTGGCCAACACGAAATCCTGCAACCGGGGCACCAGCACGCCCACCAGACCCGATTTGGCGGTGCGCAGGCTGGCCGCGTGCGGATTCGGCCGGTAGGCCCTGGACGCGGCGCATTCCCTGATCCGCGCCACGGTCTGGGCCGACGCCCAGCGGTGCGCGGCGTCCCCGTCGGCCTTGAGCACCCGTGACACCGTGGACGCGCTCACGCCCACCTCTTCGGCGATCATCCGCAGCGTGACGGGGGCGAGCCGGCCCGCGGCCGATACGCCTGGGTCGGTCATCGCTACCTCCTCGAGCGCCGGCTCGGCCCATCGGTCCACTGTGCAGCTCACACGGTGCAGCTCACACCTTAACGGCGGCGGATCACCATGTTTCACGGAGTTTACACAAACGATTGGCCCAAACGATTGTGTAAACGCCCGGGGTGGTGTTTCATTGGCCGGGAGCCGGCTGGCAGCCGGTCGTCTCCCCACTACGGAACGGGTTTTCTTCAGTTGCCTCACGTTGTTGTCCTCACCACCGGTGGCACCATCTCGTCGCGCAGCACCCCGGACGCCGTCGTCGCGGTGGACGACGCGACGGCCGTGCTGGCCGGTGTCGAAACCGGTGACGGCATCACCATCGAGGCGCATGACCTGCTGCGGGTCGGCTCGTACCGGATGTCGCTGGCCGATATGCGTTGCGTCGCCGACGAGGTGGCCCGCACCGCCGCGCGGGCGGACGTGGACGGTGTGGTGATCACCCACGGCACCGACACGCTGGAAGAGACGGCGATGCTGCTGGATCTGCTGCATGCCGACGACCGGCCGGTCGTGCTGACCGGCGCGCAGCGCGCCGCCGATATCCCCGACACCGACGGACCCCGCAATCTCGGCGACGCGGTGGCCGTCGCCGCCGATCCGGCCGCCCGCGGACACGGCGTGCTGGTGGTGTTTGCCGGGTCGGTCTTCGCCGCCCGCGGTGTGCGCAAGGCCCACACCGTCGACCTTGCGGCGTTCGGCAATCCGGCCGGCACCGCCGGGGTGGTGCATTCCCGCAGGGTCACCATGCACAGCGTGCCGGCCCGGCCGCCCGTCCTGTCCCACCCGGGCGCGGCGTTCGGCGCCGTCCGGGTCGACATCGTCGCGGCCTATCCCGGTGGTGACGACACCCTCCTGCGGGCCGCCGCCCGGGCCGGTGCCCGCGGAATCGTGTTGGCCGGCATGGGAATCGGCAACGCCCCGCCCGGTGTCGCCGACGCCGTGGCCGACCTGGTCGCCGACGGCGTGGTGGTGGCGCTGGCCACCCGGGTCGCGGCCGGGCCGGTGCTGCCCGTGTACGGGGCCGGCGGCGGCAGCGATCTGGTGGCCGCGGGCGCCGTCGCGGTGGGACTGCCGGCATCACAAGCCCGGATCGTGCTGGCGCTGCTGTTGTCGGGGGATCGGTCCCCGGCAGCGGTCAGGGCGGCACTTCCGACCTACGCATAACCGTCATCGTCGAAAGGAATCATCAACATGACCAACGGATCCGGCAAGAACATCTTTGTGGCCTTCGGCGTCGACGTCGACGCCGTGGGCGGGTGGCTCGGCTCGTACGGTGGCGAGGAGTCACCCGGGGACATCTCCCGCGGCGTCTTCGCCGGTGAGGTCGGGGTGCCCCGCCTCAACCGGCTGTTCGACCGCTACGGCCTGCGCACCACATGGTTCTGGCCCGGCCACTCGATCGAGACCTTCCCCGCCCAGTTCGACGAGGTGGTGGCCGCCGGGCACGAGATCGGGCTGCACGGCTACAGCCACGAGAACCCGATCGCGATGAGCCGCCAGCAGGAGTCCGACATCCTGGACTACTGCATCGATCTCATCACCACCAGGGCGGGCCGGCGGCCCACCGGCTACGTCGCGCCGTGGTGGGAATTCAGCAGGGTCACCAACGAACTGTTGATCGAGCGCGGTATCAAGTACGACCACTCGCTGATGCACCGCGACTTCGAGCCCTACTACGTGCGCGTCGGCGACGAGTGGACGCCCATCGATTACGACAAGCCCGCCGCGGCGTGGATGAAACCGCTGACCCGCGGCACCGAAACCGACCTCGTCGAGATCCCGGCCAGCTGGTACCTCGACGACCTGCCGCCCATGATGTTCATCAAGACCAGCCCCAACAGCCACGGCTTCGTGAACCCGCGGCACATCGAGGAGATGTGGCGCGATCAATTCGATTGGGTGTATCGCGAATCCGACTATGCCGTCTTCACTTTCACCATCCACCCGGATGTGTCCGGACGTCCGCAGGTACTGCTCATGCTGGAACGCCTGATCGAACACATCAACACGCACGCCGGCGTCACCTGGACCACGTTCGACGCGATCGCCGACGACTTCCTGGCCCGCCGGCCGCGAAACCCGGTCACCTAGTCCCAACACCGGAGCCGGGGTGGCGATTGCGACCCGACACCCCGACCCGGCCCACCGATGCAGCCCACGTCAACCATCCGCACGACCCACCGGAGGACCTCCAGTATGAACCCCGCGCCCGAAGACACCCAAAAACCAACACTACGGCGGGTTTCGGCCCGCGAGACCCGCCGCGCCAGCGGCATCGCGTTCCTGGCCTGGACCATCGCGGTCTACGACTTCATCCTGTTCGGCACGCTGCTGCCCAGAATCGAGGAGTCGTTCGGCTGGAGCACCAGCTACGCCCTGCTGGTCTCCACACTGGTCAGCGTGGGAACCGCCGTCGTGGTGCTGGGCGTCGGTCCCATGGTCGACAAGCTCGGCCGGCGCCGCGGGATGATCATCTCGGTCGCCGGCACCGCGGCCTCCTCGGCGGCCACTGCCGCCACCGCAGGGGCCGCCTCGCTGATCGGCGTGCGCTCCATCAGCGGACTCGGGCTGGCCGAACAATCCGTCAACGCCACCTACCTCAACGAGCTCTACGAGCTGACCGAGGACGAAAAGGTCCGGCGCAACCGCGGATTCGTCTACTCGATGGTGCAGACCGGGTGGCCGCTGGGCGCGCTGCTGGCGGCCGGGTTCGTCGCGGTGGTGAGCGCGGTCTTCGGCGCCGACGCCTGGCGGCTGGCCTTCCTGCTGGCCACCGTTCCGGCGATCCTGGTGGCGCTGCTGTGCCGGACCCTGCGCGAGAGCCCGCAATTCGAACTGCAACAACGCATCCGCAAGCTGCGCAAGGACGGCGACGCGGCGGGCGCGGCCCGGCTGGCCGCCGCGCACGATGTCGACCAGGAGACCGCCGCACCGTTCCGGCGCATCTTCCACGGTGTCCATCTACGCAACACCGTCGTGCTGTCGGTCGCCTGGCTGTTCAATTGGTTTGCCATTCAGACGTTCTCGGTGCTCGGGACCACCGTGCTGGAAACCGGGAAGGGCATCGACGCGTCGAACACCCTGCTGATGGTGGTGGTGTCGAACCTGGTCGGCGCGCTGGGCTATCTTGCGCACGGCTGGGCCGGTGACCGGTTCGGGCGGCGCAACACGATTGCGGTCGGCTGGTTGCTGTCCGGTGGCTTCTTCGCGGCCATGCTGCTCGGTCCGAGCACGCCGGTCTACGTGATCGTCACGTACATGATGGGGCTGTTCTTCCTGCTCGGTCCGTACGCGGCCATCCTGTTCTTCCAGGCCGAGTGTTTCGCCGTGGAATGCCGGGCCACCGGCAGCTCGTTCATCGGCGCGATGAGCCAACCGGGGGCGATCGTCGCCGGATTCATCCTGACCGCGCTGACCGCCGCGGCGGTGCCGTATTCGGCCGCCGCGCTGTACGTCGGTGCCGTCGGCGCGGTCCTCTCCGCGGTCGCGGTGTTGTTCGCCCGCACCGTGGCTCCGGTCGGCGACGCCGAGAAGGCCGCGGCGTGACGGCCGCAGCGGCGCCGGTCGCCGTCATCACGGGTGCCGCATCGGGCATCGGCGCCGCCACCGCCGTGGCGCTGGCCACGTCCGGATACCGGGTCGGCATCGGCAGTTTCGCCGGTGATCCACACGACCCGGAACGCACCCTGGCCGCGGTGCGGCAGGCCGGCGGTGACGGCGCCGTCATCGAGGTGGACGTCCGCGACACGGCCTCGGTCGAGGGGTTCGTCGAGCAGGCCGTGCAACGGTGGGGCCGGCTGGACACCGCGATCGCGAATGCCGGCATCCTGCGCGCCGCCCCGTTCGCCGCGATGACCGACGACCAATGGGGGGACGTGCTGTCGGTCGACCTGCACGGGGTCATGCGCACCGCGCGGGCCGCCGTCCGCCACCTCGGCGCCGGTGGCTCGATCGTGGCGGTGTCCTCGATCGCCGGGGGTGTCTACGGGTGGGGCGAACACGCGCACTACGCCACCGCCAAGGCCGGTGTCATCGGCCTGGTGCGCAGCCTGGCCGTCGAATTCGGCCCGCGCGGTATCCGTGCCAATGCCATCATCCCCGGGCTGATCGAGACGCCGCAGTCCCTCGACGCCGTCAATTCCCTTGGACCGGAAGGGCTTCGGCAGGCAGGCGGCTACATCCCGGCCGGCCGGGTGGGCCGGCCCGAAGAGGTGGCCGCCGTCGCGGCCTTCCTGGCCGGCGCCGGTGCGTCCTACGTCAGCGGTCAGGCGATCATCGTCGACGGGGCGTTGACCGTCGCCATGCGCGACTGACCCGACTCGAGGAGAGACACATGAGCATCCCGCACACCGACCTGCTGAGTGGGCGGACGGCCGTGGTGACGGGCGCCGCCAGCGGTATCGGCCGCGCCATCGCCGCGCATTATCTGGCCGCCGGCGCCCGGGTGATCCTCGCCGACCGCGACGCCGGCGTCGGCGCTGTCGCGGCCGAGCTCGGCGCCGACGCCGGCCTGGTCCTCGATGCCACCGACGAGGATCAGGTGGCCGCGGTGATCGCCGCCGCCGAGGAGGCGCTGGGCCGCATCGACATCCTGGTCACCTCGCACGGCATCCTGACCCAATCCTCGCTGGCCGACATGACCTTGGCACAGTGGAAGGAGACCCTGCACATCGACCTCACCAGCGTCTTCCTGCTCAACCGGGCGGTGCTGGCCGGCATGCTGGCGCGCGGCGGCGGCCGCATCGTCAACGTCGCCTCCCAGCTGGCCATCAAGGGCGGCGCATCGCTGGCCCATTACGCGGCCGCCAAGGCCGGTGTCATCGCGATGACGAAATCCCTTGCGCTGGAGGTCTCCTCACGCGGGGTGCTGGTCAACGCGATCGCTCCCGGGCCCATCGAGACGCCGCTGCTGGCCGGGATCGACGACGACTGGAAGGCGGCCAAGCGATCCGATCTGCCGCTGGGCCGGTTCGGCACCCCCGACGAGGTGGCGCCGACCGCCGTGCTGCTGGGCTCCGATCCGGGCGGCAACCTGTTCGTCGGCCAGGTGCTCGGGCCCAACTCCGGTGACGTGATGCCCTGATGTGCGGCGGATGCGGCGGCGGCCCGCACGACCCGATGGCGGCACGGATCTCCGGTCCGCGGCGGCGCGCCGCGGTGGCAGCGACGGCGGCGCGGCTGCGCCCGGGGCTCACCGTCCGGGTCGCCGAGCGCGCGTGGACGGTGACCGACCGCACCGGGCGGGTCACCGTCTGCCGCACGTTCGGTCAGCTGGTCGACGCGCTGCATCGGCACGGGGTGGCACGCACCGTCGCGCAGACCCGGTTGCTCGACGCCGCGGCCGCGGTGGACCGGAGCGCCGCACCGGAAGCCGGGTGAACCCCCGCTAAGCTGTGCCGAGTGGCGACATCCAAGGTCGAGCGGCTGATGAACCTGGTCATCGCGCTGCTGGCCACCCGTAACTACCTCACCGCGGAGAAGATCCGCAGCTCGGTCGCCGGCTACGCGGACAGCCCCAGCGATGAGGCGTTCTCCCGGATGTTCGAGCGGGACAAGAACGAGCTACGCGACCTGGGCATCCCACTGGAGACCGGCCGGGTGTCCGCCTTCGACCCAACCGAGGGGTACCGGATCAACCGTGACGCGTACGCGCTGCCGCCGGTGCAGCTGACCGCCGACGAGGCCGCCGCGGTGGCGGTGGCGACCCAGCTGTGGCAATCGCCGGAACTGGTCACCGCGACGCAGAGCGCGGTGCTCAAGCTGCGGGCCGCCGGGGTGGACGTCGACGCCGACGCCGATGTGGCGATCACCTCGACGGCGAACCTGCCCGGGCTGCGCGGCTCCGAGGAGGTACTGCGAGTTCTGTTGTCCGCCATCGATTCCGGGCACGCGGTCCAGTTCGACCACCGCCCGGCGCGCAGCGAGCCGTTCCTGACCCGCACCGTCGAGCCGTGGGGTGTGGTGACCCACCGGGGCCGCTGGTATCTGGTCGGGCACGACCGCGACCGTGACGACACCAGGACCTTCCGGCTGTCCCGGATCGGCAGCGTGCCGGTGCCGGTCGGCCCGCCGGGCGCGGTGCACAAGCCGGCCGGGGTGAATCTGCGCGCGCTGGTGGCCCGGGTGGTGTCGGAGGTCCCGACGGGGGAGCAGGCCCGGGTGTGGATCGCCGACGGCCGGGCCACGGCGCTGCGCCGGCAGGCCACCCACACCCAGCCGCAGAGCTTCGGTGGCCGTTCCGGCGAGGTGATCACCGTCGATATCGGCATGTCCGACCGGCTGGCCAGGGAGATCGCCGGCTACGGCTGTGACGCGGTGGCGTTGGAGCCGCAGGCGTTACGTGAGGATGTGGTGAGCCGGTTGCGGGCCCAGGCGGGGGTCGGAGGGCAAGTGACGTCCAGCGAGAAGCCGGAGGCGGATCGCGCGTGAGTCAAGTGTCCGAGCGGCTCGTCCGGCTGCTCAACATGGTGCCGTATTTCAAGGCCAACCCGAAGGTCACCCGATCGGAGGCCGCGGCCGCCCTGGGCGTGTCCCGAAAACAACTCGACGCGGATATCGCGCAACTGTGGATGTGCGGGCTGCCCGGCTACAGCCCCGGCGATCTCATCGACTTCGACTTCACCGACGACACCGTCGAGGTGACGTTCTCCGCCGGGGTGGACCGGCCGCTGCGGCTGACCTCACCGGAGGCCACCGGCATCCTGGTCGCGCTGCGGTCACTGCTCGACGTGCCCGGCATGGTCGACCCCGAGGCCGCGCGCAGCGCGATCGCCAAGATCGAGTCGGCGGCCGGGGAGCAACTCGCGGTCCTCGGCGAACACCCGGATCCCACGCCGGTGGAGAACGCCGCCGCGGCGGCCGTGCGGGCCGCGGTGCGCACCGGGCGCGCGCTGTCGATCGAGTACCACTCGGCCTCCCACGATGCGGTGTCGGTGCGCACCGTCGACCCCATCCGGGTGGTGCTGGTCGGCGACAACAGCTACCTGGAGGCCTGGTGCCGGTCCGCCGAAGGCGTGCGACTGTTCCGGTTCGACCGGATCGTGCGCGCCGAGGTGCTCGACGAACCGGCCACCCCACCCGAGCCGGCGGTGGCTGCCGAGCCCGACACCTCGCTGTTCGACGCCGACCCCGCGCTGCCGTCGGCGACACTGCTGATCGACCGGTCGGCCGCCTGGATGTTCGACTACTACCCGCTGCGCGTGCTGCGCGAGCTGCCCGGCGGGTCGTTCGAGGCGGCCATGACCTACGCCTCGGACGCCTGGATGGCCCGCTTTGTGCTGGGTTTCGGCTCGGCGGTACGGGTGCTGGCGCCGGAGGCGCTGGCGGCCCGGGTGCGCGAGTCGGCCGCGGCGGCACTGCGCGCCTACGAAGACGGGTAGACTCGGCGTCAATCTTTTGGAGGTGACTGAATGGGCGGTCTTCAACCCTGGCATTGGTTGATCGTCATCGCGGTGTTCGTCCTGCTGTTCGGCGCCAAGAAGCTGCCGGACGCGGCGCGCTCGCTGGGCAAGTCGATGCGGATCTTCAAGTCGGAGATCAAAGAGATGCAGGCCGAGTCGCATTCCGACTCCACCGAACCGGCCAAGCCGATCACCTCGGAGCGGGTCGACACTCCCGCGCCCGAGCAGACCTCCGACAAACGGCCGGCCTGAGGCCATCGCGCCAGTCCGCCGCGGCCTGATGCCGCGGCTTTAGGCGTGCCCAGACATGTCACCGAAGCCCGGAATCTTCAAGAAGCTCGACCCGCGGCAGCGCCGGGCCCGGGTCAACCCCGACGGCACGATGTCGCTCGTCGACCATCTGGCCGAACTGCGCAACCGGTTGCTGATCGCGATGGCGGCCGTCGTCGTCACCACCACGCTGGGCTTCTTCTGGTACACGCACGGGTTCTTCGGCTTCCACAGCCTGGGCGAATGGCTGCGCGGCCCGTACTGTGCGCTGCCGCCGTCGGCGCGGGCCTCGATCTCGGCCGACGGTGCGTGCCGGCTGCTGGCCACCGCACCCTTCGACCAGTTCATGCTGCGCCTCAAGGTCGCGCTGACCGCCGGCGTGGTCCTGGCCTGCCCGGTGTGGCTGTACCAGATCTGGGCGTTCATCACCCCCGGCCTGTACAAGAAGGAACGCCGCTTCGCGATGCTGTTCGTGGGGTTCGGCGCCGCCCTGTTCATCACCGGTGCGGTGCTGGCGTATGTGGTGCTGGCCAAGGCGCTGGACTTCCTGCTCACCGTCGGCAGCGACGTGCAGGTGACCGCGCTCAACGGCGATCAGTACTTCGGTTTCCTGATCAACCTGCTGCTGGTGTTCGGCATCAGCTTCGAATTCCCGCTGCTGATCATCATGCTCAACATGATCGGCGTGCTCAGCTACGACAAGCTCAAGGCGTGGCGGCGCGGGCTGATCTTCGGCTTGTTCGTGTTCGCCGCCTTCGCCACCCCGGGTTCGGATCCGTTCTCCATGCTGGCGCTGTCGTGCGCCCTGACGGTGCTGCTGGAATTCGCCATCCAGATCGCCCGCCTGCACGACCGGCAGAAGGCGCGCCGCGCGGCGCTGGAGGAGGTTCCCGACGACGAGGCCGCCCCGATCGGTGCGGCCGAACCCATCGAGCCGCCGACCGCCGTGTCGTCGGCATCCTCACCGGTTGATGACGACGCCACCTGAGCTGAGTGCGTTCGCCGCACAACTGCCCTTCGGACTGGACGGGTTCCAGATCAAGGCCTGCACGGCCCTGGAGGCCGGGCACGGCGTGCTGGTGTGCGCCCCGACCGGTGCGGGGAAAACCGTGGTGGGCGAGTTCGCGGTGCATCTCGCGCTGGCGGCCGGGCGCAAGTGCTTCTACACCACGCCGATCAAGGCGCTGAGCAATCAGAAGCACGCCGACCTGGTGCAGCGCTACGGAGCGGAGCGCATCGGCTTGCTCACCGGCGATCAGGCGATCAACGGTGACGCGCCGGTGGTGGTGATGACCACCGAGGTGCTGCGCAACATGCTGTATGCCGATTCCCCGGCGCTGCACGGCCTTTCCCACGTGGTGATGGACGAGGTGCACTTCCTGGCCGACCGGATGCGCGGCGCGGTGTGGGAGGAGGTGATCCTGCACCTGCCCGAAGAGGTCCGGCTGGTCAGCCTGTCGGCCACGGTGAGCAATGCCGAGGAATTCGGCGGCTGGATCCAGACGGTCCGCGGTGACACCACCGTCGTGGTCGACGAGCACCGCCCCGTTCCGCTGTCGCAGCACATGATGGTCGGCAAGCGGTTGTTCGACCTCTTCCAGGGCACCGACCACACGCTGGTGGCCCCGGAACTGCTGCGGCATATCGCCCACCGACGCGAGGCCGACCGGCTGGCCGACTGGCAGCCGTCCCGCGGGCGCGAGCGCTCGGGCGGCCGCCGCCAGAACGCCCGCCCGAGCCTGAGCCGGATGCCGACCCGCCCCGAGGTGATCAGCACCCTGGACGCCGAGGGCCTGCTGCCGGCGATCACGTTCGTGTTCTCCCGGGCCGGCTGCGACGCCGCGGTGAAACAGTGCTTGCGTTCGTCGTTGCGCCTCACCGACGAGGAACAGCGGGCCCGCATCGCCGAGGTCATCGACCGCCGGTGCGCCGATCTGGCCGAATCCGACCTGGTGGTGCTGGGCTATCACGAGTGGCGCGAAGGGTTGCTGCGGGGGCTGGCCGCCCACCATGCCGGCATGCTGCCGGTGTTCCGGCACACCGTCGAGGAGTTGTTCACCGCCGGCTTGATCAAGGCGGTGTTCGCCACGGAGACACTGGCTTTGGGTATCAACATGCCGGCCCGCACGGTGGTGCTGGAACGGTTGGTGAAGTACAACGGCGAGCAGCACGCGCCGCTGACACCGGGGGAGTACACCCAGCTGACCGGCCGGGCCGGGCGCCGCGGCATCGACGTCGAGGGGCACGCCGTGGTGCTGTGGGATCCGCGCGACAGCTCGGCCGAACCCGCCGAGGTCGCCGGTCTGGCAAGCACCCGCACCTTCCCGCTCAAGAGCTCGTTCGCCCCGTCGTACAACATGACGATCAACCTGGTCAGCCAGCTCGGCCCGGAGCAGGGCCGCAAGTTGCTGGAACGTTCCTTCGCGCAGTTCCAGGCCGACCGCTCGGTGGTCGGGCTGGTGCGGGGTATCAGCCGCGGCGAGAAGATGATGGCCGACATCGCCAAGGAGCTGGGCGACGATCAGGTGCTGGAGTACGCCCGGCTGCGCGCGGACATCTCGGCCAGGGAACGCGCCCAGTCCAGGGCGTCGCGGCTGCAACGGCGCAAGGCGGCCGACGACGCGCTGGCCGGTCTGCGCCGCGGCGACATCATCACCATCAGCCAGGGCCGGCGTGGCGGCCTGGCCGTCGTGCTCGAGCCTGCCCAGGACGCCGACGACCCCCGCCCGTTGATCCTCACCGAACACCGCTGGGCGGGCCGGATCTCGTCGGCCGACTATTCGGGAGCCTCGGCACCGCTGGGGTCGATGAGCCTGCCCAAACGCGTCGAACATCGTCAGCCCCGGGTGCGGCGCGATCTGGCGTCGGCACTGCGGTCGGCCGCGGCCGGGCTGCGGATGCCCTCGGGCAAGCGCGGTCCGGCAGGCGAACGCGATGTCGATCCCGAATTGACCGTCCTGCGTGACCAACTGCGCCGCCACCCGGTCCATTCGGCGCCCGACCGCGAAGAGCGGGTCCGGGTGGCCGAACGGTACCTGCGCATCGAACGCGACAACGCGCAGTTGCAACAGAAGGTCTCCGCCGCGACGAACTCACTGGCCCGCACCTTCGACCGCATCCTGGTGCTGCTCACCGAGCGCGGTTTCATCCGGGGCCGTGGGGCTGCGACCGCGGTCACCGACGACGGCCGGCTTCTGGCCCGGATCTACAGCGAGAGCGACCTTTTGGTCGCCGAATGCCTGCGCACCGGCACCTGGAACGGCCTGGACGCCGCCGAACTGGCCGCGGTGCTGTCGGCGGTGCTGTTCGAATCCCGCGGTGACGGCCCGGCGCCGCAAGGGTTCGACATCCCGACGGCCGCCCTGCGCCGCGCACTGACCGGCACCCGCCGGATCTCCTCGGAGCTGCGCGCCGACGAGACCCGGCACCGCATCGCCCCCAGCCGGGAAACCGACGACGGGTTCGTCGCGGCCATCTACCGGTGGGCCACCACCGGCGACCTGACCGCCGCGCTGCTGGCCTCCGACGTCAACGGCAACGGATCACCGCTGTCCGCAGGTGATTTCGTGCGCTGGTGCCGTCAAGTGCTCGACCTGCTGGACCAGGTCCGCAACGCCGCGCCCGATGCCGCCCTGCGCAGCACCGCCAAGCGTGCGATCAGCGCGATCCGCCGCGGTGTGGTGGACATCGACACCGCGTAGCTGCGACACAACGGTTCCGCCTGCTCACCGACCCGAAACGGTACTGTGTTGCCAACGGACCTCAACCAAGGAGAGACATGAGCGGACCGCAGGGATCTGACCCGACGCAGGCGTGGCCGGGTCAGCAGCCGCAGTCCGGCGGACAGCCGCCGAGCGAGCAGCATGCTTGGCAGCCGCCGTCCACGCCCGAGCAGCAGCCCACCACCGAGGCACCGGCCTGGCAGCCGCCGGCATACCAGACCCCGCAGTACCCCCAGTACCAGCAGCCCGCCCAGCCGGTGCCGCCGCAGTACAACCCGCAGCAGTACCCGCCGCAGCCCGACCAGTACGGTCAGCCCACCGCCTACGCCCCGCAGGGCTACCCGCAGTACGGCCCGCCCCCCGGCCAGCCGCAGCAGTACGACCCGGCCGCGCAGCAGTACGGACAGCCCCAGCAATACGGCCAGCCCGGTCCGTACGACCAGCAGTACTCGCCGTACGGCGGCCCGGTCCCGGCCGAGGAGAGCTCCAAGAAGTCCCTCGCCGTCATCGGTGGGGTCGTCGGCCTGCTCGCCGCGGTCATCGTCGCGGTGGTCCTGGTGCTCGGCTTCTGGAAGCCGGGCTGGTTCGTCACCACCAAACTCGACGTCAACGCGGCCCAGACCGGCGTGCAGCAGATCCTGACCGACGAGGCCAACGGATACGGCGCCAAGAACGTCAAGGACGTCACCTGCAACGACGGCAACAGCCCGACGGTGAAGAAGGGCGACAGCTTCGAGTGCGTCGTCAGCATCGACGGCACCAAGCGTCAGGTCACGGTGACCTTCCAGGACGACAAGGGCACCTACGAGGTCGGCCGACCCAAGTAGGCCCGCGCCGCCCGCGAACAGACACCGACTCCCGCATTCCCGTCGAGGAATGCGGGAGTCGGTGTCTGTTCGGCGGTTACAGCCTGTCCAGCGCCTTCTGCAGCCGGCCGATCGACGACGTCACCCCGAACTCGCCGGCCAGCTCGGCCACCCGGGCCGGGTCGGCCGCGGCCAGTGGAAGCGTGTCGGTCGGCGTCGACATCGTCACCGCCGCGTCGGTGGCGACCCGGACCACCGGCTCGGCCGCGGTGATGTAGTCCGCGGCCGCCAGCAGCTTCTTGCGCGCAGCCGCCGGCAACGCCGAGCGCGGATCGGTCGCCGCGGCCACGATCGCGGCCAGCGACCCGTATCGCGCCAGCAGGGTCGCGGCGGTCTTCTCGCCGATGCCGGCCACCCCGGGCAACCCGTCGGACGCGTCGCCACGCATGAGCGCCAGTTCGGCGTACGCCGGTCCGGCCCGGTCGATCGGCACGCCGTAGGTCTCGGCGACCTCGGCGGGGCCGAACAGGGTGGCCTTGGCCAGCCCGCGCCCGATGTAGAACACCCGCACCGGGACCGGGTCGTCGCCGACCAGCTGCAACAGGTCGCGATCGCCACTGACCACGATCACCGGGTCGTGTCGTTCCCGCGCGGCCAACGTGCCCAGCACGTCGTCGGCCTCGTACCCGGCCGCGCCCGCGGTCGCGATCCCGAAGGCATCCAGCATCGCCATGATCATGTCGACCTGCGGCGTGAGTTCGTCGGGCACTTCCTCGATGTCCGGGGTGCCCGCCGGCTCCGGCACCGCGACCCGGTGTGCCTTGTACGACGGGATCAGATCGACCCGCCACTGCGGCCGCCAGTCGTCGTCACGGCACACCACCAGCCGCCGCGGCCGGTGCGCGGTGACCAGGGCGGCGATGTTGTCCAGGAAACCGCGCAGCGCGTTCACCGGCCGACCGTCCGGTGCGGTGATCGAGGACGGCACCCCGAAGAACGATCGGAACCACATGCTGGCGCCGTCGAGCAGCAGGACCGGGCCGGGATTGTCGTCGTGCAGCACGGCCTGACAGTAGCGTGAGGCATGACCTTCACCGTCGATCGCATCGACCACGTCGTGCTCAATTGCCGTGACACCGCCGCCACCATCGACTGGTACGTCCGGGTGCTGGGCATGCGCCGGGAAGAGTTCGGCGACGGCCGGACCGCGCTGCTGTTCGGTGGGCAGAAACTCAACGTGCGCCCCACCGGGGCGGCCGACTGGGTGACCGCCGACGCCGATGTGCCGGGCTCGCTGGACCTGTGTTTCATCGCCGACGCCGACGCCGCCGAGATCGGCGCGCACCTGCGCTCCTGCGGGGTCGAGATCACCGCGGGACCGGTCGCCAAGACGGGCGCGCTCGGGCCGATGACCTCGCACTATTGCCGGGACCCGGAGGGCAACCTGGTCGAGGTCGCCACCTATCGGGCCGCCCACTAACCTCGACGCCATGCACTCCAGCCGCTTCAGCACCGACGTGTACGCCCAACGGCTTCGGATCGCCGCGGCCGGTGCCGCCGAGGCCGGCCTGGCCGGGCTGGTCATCACCCCCGGCTATGACCTGCGGTATCTGGTCGGGTCGCGCGCGCAGACGTTCGAGCGGCTCACCGCGCTGGTGCTGCCGGCCGACGGGTCGGTGCCGACGATCGTGGTGCCGCGCCTGGAGCTGGCCTCGCTCAAGGAGTCGGCCGTGCCGGATCTGGGTGTGACGGTGCGGGATTGGGTCGACGGGGAGAACCCGTACCAGCTGGTGGCCGACGCGTTGCCGGGCTCTCTCGCCGCCGTACCCGATGGGCGGCTCGCCGCCGTCACCGACTCCATGCCCGCCCTGCACCTGCTGCCCTTGGCCGACCTGCTGGGCACCGTGCCCGTGCTGGCGACCGATGTGCTGCGCCGGCTGCGGATGATCAAGGACGCGGCCGAGATCGACGCGCTGCGCAAGGCCGGTGCGGCGATTGACCGGGTGCACGCCCGGGTTCCGGAGTTCCTGGTGCCGGGCCGCACCGAGGCCGACGTGGCCGCCGACATCGCCGAAGCCATTGTGGCCGAAGGCCATTCGGAGGCAGCGTTCATCATCGTGGGCTCCGGTCCCAACGGGGCGGACCCGCACCACGAATGCTCGGACCGAGAGCTGCGCGCGGGCGACATCGTCGTGGTGGACATCGGTGGGCCCTACGAGCCCGGTTACAACTCCGATTCCACCCGCACCTACAGCCTCGGTGAGCCCGAGCCGGAGGTGGCCCGGCAGTACGCGGTACTGCAGCGAGCCCAGGCCGAGGCCGTCGCCTCGATCCGGCCCGGGATGAGCGCGGCGGCCGTCGATGCGGTGGCGCGCGACGTGCTGGCCGACGAGGGGCTGGCCGAGGTGTTCGTGCATCGGACCGGCCACGGCATCGGCCTGTCGGTGCACGAGGAGCCCTACATCGTCGCGGGTAACGACCTGACGCTGGAACCGGGGATGACCTTCTCGGTGGAGCCCGGAATCTATTTCCCGGGCCGATGGGGCGCCCGCATCGAGGACATCGTCGTCGTCACCGAACACGGGGCCGAGTCGGTGAACAACCGCCCGCACGAACTGATCGTGGTGCCCGTCTGACCGATCGGGCCGGTGACGCTCTAGTCGTCGTCGGTGTCGCCGCGGTCCAGCAGACCCGAGGAGCCCAGCACGCGCTGCACGCGCACCTCGATGACCACCCGGCGCGGATTCACCCGCGGGGTGCGGTACCGCTGGGCGTAGCGCAGCTCGGCGTCGCGCACGTCGTCGGGATCGGCGCTGACGGTGGACGTGCCCTCCAGGGACAACCAGCGTGCACCGTCGACCTGGCTGAGCACCGCGACACCGCGTTCGGCGGCGTTGACGGCCTTCTGCGAGCCGCCCGTGGTGATCACTCTGGCGATATGGGTCTTGGGGTCGAACGTGAAGCCGACGGCCACCACGTGTGGTGAATTGTCCCCACGCAGGGTGGTCAGCATGGCCAGATGCCGCTCGGTCAGGAACGCCAGGGCATCGTTGGTCAGTCGCGTCGTCGCCTTGCGACCGGAAGTAGCCATCGGGGTCCACGCTAGCGCAGGCCATAATCGCTGCCATGAAGGACACACCGGCGGGCTGGGGCGAAGCGACCCGGGCGCCCACCTCAGGTCCCGTGGTGATCTTCGGCGGCCGCAGCGAGATCGGCCTGGAGCTGGCCGTGCGGCTGGCTTCCGGGAACACCGTCGTGCTGGCCGCGCGGCGCGCCGACGACCTCGGCGAGCAGGTCGCCGCGCTGAAAGCGGCCGGCGCCACCGCCGTGGTGGTCCGCGAGTTCGACGCCGACGACACCGCCGCGCATCCGGCGTTGGTCGCGGCGATCGAGGCCGAGGTCGGTCCGATCGGCACGGCCGTGTTGGCGTTCGGTGTGCTCGGGGACCAGCGGCGCGCCGAAGCGGATCCGGCGCATGCGGTGTCCGTCGTGCACACCGACTACGTGGCTCAGGTCAGCCTGCTCACCGTGCTGGCCTCGACGATGCGGGCCCGCGGGAGCGGGCGGCTGGTGGTGTTCTCGTCGATCGCCGGTGCGCGGGTGCGCCGCGCCAACTACGTCTACGGGTCGGCCAAGGCCGGCCTGGACGGGTTCGCCAGCGGCCTGGCCGACGCGTTGCACGGCACCGGCGTCCACGTGCTCATCGTGCGTCCGGGATTCGTGATCGGTCACATGACCGAGGGCATGGAGCCGGCCCCGCTGGCGAGCACGCCCGGCCAGGTGGCCGAGGCGACGGCGCGGGCGCTGGCCCGGGGTAAGGGCGCGGTGTGGGTGCCGGCAGCGATCCGGCCGTTGATCTTCGCGACCCGGCTGGTGCCGCAAGCCATTTGGCGCAGGTTGCCGCGATGAGCGCTTGCGCGAAGAGCCGAGGACACCGATGAGCGCTTGCGCGAAGAGCCGAGGACACCGATGAACATTGTCGTCGTCGGCATCGGCGCCGACGGGATGGCCGGCCTGTCCCCGGCGTCAGCCGCCGAACTGCGCAGGGCCACCGTCGTTTACGGTGCACCGCGGCAACTGGAACTGCTCGACGGCAGCGTCGCCGCACAACGCCGGGAGTGGCCGTCGCCCATGCTGCCCGCTTTGCCCACCCTGTTCGACGGTCTCGACACCGCGCACGTGGTGGCCTCCGGTGACCCCATGCTGCACGGGGTGGGCGCGACCCTGGTCCGGATCTTCGGCGCCGGGGCGGTCCGGGTGCTGCCGCATGTGTCGTCGGTGACCCTGGCCTGCGCCCGGCTCGGCTGGTCGGTGCAGGACACCGAGGTGATCAGCCTGGTCACGGCCGACCCTGTCACCGCGGTGCGCCGGGGCGGGCAGGCGGTGGTGCTCAGCCGCGACGGTGGCACGCCCGCGGCGCTGGCCCGTCTGCTCACCGAAACGGGCCGCGGTGCATCGGAATTCACGGTGCTGGAGCAGCTCGGCGGACCAGGGGAGCAGGTGCGGCACGCGCTGGCCGAGCGGTTCCACGACACCGTCGACGACCTCAACGTGATCGCGGTGCGCTACCTGCCCGACGACCGGCGGTTCCACACGTTGCCCGACAGCCAACTGGCCCACGACGGGCAGATCACCAAGCAGGGCATCCGAGCGGTGACGCTGGCCGCGCTCGGCCCGCGGCCGGGTGAACTGTTGTGGGACGTCGGTTCCGGGTCGGGCAGCATTGCCGTCGAGTGGTGCCGCAGCGGGCCCGGGCTGCGGGCGGTGGCGTTCGAACGGGATCCGCAGCGCCGCGACCGCGTCGCCTCCAATGCCCGCGCCTTCGGCGTCGGCATCGACGTCCGAGGCGCGGCGCCGGACGAATTCGACGGCGCACCGGCCCCGTCGGCGGTGTTCGTCGGTGGCGGCATCACCACGCCGGACCTGCTCGACGGATGCTTCGAGCACCTGGCGCCGGGCGGTCGCCTGGTGGCCAACGTGGTCACCGCGGAATCAGAAGCCGTTGTCATCCAGTGGTATTCGACGTTAGGTGGACAGTTGCACCGGTTCCAGCACTACCGAGGGGAGCCCGTCGGCGGGTTCACCGGCTTCCGCCCGGCCTACCCGGTCACCCAGTGGTCGGTGAGCAAGCCGTGACGGTCTACTTCATCGGAGCCGGCCCCGGAGCGGCCGACTTGATCACCGTGCGCGGGCAACGCCTGCTGCAGAACTGCCCGGTGTGTCTCTACGCCGGCTCGATCATGCCCGCCGATCTGCTCGAATACTGCGCGCCGGGCACCAGGATCGTCGATACCGGCCCGCTAACGCTGGCTCAGATCATCGACGAATTGGTGGCCGCCGACCGCGCGGGACTGGATGTCGCGCGGCTGCATTCCGGTGATCCGTCGATCTACAGTGCGCTCGCCGAGCAGTGCCGTCATCTGGACGCCCAGGGTGTCGAGTACGAGATCGTGCCCGGCGTACCGGCTTTCGCCGCCGCGGCGGCGGCGCTCGGGCGTGAGCTCACGGTCCCCGGCGTCTCGCAGACCGTCACCCTGACCCGGGTGGCGACGCTGTCGACGGCCATGCCGCCGGGTGAGGATCTGCGCACGCTCTCGGCACCGGGGGCCACGCTGGTGCTGCACCTGGCGGCAGCGCAGATCGAGACCATCGTCGCCGACCTCACCGCGGGTGGCTACACCGCCGACACCCCGTGCGCGGTGGTGGCGTACGCCAGCTGGCCGACCCAGCAGGTGCTGCGCAGCACGCTCGGGGAGATCGCCGGACAGCTGCGCGAAGCGGGGATCACCAAGACGGCGGTGATCTTCGTCGGCGAGGTGCTGGCCGCGGAGGGATTCACCGACAGCTACCTGTATTCGGCGGGCCGACGACGCGGGAGCCGGCACTAGTGCGGGTGCTCGTCCTGGGCGGCACCGGCGAGGCCCGGGCGTTGGCCGCCGCGCTGCACCCGCGCGTGCAGGTGATCAGTTCGCTGGCCGGTCGGGTCCCGGACCCGGCGCTGCCGGTGGGCGAGGTGCGGATCGGCGGGTTCGGCGGCACCGAGGGGCTGGTGCGCTGGCTGCGCGAGAACCGCGTCGACGCCGTGGTCGACGCCACCCATCCGTTTGCCGCCACCATCACCGCGCACGGCGCCCGGGCGTGCGCCGAGACCGGTGTGCCGCACCTGGTCCTGGCCCGGCCGGCGTGGCCGACCGGGGGAGCCATCGTGGTGGGTTCGGATACCGAGGCCGCCGAAACCGTGACCCGGCACGGCTTTTCGAGGGTGTTCCTGACGACGGGGCGGTCCGGCACCGCGGCGTTCGCCGGCGTGAACGCGTGGTTCCTGATCCGTGCGGTCACCGCACCGGAGCCGGCGACGCTGCCGCCCGATCATCGGCTGCTGCTGTCCCGCGGACCGTACGACTACGACGGCGAACTCGCACTGCTGCGCGAGCACCGGATCGACGCGCTGGTCACCAAGAACAGCGGCGGCGCCATGACCGAGGCCAAGATCCGGGCCGCCGACGCCGCGGACGTCGCGATCGTGATGGTGGACCGGCCCGCCCTGCCGGCCGGGGTGCACACCGTGGCCACCGTCGAGGACGCGGTGGCGTGGCTGGCGGGGCTGTCGACCTAGATCAACGCCAGGGTGTCGAGTTCGCGGATGGCCGCACAGGAGCGCTGCGCCATCGCGAGCATCATATCGTCGCCGCGGTCGGTCGCGGCGGCGAACGCGGTGCCGAAGGCGATGATCAGCGGGGCCTGCAGCATGCCCAGACGGTAATCGCGCCAACACGTTTCGCGGTCGTAGCCCGCGACACCGAGGGTCAGCAGCTCGGCGTGGTAGGCATCCACCAGCTGCGCCTCGGCTCGGGCACGCACGCCGGGATCCAGACTGGTGGCGGTGAAGTAGGCCAGGTCCCTGGCGGGCAGACCGGACCCCAGCGTCTGCCAGTCCACGATGGTGACCGCGGTGTGATCGGGATCGAACAGCATGTTGTCCAACCGGTAGTCGCCGTGCAACAGCGCGAACCGGTCGGGTTCGGCCAGCAGCCACGGCGTCACCACGCCCAGCGCGGCTTGCAGCGTCTCCCGGTCGGCGGCGCTCATCCGCGGGCCCAGCTTCTCCAGGGTGATCCCGCTGGCCATCGTGGCGACCTCGCCCATCCCGGAGGCCATCGCGCTGTCCGGCCGTGGCATCGCCAGTCCGGGGTAGTCCGTCCACTTCGGGTCGCACCAACTGGGTGCGTGCAGACCGGCGAGTGCACGCACCGCCAGCAGCGCGTCCCCTGCCGAGCACCCCGCGATCTGGTCACCCTGCTGTGCGGGCGCCAGATCGGCCAGCAGGAGCACGAATTCGGCGCCGTCGTCCTCGATCTCGCAGTAATAGCTCTGCGGCACCGGCACCGAGACCAGGTCGGCGATGTCGTTGTAGAAGGCGTGTTCGGACCGATAGCCGATCGCCACGCGGTCGCGCACGGTGTCGTCCTGGGACGGCAGCTTGACCGCGAAGCTGGCGGGCAACCCGGTCTCGACGGTGTACTCGACCGTCAATCGGTAGGTCGCACCGGTTTGGCCGGTCCCGATCGGCGTCACCCGCACCGCCCGGACCTCGGCACCCAGAACACCGGTCAGCCAGTCCGCCGTCACGTCACCGGGCGTCCGCGGGATCATGCGCGGACCCTAGACCGGCTACTGACGCGTGTCAACGATCATCGGCGAGCGTCAGCCGGGGTAGTAGCGGGGCGTGAACACCCGGTCACCGTGCCACTGCGTCTGCGATGAGCCGATGATCAACATGCAGCGCATGTCGATCTCGGCGGGATCGAGTTTCCCGAGCGTCACCACCCGCACGTTCTCCTGCGGGCCCGCGACGTCCCGGCCGATCACCACGGGTGTCGCCGGATCGCGGTGCTCGAGCAGCAGCTCCTTCATCGCCCCGACTTGCCAGGTGCGCGTCTTGGACGCCGGGTTGTACACGGCGATCGCCATATCGGCAGCCGCGGCCGCGCTGATCCGCTTGGCGATGATCTCCCACGGCTTGAGCCGATCCGACAGCGAGATCACGGCGTAGTCGTGCCCCAGCGGCGCGCCGACCCGGCTGGCGACCGCCTGCGCGGCCGTCATCGCCGGGATCACCCGCACGGGTACGTCCGGCCAGGCCTTGGCTTCCTCCAACACCGCGGTGGCCATGGCGAAGACACCGGGGTCACCGGAGGACACCACCACCACTGCCTTGCCCTGCTGTGCCAACTCGCAGGCCAACCGGGCCCTGGCCGGTTCGTCGGTGTTGTCGCTGGGATGGCGGGTCTGCCCGGTGCGCACCCCGACCCGATCCAGGTATGGGAAGTACCCGATGAGATCGGTGGCCTGGGCCAGTTCGCGGCGCGTCTGCGGGGTGATCCAGTCCAGGTCGCCGGGTCCGAGCCCGACCACCGCGACGCTGCCTTTTCGGGCGAGCGAAGCGACGGGGGAACGACCATCGCGGGGCCGCGCGGCCTCGCCGGGCAGCATGACGATCGAGAAGTACGGCACCGAGGCGTCGTCGACCTCCCCGGCGCCGAGCACCCGCTGCTGATCGGTGCTCGCCCGCTCCACATAGAAGGCCCGGTCGAGCTGCTTGGTGGCCGAAAGCGCTTGCCGCACTTCAGGATACGACTTGCCAAGCTTCATGATCACGGCAGCGTCGGTGTCGGCCAGCCGCCGCGTCAGTTCGGCGGCGGGCAACGTTCCCGGCAGGATGGTCAGCACCTCGTCGCCCTGCACCAGCGGGGTGCCGGTGGCCGCCGACGCCGCACTCACCGAGGTCACGCCGGGCACGATCACGGCGTCGAACCGCTCGGTGAGCCGGGTGTGCATGTGCATATAGGAGCTGTAGAACAGCGGATCGCCCTCGGCCAGCAGGGCGACGTCGCGCCCGGCGTCCAGGTGGGCGGCGATGCGGTCGGCGGCCTCGGTGTAGAAGTCCTCCATCGCCCCGGTGTAACCACCCGGATGTGCGGTGGTCTCGGTGGTCACCGGGTAGACCAGGTGCTCCTCGAGCTGGCCGTCGCGCAGATACGGCTCCGCGATGCGGCGCGCGATGCTGCGTCCGTGCCTGGCGCTGTGATAGGCCACCACATCGGCGGCCGCGATCAGCCGCGCCGCCTTGACGGTGACCAACTCCGGGTCACCGGGGCCCAGACCCACGCCGTACAGGGTGCCTTTACCGGTACTCATTCCTGTTCACTCGCAATCGCATTCACCGCCGCGGCCGCCATGGCACTACCGCCCCGGCGGCCCGTCACCACCAGATACGACATCCCGCGCGGGCGGGCGATCAGCTCGTCCTTGGACTGCGCCGAGCCGACGAAGCCGACCGGCCCGCCGAGCACCGCGGCAGGCACCGGGGCGCCCTCGTCGATCAGCTCGAGCAGTCGGAACAGCGCCGTCGGCGCGTTGCCGATGGCCAGCACGGCGCCGTCGAGGCGGTCGGCCCACAGGTCCACCGCGGCGGCCGAGCGGGTGCTGCCCAAGGTGGCCGCCAGTTCCGGCGCGCGCGGGTCGGCGACCAGCGACACCACCTCGTTGTCGGCGGGCAGCCGGGACCGGGTGATGCCGGCGGCCACCATCGAGGAGTCACACAGGATGGGCGCACCGGCGGCCAGCGCGGCGTGGGCGCGGGTCACCACATCGGGGCTGAACGCGACATGCTCACCGAGATCGACCTGGCCGCACGTGTGGATCAGGCGGACGACGACACGCGCGATCTCCGAGGGGAACCGGGTCAGGTCGGCCTCGGCGCGGATCGTCGCGAACGATTGCCGGTAGATCTCCGCGGCGTCGCGGACGTAGTCGAGCACCAGATCACCCTACGGGTGACGTCCCTGGTAGCCGTTTCCGGTGGCCACCAGCACCTCGGCGCCCGCCGGGCTGCCGCAGGCCCGTGGGCAGCCAACGAAATGCCGATGGACGCCGGACGCCCCGTCGTGGAGTGCCGCCGCGGCATCCGCCCGGACGTCGGAGAGAGATTTGTCACACCCCGGCCGTCCGGTGCAGGCGCTGACCCGCAGCCACGGCGAGTTCTCGTCGAACACCAGACCCAGCGGGGCCAGCACCCGCAGCGCGGTGTCGGCCACGCCCTCGTCGAGATCGCAGATCAGCACCGATCGCCACGGCGTGATGAGCACCGGTGCCTCGATGGCGGCCAGGTATTCGGCCACCCTGGCGCGCAGCACGCCGAGCGGCACCGCCGCGCCCAGGCTGACTTTCCCGTCGCCCTGGGTGATCCAGCCAACCGGCGGGCAGGAGAGGGCCGGGTAGAGGGGTCCCGGCGCGGCACCGTCGAGCAGCACGGTGGGGTCGGGCAGTTCGCTCACCCGCCACGCGGTGCCCCTGATCTCGACGAACCGGTGGGCTACCGAGAGCAGCGTCGCCACCGTCGCAGCGGGTGCGATGCGCACCCCGCTGTCCCGGCCGGCCAGGATCACCGCGAAGGTGTCGGCATCGACGGCGTGCACGCCGACGTCGGGCCCCAGTCCGGCCACGTCGCCGCGGCCGTCGTCGAGGGCGAACAGGAAGCGGCCCGGCAATGCGGCCAATGCGGGCGAATCACACAGCGCCGCATCCAGTTCGGGCACCAGAGCCCGGATGTCGGCGCGGCCCGCACTGCGGCCGGACAGCGGGGAGGCGACGATGTTGCGGACCCGCTCATGGGTGGGCGACGGCAGCAACCCGGCCGCGGCGACGGCCTCGGCCACCGCGTCGGTATCGGTGATGGCACGGATCTGCAGATTGCCCCGGGAAGTGAGTTCCATTGCCGGCGAGGCGAACTGATCGGCGGCCTGTGCCAGTGCGGTGAGCTGTGCCGCGGTGATCGCGCCGCCGGGCAGCCGGATGCGGATCAGCGCACCGTCGGCGGCCCGGTGCACCTGCAGCGCACCGGGGCACGCGTCGTCGTCACGGAGCCGGATCATGCACCCACCGTACGGCCTGCGTAGGGGTACGGGCACGGGGCGGCAAAACAGGTACCCGGCTACGCAATCGAGGCCGCTGCCGCGCCCCTAAATTCGGAGCATGCCCGCGGTTTGGGCAAATATTGACGGGAAGTGATCGACATGACCAGCTTGACCATCCACCTACCTCATCCCGGCACGCACGTGTTCAGCGATGCGGCGCATGCGGCCACAGCAAAGCTTCATGCGGCTTTTGAACGGCATGAACACCACGAGTGCAAACGGTACGAGTTCCTCGAAGACGCACTGCTGTCCCGGGAGATGAACCGGCTGTAGCCACTCAGCCGGCCAGCGGTACCGGTGTCACCACCGCGGAGTACCGCGACGCATCCCCGGCTATCACCCGACTCGATTGTCCGTGCAAGTCCACCGGGACATCCCCGGCCAGCGTCACTCTGCTCAGGTACCGGAATTGATCGTCGTAATCGGCGACGGCGTAGTGCTGCGTGGCCCGGTTGTCCCAGATGGCCAGGTCGCCCGGCGCCCAGGCCCACCGAACGGTGTTCTCCAGCTTGGTGACTCGCGCCTGCAGCAACGCGAACAAGGTTGCCGACTCGGCGGTGCCGAGCCCGAGGAAACGCTTGACGAAGTGCCCGAGCAGCAACACCCGGGCACCGGTCTCCGGGTGTACCCGGACCACCGGGTGTTCGGTCTCGAAGTACTCGGACACGAATTCCGCGCGGTATTCGCGGGTGTTGTCGGACAACTGCTCCAGATCGGCCGCGACGTCGGAGGCGTAGTCGTACTGGTTGGTGTGCACCGCCCACAGATTGTCCACCAGCGCCCGCAACGGGGTGGGCAACTGCTCGTAGGCCGCCTGCGTGTTCGCCCAGACGGTGGTGCCGCCGTACTCGGGCAGGGTGACCGCGCGCAGCAGCGACGCCTTGGGGATCCGGTCGACGAAGGTGACGTCGGTATGCCAGCTGTTGGCTTTGTCGTAACGCGAGTCGATCGGCAGGATGTGCGCACCGCGGGAGGTGACGGTCGGATGCGCACCGGTGGGCGTGCCGAGCAGGCCCGCGAAGGCGAGCTGGCCGGCGTCGTCCAGGTGGGCCTGGTCGCGGAAGAAGATCACCTTGTGGGTCAGCAGGGCGTCGTTGATGGCCGCGACGGTGCCGGCGTCCAGATCTGCGGACAGCCGGACGCCGTCCACGCGGGCACCGATATTGGCGCCCAATTTCGTGACGGTGATCGAATTGCGAGGACTCATCCTTTTATTGCGCCAGTCCGGGGACGCCGGGTAAATGATTTGGCTTCGCGCGATCCGAAACGCCGCGGTTCACGCAACTCCAGGTCAAGGGCGACCCAAAGGCCCGGGTGTGAATTGGATCACTCCTGTCGCCGCCTTGTCTCCTCGCGCACAGACAGCCGATTCGCACCGTCGCGAGAAGTACATTCAGCGAAACGAAAGGAGTGAACAATGGCGTCACTCATTGCCATCGGAATCGGGGTCGCCCTGGTGTTCGGCGCCCTCGTTACGCCGTACCGGGATTCGTGGTACGGCCGTTGGAGCCGCTCGGAGCGTTGATCGCTTCGTACCTCCGCGGCTCCGCACGTCGGCAGGCGCTGACGGTGCTCACCTGAGCACGCGGTGCGTGCGGTACGAATAGACGGTGCCGTCCGTACTGCTGCTGTCGACATCCGACACCGATCTGATCACCGCCCGCGCGTCAGGGGCGGACTATCGGTGGGCCAACCCGTCGCGGTTGGTCGACGACGAGCTCGAACGGGAGCTGGCCGGCCTGCTCGACGGGATCGACATCGCGGTCGTGCGCATCCTCGGTGGCTACCGCAGCTGGCAGCGCGGCATCGACGCCGTCGTCGACAGCGGTGTGCCGACCATCGTGCTGTCGGGTGAACAGACCCCCGACGCCGAACTGATGCGGCACTCCACCGTGCCCGCCGGGGTCGCGGTGCAGGCGCACATCTATCTGGCCCAGGGCGGCACGGCGAACCTGCGCGGGCTGCACGCCTTCCTGTCCGACACCCTGCTGATGACGGGGTTCGGCTTCGAACCACCGGTCACCATCCCGACCTGGGGCGTGCTCGAACGGCCACAGAAGGCCTCCGGTGCAGCAACATGCTCTTCAAGCGAGCGCTCGCCGACCGTGGCGGTGCTGTACTACCGAGCGCAGCACCTGGCCGGCAACACGGGATACGTCGAGGCGCTGTGCGACGCCATCGACGCCGCGGGTGGCACGGCGCTGCCGGTCTACTGCGCCTCCCTGCGCACGGCCGAACCCGAACTGCTGCAGCTGCTCGGCACCGCCGACGCCCTCGTCACCACGGTGCTGGCCGCCGGCGGGGCCACGCCCGCGGCGGCGGCAGCGGGCGGATCCGACGACAGCTGGAACGTCGCTCACCTTGCCGCCCTTGACATCCCGATCCTGCAGGGGCTGTGCCTGACCAGTTCCCGGTCGCGCTGGTCGGACAACGACGACGGCCTGGCCCCGCTGGATGTCGCGACCCAGGTGGCGGTGCCGGAATTCGACGGCCGCATCATCACCGTCCCGTTCTCCTTCAAGGAGATCGACGACGAGGGCCTGATCACCTACGCCGCCGATCCGGAACGCTGTGCGCGCGTCGCCGGCCTGGCGGTCCGGCATGCCCGGCTGCGTCATATCGCGCCCGCCGACAAGCGGGTGGCGCTGGTGTTCTCGGCGTACCCCACCAAACACGCCCGCATCGGCAATGCCGTCGGGCTGGACACCCCGGCCAGCGCCGTGGCCCTGCTGCGCGCCATGCGCGAGAAGGGCTACGACATCGGCGACATCCCCGGGGTGGATGCCCGCGATGGCGACGCGCTGGTGCACGCACTCATCGAACGCGGGGGACAGGACCCCGACTGGTTGACCCCGGAGGCGCTGGAGGCCAACCCGATTCGGGTCTCCGCCGCCGACTATGCGAACTGGTTCGCGACGCTGCCCCACGACTTCGCCGACGCGATCGTGCGGCACTGGGGCCCGCCGCCGGGTGAACTCTTCGTCGACCGCAGCCGCGATCCCGAGGGCGAGATCGTCATCGCCGCCATGCAATCGGGTAACACCGTGCTGCTCGTGCAACCGCCCCGCGGGTTCGGCGAAAACCCGGTGGCCATCTACCACGACCCGGACCTGCCGCCCAGCCACCACTACCTGGCGGCCTACCGCTGGATCGACACGCAGTTCGGTGCCGACGCCGTGGTGCACCTGGGCAAGCACGGCAACCTGGAGTGGTTGCCCGGCAAGACGCTCGGCCTGTCCGCCGGTTGCGGTCCCGATGCCGCCCTGGGCGACCTTCCGCTGATCTACCCGTTCCTGGTCAACGATCCGGGGGAGGGCACGCAGGCCAAACGGCGCGCGCACGCCACCCTGGTCGACCACCTCATCCCGCCGATGGCGCGCGCCGAGACCTACGGCGATATCGCCCGGCTGGAACAGCTGCTGGACGAACACTCCACCGTGTCCGCACTGGACCCGGCGAAACTGCCGGCCATCCGCCAGCAGATCTGGACGCTGATGCGCGCGGCGAAGATGGATCACGATCTGGGCCTGGAGGACCGCCCGGACGAGGATTCCTTCGACGACATGCTGCTGCACGTCGACGGCTGGCTGTGCGAGATCAAGGATGTGCAGATCCGCGACGGCCTGCACATCCTGGGCCAGGCACCCACCGGCGAGGCCGAACTCGACCTGGTGCTGGCCGTCCTGCGGGCCCGCCAGCTGTTCGGCGGCGAGCAGACCGTGCCGGGCCTGCGCCAGGCGCTGGGGCTGGCCGAGGACGGCAGCGAGGCGCTGGCCCGCGTGGACGCGGTCGAGGCCACCGCCCGTGAACTGGTCGCCGCCCTGCAGGCCGGCGGCTGGGACAGCGCCGCCGTCGACGGGCTGACCGACGACCCGGTCGTCGCCGACATCCTGCGGTTCGCCGCCGACCAGGTGGTGCCCCGGCTGCGCGGCACCGCCGGCGAGATCGACGCGGTGCTGCGGGCGCTGGACGGGCACTACATCCCGGCCGGCCCGTCGGGCTCGCCGTTGCGCGGCTTGGTCAACGTGCTGCCCACCGGGCGCAACTTCTACTCGGTGGATCCCAAGGCCGTGCCGTCCCGGCTGGCCTGGGAAACCGGTGTGGCGATGGCCGATTCGCTGCTGGAGCGGTACCGCACCGACTACGGCCGCTGGCCGGCGTCGGTCGGGCTGTCGGTGTGGGGCACCTCCGCGATGCGGACCTCCGGTGACGATATCGCCGAAGTGCTTGCCCTGCTCGGGGTCCGGCCGGTGTGGGATGACGCGTCGCGCCGGGTGGTGAGCCTGGAACCGATCTCGCTGGCCGAACTGGGCCGGCCACGCATCGACGTGACCGTGCGCATCTCCGGCTTCTTCCGGGACGCCTTCCCCCATGTGGTCACCATGCTCGACGACGCGGTCCGGCTGGTCGCCGGCCTGGACGAGGCGCCCGAGGACAACTACGTGCGGGCGCACAGCCAGGCCGACCTCGCCGAACACCGCGACGAACGACGGTCCACCACAAGGATCTTCGGCTCGAAACCGGGTACCTACGGGGCCGGCCTGCTGCAGCTGATCGACAGCCGCAACTGGCGTGACGACAACGACCTGGCCCAGGTGTACACCGCCTGGGGCGGATTCGCCTACGGTCGCGACCTGGACGGTGCCCCGGCGGCCGACGACATGAACAAGGCGTATCGCCGGATCGCGGTGGCGGCCAAGAACACCGACACCCGCGAGCACGACATCGCCGACTCCGACGACTACTTCCAGTACCACGGCGGCATGATCGCCACCGTGCGCGCGCTCACGGGTGCGGACCCGGCCGCCTACATCGGCGACAACACCCGCCCCGACGCGGTGCGCACCCGCACCCTGAGCGAGGAGACCACCCGGGTGTTCCGGGCCCGCGTGGTCAACCCCCGCTGGATCAACGCCATGCGCCGGCACGGCTACAAGGGCGCCTTCGAGATGGCTGCCACCGTCGACTACCTGTTCGGTTACGACGCCACCGCGCATGTCATGTCCGACTGGATGTACGAACAACTCTCGGCCTCCTACGTCCTGGACCCGGAGAACCGCAAGTTCATGACGGAGTCCAATCCGTGGGCGCTGCACGGGATGGCCGAACGGTTGCTCGAGGCGGCCGGCCGGGGGATGTGGTCCCAGCCGGAGCCCGACACCCTGGACGGGTTGCGACAGGTGCTGCTGGAGACCGAAGGCGATCTGGAAGGCTAGATTCACACCATGGCTCTCACGTTCGCCGATGTCGCCAAGGCCGAGTACATCCTGCTGACCACGTTCACGAAGGACGGCAGGCCCAAGCCGACCGCCATCTGGGCGGCCCCGGACGGGGACCGGCTGCTGGTCATCACCCAGGCAAAGTCCTGGAAGGTCAAGCGGATCCGCAACACCCCGCGGGTCACCGTCGCGGTCTGCGACCGGCGCGGCAATCCCAAGAGCGAAGCCGTGGAGGCCACCGCCGCCATCCTGGCCCAGTCCGAGGTGGGCCGCGTGTACGACGCCATCGGCGCGCGCTACGGCCTGCTGGGCAAGACCTTCAACCTGTTCTCCAAGCTGCGCGGCGGGATGAAGAACAACGTCGGTCTGGAGCTCCGTGCAGCCGTCTAGACCCGCCACGGCCCGGCAGACCGATATCGGCCGACTGCTGCTGACCTGTCCGGACCGGTCCGGCATCGTCGCGGCGGTCTCGACGTTCCTGACCCGCGCCGGCGCGAACATCATCTCGCTGGACCAGCATTCCACCGAGCCCGAGGGCGGAACGTTCCTGCAGCGCACCGTCTTTCACCTGCCCGGGCTGACCGCGGCGGCACTGGAGCTGGAGCGCGAATTCGCCGCGCTGGCAGCCGAGTTCGACATCGACTACCGGTTCACCGAGGCGGCCAAACCCAAGCGGGTGGCCATCATGGCCTCGACCGCCGACCATTGCCTGCTCGACCTGTTGTGGCGCAACCGCCGCGGCGAACTGGACATGACGGTGGTAATGGTGATCGCCAACCACCCCGAACTGGCCGAACAGGTGCGCTCCTTCAACGTGCCGTTCGTCTACATCCCGGCCACCCGCGACACCCGGGCCGAGGCCGAACAACGGCAACTGGAACTGCTCACCGGCAATGTCGACCTGGTGGTGCTGGCGCGCTACATGCAGATCGTCACCCCGGAGTTCCTGGACGCGATCGGCTGCCCGCTGATCAACATCCACCACTCGTTCCTGCCGGCGTTCATCGGGGCGAACACCTACCGGCGCGCCAGGGAACGCGGCGTCAAACTGATCGGGGCGACCGCCCATTACGTCACCGCCGATCTGGACGAGGGTCCCATCATCGAGCAGGACGTGGTGCGGGTGGACCACACGCACACCGTCGAAGACCTGGTGCGCCTCGGCGCCGACGTCGAACGGGCCGTGCTGTCCCGCGCGGTGCTGTGGCACTGCCAGGACCGCATCCTGCGCCACGACAACGAGACCGTCATCTTCTGACCCATACCGATCCCGCACGGAGGTGGACAGATCCATGGCCCCGACATTCGACGACGTCTACCGCGAGAAGTACCTGCTGCTGACCACGTTCACGAAGGACGGCCGGCCCAAACCCACTCCCGTCTGGGGCGTGCCGCACGAGGGCAAACTGCTCATCGCCACCGACGACGGTTCCTGGAAAACCAAGCGGATCAACAACACCCCGCGGGTGACCATCCAGAAATGTGGTGCGCTGGGAAAGGTCCAAGGCGAACCCGTGGAGGCGATTGCCCGCAACCTACCCAAGTCCGAGACCCGGCGGGTCTTCGACATGGTGACCAGACGGTACTGGTGGCACGCCTGGTGGTGGATCCCGCAGGCGATGCTGCGCGGTGGCATCGACAAGGTGCATGCCGCCATCGAGGTCCGGTCCCTCGACTCCGCCCCCGAAGCCCCCTAGAGACCCAGGAACCCGATCGCCGCCCCACTCGTTGACCCGGTATGGCATCGCGACTGTTCCTCGTCTACGTCCTCGTCGAACTGGCGGTCGTCGTGGGCCTGATCTCGACCATCGGGTTCGGCTGGACGGTGCTGGCACTGCTGGCCGCGTTCGGCATCGGGCTGGCGCTGGCCGGGGCCCAGTTGACCCGTCAGCTGGCACGCCTGCGGGGCGCCGTGAACAGCCGCAGCGGTGATCCGTCGCTGGCCACCGACAGCCTGCTCGTCGCGCTGGGTACGGTGCTGGTCGTCATCCCGGGTCTGGCCAGCTCCGTCGTCGGTGCGCTCCTGCTGCTCCCGCCGACCCGGGTGGCGGCCCGGCCGCTGGCCACCCGCTTGGTCAACCGGCAGCTGAACCGTGCCGTCCCCGTCATGGTGTTCAGCAGCACCACGACCACCACCCGCGGTCGCGGTGACTACGTCGACGGCGAGGTCATCGACGTGGTGGACGAGGTGGTCACCCCGGCGCCGCTGCCGCCCCGGCAGGACTGAGCGCCGACTACTGTTTGTCCCTCGTGACCACACTTCTGCTCAACGGGCGTGTGTACAGCCCGGCCGCCCCCGATGCCACGGCCATGGCCGTGCGCGACGGGCTGGTGGTGTGGCTCGGCTCCGACGACGCCGCCCGTAGCGAATTTCCGCACGCCGACACCGTGGATTTGGACGGCGCCTTCGTCGCACCGGCATTCGTCGACAGCCACGTCCACGTGACGGCCACCGGGCTGGCCCTGACCGGTCTGGACCTGCGCGCCGCGCGCTCGCGCGAGCACTGCCTGCGGCTGGTCGCCGACCACGCCGCGACCCATCCGGACGGCATCGTCTGGGGACATGGCTGGGACGAGACCGGCTGGCCCGAGTCGGAGCCGCCGACCACGGCCGATCTCGACGCCGTCCTGGGTCGGCGGCCCGCCTACCTGAGCCGGGTCGACGTGCACTCCGCGATCGCCTCGACCGGCTTGCGCGGCACCGTGGGTGACCTGGCGGCCGCAGCCGGTTTCGATCCGCAGCGGCCACTGACCGCCGATGCCCACCACGCCGTGCGGGCGGCCGCCCGTGACCTCCTGACAACGACGCAGCGCCGGGCTGCGCAACACGCGGCCCTGGATGCCGCGGCCGCCCTCGGGATCGTCGCCGTACACGAATGCGCCGGACCCGATATCGGCGGGCTGGACGACTGGCAGGCGCTGCGCGCCTTGGACCACGGCGTCGACATCGTCGGCTATTGGGGCCAGGCCGTGCGGTCGGTGGAGGAGGCACGCGACCTCGTCGAGCGCACCGGCGCCAGCGGGCTGGCCGGTGACCTGTTCGTCGACGGCGCGCTCGGCTCGCGGACCGCGTGGCTGCACGAGCCCTACGCCGACGCCCCGCACACCTGCGGCAACACCTATTTGGACGCCGAGGCGGTGACCGCGCACCTGCTGGCCTGCACCGAGGCCGGGATCACCGCAGGGTTCCACGTCATCGGGGACGCTGCCGTCGCGACGGTCACCGATGCGCTGCAGGCGGTGGCCGAGCGGTTCGGCGGGCCGGCGGTGGCCCGCTGCGGGCACCGGCTGGAGCACCTGGAGATGGTCGAGCCCGACCAGGCCGAACGGCTCGGCGGCTGGGGCGTCATCGCGAGCATGCAACCCAACTTCGACCACCTGTGGGGCGGGACGACGGGCATGTATGCGCAGCGTCTCGGGGTTGACCGAGCCGGCAAACTCAACCCCTTCGCGCTGTTAGCATCCCAAGGCGTGCCGCTCGCCTTCGGATCCGACAGCCCGGTAACCGGGCTGGACCCGTGGCAATCCGTGCGGGCAGCGTCGGAACATCGGACCCCGGGCAGCGCGGTGTCGGCGCGCGCGGCGTTCGCCGCCGCAACGCGGGGCGCCTGGCGGGCCGCAGGCGTGCGCGATGGGGTGACCGGCACGTTGGTCCCCGGCGCGCCCGCCTCCTACGCGATCTGGGACGCCGGTGACCTCGAGGTCAGTGCCCCGGCGACCGAGGCCGTCCAGCGCTGGTCCACCGACCCCCGATCCCGGGTGCCTGCGCTACCCCGGCTGACACCGGACCGGTCGCCACGCTGCCTGCGCACCGTCCACCGCGGCGTGGTGCTGTATGGCTGACGCCGAACCTGATACCGACACCGGACCCGAAACGGACACCGCGCCGGAAACCACGACCGAGCCGGAGCCCGCCGGGCCCGGTCGGCTGGCCCGGTTCGGCGACCGGCTCCGCCGGGCGCTGCTGCCCCGGCTGACGCGCCTGCTGGTGTCGGTGCTCGCCGGCGCGCTGATGTGCGTCAGCTTCCCGCCGTGGGGATGGTGGTACTGCGCGTTCCCGGCCCTGGCGGCCTTGGGGTGGGTGCTGACCCGCACGCAAACCACCCGGGCCGGTGGATTCGGCTACGGCCTGGTGTTCGGGTTGGCCTTCTACGTGCCGCTGCTGCCGTGGATCGGCAGCCTTGTCGGCACCCTGCCCTGGCTGGCCCTGGCTTTGCTGCAAGCGCTCTTCCCGGCGCTGTTCGGACTGCTGGCCGTGCTGGTCCGGGGACTGCCCGGCTGGCCGGTCTGGTTCGCCGCCGAGTGGGCGGTCGGTGAGTGGCTCAAATCGGTGGTGCCGTTCGGGGGCTTCCCCTGGGGTGTCGTCGGCTTCAGCCAAGCCGGAGGCCCGCTGCTCCCGCTGGCCCAGATCGGCGGCGCCCCGCTGGTGTCGGTAGCCGTGGCGCTGGTCGGCTTCAGCCTGACCGCGATCGGCTTGGAGATCGTGCTGTGGTGGCGGCACGGTCACCCCGATCACGCCGCCGCCACGACCGACGCCGCGCGACCCGAAGTCGTCTTGCCCGGGGTGTGCATCTGCGTGGTGCTGCTGGGCACCGCGCTGGTGTGGCCGGCGGTGCGCCAGGCCGGGGCCGGGGCCGGCGCCCAACCCTCGATCACCGTGGCCGCGGTGCAGGGCAACGTGCCGCGGCTGGGACTGGATTTCAACGCGCAGCGTCGCGCGGTGCTGGACAACCACGTCGCCGAGACACTGCGGCTGGCGGCCGACGTCCAGGCCGGTCGCGCCCCGCAGCCCATGGTGGTGATCTGGCCGGAAAACTCCTCGGATATCGACCCGTTGATCAACGCCGATGCGGGTGCCGAAATCGCCCAGGCCGCGCGCGCCGTGCACGCACCGATCCTGGTCGGCACCGTACTGCGGGCACCCGGCTACACGCCGAAGAATCCGGCGGCGACGAACACCGTGATGGTCTGGGATGACGTGACCGGCCCCGGTCAACGGCATGACAAGAAGATCGTGCAGCCGTTCGGTGAGTACCTGCCGTGGCGCAGCTTCTTCCGGCACATCTCGTCCTACGCCGACCGCGCCGGGTTCTTCGTGCCCGGGACGGGAGACGGCGTGGTGCAGGCGGCCGGTGTTCCGATCGGCGTCACCACCTGCTGGGAGGTCATCTTCGACCGGGCCGCGCGCGAGGCTGTGCTCAACGGCGCGCAACTGCTCACCGTGCCCACCAACAACGCCACCTTCGACGAGGCGATGAGCGCCCAGCAGCTGGCGTTCGCGCGGCTCCGCGCCGTCGAGCACGATCGCTACGTCGTGGTGGCGGGCACCACCGGCATCAGTGCCGTGATCGCCCCGGACGGCCGCGAGCTGGCCCGGACGAAGTTCTTCGAACCGGCCTATCTGGATGCCTCCGTGCGGCTGAAATCAGGTCTGACCGTCGCCACCGTGTGGGGCCCGGCCATCCAGATCGGGCTGATCGTGATCGGCGTTGCCGCTGTGATTGCGGCCATGCTGCACAATGGGGGCTTCTTCGTGCGACGGCACGAGGGGAGCTTCGTGCGAAGGCGCCGGACGGCCGCCTCCGCCGGCTTGGATTTGCAGCCCGACGCGGGCAGAGCAGGACAGCCCGACGCGGGCAGTGCAGAAAAGCCCGACGCGGGCAGTGCGGAAGAGCCCGACGCGGGCAGTGAGGACAAGGGAAGCACATGACCACTCCTGGGACAGGAGCGGACCGCCCGGACGTTCCGGCGTCGCCGAGCCGGCGCACGCTGGTGATCATCCCGACGTACAACGAGCGGGAGAACCTCCCGCTGATCGTGCGCCGCGTACACGCCGCCCGGCCCGACGTCCATGTGCTGGTGGTCGACGACGGAAGCCCCGACGGCACCGGCCAGCTCGCCGATGAACTCGCCCTGGCCGACCCCGACCGGGTGCACGTGATGCACCGGATCAGCAAGGACGGACTCGGTGCGGCTTACCTCGCCGGGTTCGCCTGGGGTCTGGGCCGGGAGTACTCCGTGCTGGTGGAGATGGATGCCGACGGCAGCCACGCCCCCGAGGAGCTCAGCCGTCTGCTCGAAGCGGTCGACGCCGGCGCCGATCTGGTGATCGGGTCGCGGTACGTGCCGGGCGGGACGGTGCGCAACTGGCCGTGGCGCCGGCTGGCGCTGTCCCGGACCGCCAACACCTATTCACGGGTGCTGCTCGGCGTGGACATCAACGACATCACCGCCGGCTACCGCGCCTACCGCCGCGAGGTCCTGGAGAAGATCGATCTCGGCGCGGTGGAGTCGAAGGGGTACTGCTTCCAGATCGACCTGACCTGGCGCGCGATCAACGCCGGATTCACCGTCGTCGAGGTGCCCATCACGTTCACCGAACGGGAACTGGGCGTATCGAAGATGAGCGGATCGAACATCCGCGAAGCGATGTCGAAGGTCGCCGAATGGGGTATCCGGGGCCGGCTGGACCGCGCCCGCGGCATCACGCACTGAGAACCGGGGTGGTTGTGCCCGCCCCAGTTCGGGACGGGCACATCACGCCCCGAGTCAGGACCCGCGGCGGCGGGTCTTGATGATCTCCAGGCGCTCCTTGAGCAATTCGTCGAGTTCCTCGACCGAGCGGCGCTCCAGCAGCATGTCCCAGTGCGTCCGGGGCGGCTTCACCTTCTTGGGCTCCGGCACGTCCCCCTCGATGAGGGTCCCTTCCAGGCCGTTACGGCACAGCCAGGTGCCGGGGATCTCGGCATCGTCGGCGAACGGAACATCGAATTCCTCGCCGTTCTCGGTGCGGTAACGCGCGACCTGACGGGGCGCCAGATCGTGGTTACGATCGGTCTCGTAGCTCACTGCTCCGAGGCGACTGCCTCGCAGGACACGGTCGGCCATCGTCCACACTCCTCTTACCGGCTGAATTTCGTCCGGAGTTTCAACGCGGATGCTGCCCGCGAAGTTCCCGACTCGACCTACCAGGATACCGCCTGCCCCGCGCCGCTACCGGGGACGCCGGCCGCGCAGGTCTACAGTCGTGTTTCGTGACCGCAGCCGTGCCCTCCCCGCCGCGTCGCCGGACCCGCCCGCAGCCCTGCCGCTGGTGCGGCCGGGAGGTTGCCGACGCCGGCATGGGGCGGCGTCGGCAGTATTGCAGGCAGTCCTGCCGGCAGCGCGCCTACGAACAGCGCGCACAGGTCAAGGGCACGTCGCTGGCGCCCGACGCGGTGGTGCTGACGGCCGACGAGGCCGCCGATCTGGCCGATCGGGTGTATCAGGTGCGCTGCGCTGCCGAGGACATCGCGACCGCCGTCGCGGAGGGAGCCCAGGGTTCCGAACTCCGCGCCCTGTGTGACGTCCTGGTCGAGGCCGCCAAGGCCGCCGACGGTTGGCGCTGACACAGGCTTTTCACAGCTACGATGACGCGGTGCCCAGCACCGCGCCCGACGGCCCCTCCGGTGTGTGGCGTTTCGACGACTTCGTGCTCGACACCCAGCGCTACGAACTGCGCCACGAGGGGTCGGTCATCCGGGTCGAACCGCAGGTGTTCGACGTACTGACCCAGCTGGTCAGCCATCACGACCGGTTCGTCACCAAGGAAGAACTGTTCGACACGGTGTGGGGTGGCCGGTTCGTCGGCGAGGCCGCCCTGACCAGCCGGATCAAGGCCGCCCGGCGCGCTCTCGGCGACGACGGCGAATCCCAGCGGTACATCCGCACCGTCCGCGGCCGTGGGTACCAGTTCGTCGGCACGCTGACCACCACCCAGCCCGCCGCGACGCCGCCGCCTCGCCAGCACATCGCGTTCTGCCGGGCCGCCGACGGTGTACGCCTGGCCTACGCGGTCGCCGGTGCCGGGCCACCGCTGGTGCGCGCCGCCAACTGGATGACCCATCTGGGCTACGACATCGAAAGTCCGGTGTGGCGGCACTGGGTTCGCGACCTCGCGGCCGGGCGCACCTTCATCCGCTACGACGAGCGCGGCTGCGGTCTCTCGGACTGGGAGGCGGTGGACTTCACCTTCGACGATTGGGTCACGGACCTGGAGACGGTGGTCGAAGCGCTTGGGCTCGAACGTTTCCCGTTACTCGGTGTGTCGCAGGGTGGGGCGGTGGCGGTGGCCTACGCCGCCCGGCACCCGGACCGGGTCAGCCACCTGATCCTGTGCGGCTCGTACGCCCGCGGCCGGGCGATCCGCGCCATCAACGATGACGAAAGGCGCGCTGCGGCACTGGATCTGGATCTGGCCCGGGTGGGCTGGGGGCGCGACGACCCGGCTTTTCGGCAGGTTTTCGCCGCCCAATTCCTGCCCGACGGAACCCGCGCCGACTGGGAGGCGTTCGATCATCTGCAGCGCCGCACCACCTCACCGGAGAACGCGGTGCGCTTCCTCGACGAGTTCGGTCGCATCGACGTGCGTGACCTGGCCCGCGACGTGGCATGTCCCGCTCTGGTCATGCATTCCGCCGACGATCACCGCGTTCCCATCCGCTACGGCGAGGAGTTGGCCGCCCTGATCCCGAACTCACAACTGGTGGCGTTGCCGAGCAACAACCACCTGCTCACCGAGGGCGAACCGGCATGGCAGACGTTCCTGTCCGAGCTGTCCGCATTCCTGGCGTCCTGAAGTAGCGGAGCAGGTATTTCTCCACGCAATCTCCACAGATTTTCCATGTGCCGACGTGCGCCGGCGACCATGCTGATCGCATGAAAAAGTTCACCCGCATCCTTCTCGCCGGCGCCGCCGCGATGCTCGCCCTGGGCACCGTGGCCTGCTCCGGTGGCACGTCCCCGGAAGCCGGGTCCACCTCGGCCACCGCGGCAACATCGCCCAGTGCCACGTCTGTACCGCAGCCTTTTCCCCAGTCGGCCCGCTACATGGCCGACACCGAGAAGGACGGTAAGAAGATGGCGATCGGCATCTCCGTCGACGGCGACTCCGTGACCGCCTATGCCTGCAACGGCGTCGACGACGAGGCCTGGTTCTTCGGCAATCAGACCGCCGGCAACATCGACATCACGTCCAAATTCCGTGACACCCTCGACGCGTCGTTCACCGGCTCCGATGTCACGGGCTCGCTGACCATGAACGGCATCACCTACGACTTCACCGCCGCACCCGTCTCCGCACCGGCCGGCATGTACACCGCCGCGCTCGACGGGGTCCGCGCGTCGTGGATCGTGCGGCCCGACGGATCGGTGACCGGCGTGCAGTTCAACGGCGGCATCACCGGCCGCGATTTCGAGCAGGCCGAACTGCAACAGCTCAACGCCGCCCAGTTCCAGGCCCAGGTCCGCAACAAGCGCAAGCTGCAGCAGGCCGACCAGACCGTGAAATTGGCCAACAACACACTGAGCTCGCGGATCAACGGACGCGAAGTGACCGGACAACTCGTCACCGGCACCACCCGGTTCGGCTGACCGCACGCGACGCGAGGGCCCCGGCAACCGCGATGCCGGGGCCCTGTCGTTTTCTTCGCGGCGACGCGAATGCTGTTGCCGCCGTGGCCACGCGCGTAGGTTGGCGGGCCGAGCCTGTGAGGAGTCGCGTTGTCCGCCGAGTTTTTCTGGTTCCTGCCCACCAGCGGCGACAGCCGGTCCATCGTCGGGTCGTCGCACGCCTCCGCGCAGCAGCATGTGCCGCCCGGTTTCCGCGAACCGAGCCGCGGCTACCTCGCCGAGGTGGCCAGGGCCGCCGACCGCCTGGGCTATGCCGGAGTGCTCACGCCGACCGGAACCTGGTGTGAAGACGCCTGGTTGACCACCGCGGCGCTGCTGTCGGAGACGGAGCGGCTGAAATTCCTGGTGGCATTTCGGCCCGGCCTGGTGCCACCCACGCTGGCGGCACAGCAGGCCGCCACCTTGCAGCGGTTCTCCGGCGGCCGCGTGCTGCTGAACATCGTCAGCGGCGGTGACGACACCGAGCAGCGCCGGTTCGGCGACTGGCTGGACCATGATGCCCGCTACGCCCGCACCGGTGAATTCCTGCGTCTGGTCAAAGCGATCTGGGCGCAGGAATCGGTCGACTTCGACGGCGAGCACTACCGGGTGCGCGACGCCCGGGTCTCGGCCCCGCCGGACCCGTGGCCGCAGATCTACTTCGGCGGTTCCTCACCGGCCGCGCTGCCCATCGCCGCCCAGCACGTCGACGTGTACCTGACCTGGGGTGAGCCACCGGCGGACGCGGCCGCCAAGATCGCCACGGTGCGGGCACTGGCGCAGGCCCGCGGCCGTGAGATTCGTTTCGGTATCCGGTTGCACACCATCAGCCGGGACACCTCGGCCGCGGCGTGGGCGGTGGCCGAGCAGCTGTTGGCCGGTCTTTCACCGGAGCAGATAGCGAAAGCGACTGCCTTACACCAGAATTCGGAATCGGAAGGGCAGCGCAGGATGACGGCGCTGCACGGCGGCCGGGTGGACGGCCTGGAGATCTATCCGAACCTGTGGGCCGGGGTGGGCCTGGTGCGCAGCGGGGCGGGCACCGCGCTGGTGGGCAGCCACGAAGAGGTGGCCGCCCTGATCGACGAGTACCACTCGCTGGGCTTCGACGAGTTCATCCTGTCCGGCTATCCACACCTGGAGGAGGCGTACTGGTTCGCCGAAGGCGTGCTTCCGCTCCTGAAGGCGAAGGGTATCGCCGGTTAGCAGGACAGCCTGATCCCGATATCGGGCGGAGCCTGCGCGGGGGCCAGGCAGCCGAACCCGTCCACTCCGGCGGGGCGCATCCGAGCCGCCGTCCGGTGGGCGTAGTTCACGCACACCACCGCGTCACCGTCGGCGCGGCAGGCGAAGTCCCCGAACTTCACCGTCTCGCCGGCACCCAGCTGGGGTCCACTACCGTTGCCGAACGGCCCCGGATCACCGTGCAGCGAGCCGATATTGACGCCGGTCCCGTCGAAGTCCACCCAGTTGCCCTTCCACATCGTGTAGGTGTCCGGGGGTTTCGGCGGCGGGTTGGTCAGCTTCACCAGGCAGGCCAGCGCACCGTCGTTGTACTGGGCGCTGCTGATGCAGCTGACCGTCTCGGTGGTGAAGGCGACACCCTGCACGTCGGTGCTGACACCGTCGCGGGTGGTGGAGCCGAATTTTGCGGCCGGCACCGCCGTGCCGGCGTCCACCCACCGGGTCACCTCCGCGATCGGCGCACCCGCCGACGGCGCGTGGGGCACCGCCGAGGACGGCGCCGGGGGACTGGTCGGCGCCGGCCGGGAACTGCCCGGGGTGACGGCCGTCAGCGGCGGTGGGGCGGACACCGCGGCCCCCTTCATATCCTGCGAGCATCCCGCGACCAGGGCGGACGCCATCACCAGCACTGCCATCCGCATGCGGCCAGGGTAGCCGTTCGCTACCGTCGGGCCATGCACGAACACACCGTCCGCGTGAAGATACGCACCGGGACGATCGAGGGTTTCACCCGTGACGGAGTGCACCGCTGGCGCGCCATCCCGTACGCGAAGGCGCCGGTCGGCGCCCTGCGGTACCGCGCACCACAGCCGGCCGAGCCCTGGCCGGGAGTGCGTTACTGCCACGGGTTCGGCAACTGCGCCCCGCAGCAGCGCCGGTACACCATGCTCGGCATCGGCAAATACCAGCCGATGAGCGAGGACTGTCTGACGCTCAACGTGGTCGCCCCCGAACAACCCGGCGGCGAGCCGCAACCGGACCGGATGCCGGTGATGTTCTTCATCCACGGCGGCGGCTACATCATGGGCAGCTCGGCCACCCCGCTCTACGACGGTGTCGCGCTGGCCCGGCGCGGTTGCGTGTACGTATCGGTGAACTACCGGCTGGGGGCGCTGGGATGTCTGGACCTGTCGGCGCTGTCCACTCCCGAGCATCCGGTCGAGGACAACCTGTACCTGCGTGACCTGATCCTGGCGCTGAAGTGGGTTCGCGAGAACATCGCGGTGTTCGGCGGCGACCCGGACAACGTGACGATCTTCGGCGAGAGCGCCGGCGCGCACGCGGTGGCCACGTTGATGGCGGTGCCCGACGCCGAAGGGTTGTTCGCGCGGGCGATTTCCCAGAGCGCGGCCAGTGGCATGGTGCGCAGCCCGGAACAAGCGGCCATGTTCGCCGAGCAGTTCGCCGGCCTGCTGGGCGCTTCCCGGGCCGACGGTGCGGCCGCCGCGATGGCGGCCCGGCCCGCCGAGCTGCTGGCCGCACTGGACACCCTGATCGCCCGGGCCGGCAAGGAGATGCCGGGCGCCTTCCCGGTCGGGCCGACCTCGGGCACCGAGTTGCTGCCCGAGGACCCGGTGCAGGCCATGCGCGCCGGCCGGGCGCACCCGATCCCGCTCATCGTCGGCAGCAACGCCGACGAGGGCCGGCTGTTCACCCGGTTCATGCAGCTGTTGCCGACCACCGAGCAGAGCATCGAGATGCTGCTGGCCACCGCCGGTGCCGAAACCCGCGACCGGGTCATCGCCGCATACCCGGATTATCCGGGGCGGGCCGCCTGTATCCGGCTGGGCGGCGACTTCGCCTTCGGCACCGCCGCCTGGGATATCGCCGAGGCGCACAGCCGACATCGGCCGACCTACGTCTACCGCTACGACTATGCGCCGCGAATCCTGAACTGGTCGGGGTTGGGCGCCACCCACGCCACCGAGTTGCTCGCGGTGTTCGGCGTGTACCGCACCCGTCTGGGCGGGTTGCTGACGGCCGCCGCGGACGGGGCGTCGGCCCGCCGGGTGAGCCGTCAGGTACAGACCCGCTGGGGTGGCTTCAGCCGGACCGGCAACCCGGGTGAGGGCTGGCCTCGCTACGAGGAGAGCATGCGGGCCGTGCTGGTGTTCGATCGCAATACCCACCTCGAATACGATCCGGCGGCCGAACGGCGCCGTGCCTGGTCGGGTTTCACCCTCGCGGTCGGTTGACTTGACACCTGTCACATGTGACCCGCGCCACTGCTAGGTTCACAGGGGTGCAGAGCCGCCTCATCGAACGCCCCGCCGATCTGACCGACGATTGGCTCACCGCGACGGTGGGCGCCGGCCGCGTCACCGGCCACGACGTCGAACGGATCGGCACCGGCCAGATGAGCGAGTGCTACCGGCTCCGACTGCGCTACGCCGAAGGCGACAGCGGCCCGTCCTCGGTGGTGCTGAAAGTCGCCGCCGCCGACCCGAACAGCCGCGCCACCGGGCTGGCGATGGGTCTCTACGAGCGCGAGGTGCGGTTCTACGCGGAGGTCGCGCCGAAACTGAGTGGGGCAGCGGCGAACCCGTTCGCGCCGTGCTTCCACCATGCCTACGACCCCGAGTCCGGATCGTTCGATCTGGTGTTGGGGGATGCCGCCCCCGCCACGGTGGGTGACGAGATCCGCGGTGCCACAACCGAACAGGCGGCGCTGGCGCTGCAACAGCTCGGCCTGGTGCACGGCCCCCTGGTCGGCGATCCGGATCTGGCCGGCGCCGGCTGGCTGAACCGGGACGCCCCGCTGAACCAGGCGCTGATCGCCGGGTTGTACGCCGGCTTCACCGAACGGTACGGCGACCGCATCGACCCGCTGCACCGACAGGTGTGCGAGCGACTGGTGGCGGCGTTCGACGGTTACCTCGCGCAGGAGTCGGCGGCGACCAAGGGCCTGGTGCACGGTGACTACCGGCTGGACAATTTGTTGTTCGGCGCCCCTGGAGCCCAGCGTCCGCTGACGGTGGTGGACTGGCAGACGGTGACCTGGGGGCCGGCCCTGACCGATGCGGCCTATTTCCTCGGCTGCGCCCTGGCCCCGGAGGTGCGGCGAGCGCACTACGACGATCTGCTGGCGACCTATCACGCGGCTCTCGGCACCGGTGTGCTCGCCCTCGACGAGGTGCGCGACGGCGTGCGCAGGCAGACCTTCTTCGGGGTGATGATGGCGATCGTCTCCTCGATGCTGGTCGAACGAACCGAGCGCGGCGACGAGATGTTCATGACGATGTTGCACCGGCATTGTGAGCATGTGCTGGACACCGACGCCCTGGCGACCCTACCGGAAAAAGTTGTGCCGCAAGCACTCACACCGACCGCGGTCGACGAGCAACCGCACCGGCCGACCGCGGAACCGCTGTGGAGCGAAAGCTGGTACTTCGACTTCGTCGACGCGTCCCAAGGCATCGGCGGGTGGGTGCGGCTGGGATTGATCCCCAACCAGCGCACCGCGTGGGTCAACGCGCTGGTGTGCGGACCGGACATGGCGACGGTGGCCATCAACGATTTCGCCGTCGCCCTGCCCGCCGAACCCGGCCGCATCGAAACCGACGGGTTCGAGCTGCGACTGACCCCCACCGATCCGCTGCGCCGTTACCGGGTGAGCATCCGCGGGCGGGGCGAGTCCTTCGACGATCCCGCGGACCTGCTGCGCGGCGAGGCCGGCCGGCCCGCCGATCTCGCGCTGGCACTGGACTTCAGCACCGCCGGAACGCCGTATCAGTACCGGATCACGCCGCGGTATGAGATTCCCTGTACGGTCGGCGGAACGGTGACGGTGGACGGTGCGCAGTACCGGCTGACGGCCGTCCCCGGACAACGGGATCATTCCTGGGGTGTGCGGGATTGGTGGAGCATGGACTGGGTCTGGAGCGCCCTGCACCTCGAGGACGGCACCCATCTGCACGGCGTCGACATCCGCATTCCGGGCGTTCTCCCGGTCGGCATCGGCTATCTGCAGGACGCCGGCGGACTCGTCGAGCTGCAGTCGGTGCGCTCCGAAAACGCGTTCGCCGACAACGGTTTACCGCTGTCCACGACGCTGACGCTGGCCCCCGGAGGCCTCCGGGTACAGGCGCACGTGCGGGCGCACGCCCCGGTGCTGCTGGTCGCACCCGACGGCAGGGTCAGCCAGTTTCCCCGCGCGTGGGCGACGGTCACCACCGCCGACGGACGCTCGGGTACCGGCTGGGTGGAGTGGAACCGCAATCTCTGAGCGGGCAAGCTGAGCCGATGCTCGCAGTGAAGTCCATCGCCCTGTTCCTGCTCGCCGCGGTGCTGGAGATCGGCGGCGCCTGGCTGGTGTGGCAGGGCGTGCGTGAGCACCGCGGCTGGTGGTTGGTCGGTGCCGGGGTGATCGCGCTCGGCGCCTACGGATTCGTCGCGGCGTTCCAGCCCGACGCACATTTCGGCCGGGTGCTGGCCGCCTACGGCGGCGTCTTCGTGGCGGGCTCGCTGGTATGGGGGATGCTGGCCGACGGGTTCCGGCCGGACCGTTGGGACATCAGCGGGGCGCTGGTCTGCCTGGTCGGGGTCGGGCTCATCATGTACGCCCCACGCTAGAGCGCGTCGTCGTCCAACTCGTCGCGGCGCAGGCCCATCGGAGTGGCGGCGGGCACGTCGCCACCGGCCACCACCAGCCGGGTCAGCGGTGTCAGCGCGGCGAACAGGGCGGCCAGCCGGTCGTCGTCGAGCACGTCGAAGGCTGCCAACGCCAGCCGGTCGGTACCCTCCTCGATCCGTGCCTTGAGTTCGGAGCCGGCCGCCGTGAGTGCGCCCGCACGGTCGATCAGCCCCCGGGTCGCCAACCCGTCCACCTGCTCCTGCCAGGCGTCATCGTCGTAATCTCGTGCGGGGCCGATCATTTCGCGCGGAACCCGGCCGGCCGCGGCGTGCAGCACATTGCATTCCCGGCCGCTGATCCCGTGCGTGGCCAGCAGTGCGTTGTGTCCGTCACCGCGGTGCTCACGCAGCAATGTGGTGGCGTGCCACAGTTTGGCGACCGGTTCTTCGGGCCAGGGCAGCGCGGCGTTGGCGGCGAACAGTGCGCGCCCGTCGGCGGGGGCGGATCGGGCGGCGGCCTCCAAGAGACCGGCCGCGGTGCGCACGGTCGCGTCATCGGTGATGCCGTAGCGGCGCAGCGTCGCCACCGCGGCGTCGGCGCGGGCGGCCAATGCGGCGGCCGGCGCGGCGATCTCCCACGCCGCGGGCAGCGCCTTGTGCACCTGGCGCGGCGAGAAGTTGTAGAACAGCGCCGTGACCACCTCGGGGGCCACCTGCCCGAGGGGAGCCGAGCGCGCGGCGAAGTAGCCCATCCAGAATCCGCGATACCCCAGGCCGGCCAGCGCGGCACGCGACTCCGGTGCGAAGTAGGTGACCGCGTGCACGGGCTCCAGCCGGTCGAACAGCCGACGGGCGACAGAAATCGGTCGGATCATCGTGCCAGTCAAGCACCACCGAATCCGCGGTAGCGGTCGAGCGCCCCGGTAGGGTTTCGACCATGCAGGACGCGGCGGGATCCAATTCGTCCCCGCAGGCCGATTCGACCATGCTGGAGCGGATCCGCGACGCCGCGATGGCGTGCTTCGCCGAGCGGGGTGTGGCGGGCACGTCGCTGCGCACCATCGCCGACTCCGCCGAGGTGAGTGTGGGCCTCATCCAGCACTATTTCGGCAGCAAGGCGAGATTGATCGCGGCGATCGACGAGCACGTGCTGCAGGTGTTCGGTCGGATACTCGAGGAGCCCGAGCCGGCTCCCCGGAACAATCCCGACATCTATCGCGGCGGGACGGCGCGGTTGTTCATCGAACATCCGGACGTGGTGGATTACGTCGCCCGGGTGCTCACCGAGGAGGGGCCGACCGGGGCCACCATCTTCGACGGACTGGTCAAGATCAGTGCGACGCAGGGGGAGACGTTCACCGCCCGGGGGCTGGCCAGACCCGATCTCGATCCGGTGTGGTCGGTGCTCAACCCGGTGCTGGTGCGGATCGCGGCGAGCGTGTTGCGCAGGCACGTCGAACGGCACATTCCCGGACCGCTGTACAGCCCGGAACAGACCCTGCGCTGGGACGAGGCCACCACCAACCTGATCCGCCATGGTCAGCTGCGGGCCGGCCAGGAGCCGACCCAGGATTGAGCCGGGCGTCAGGCGTCCTCGGCGACCGCGCGGGCCGCCTCGTCGATGATCGCGCGCATCGCGCTTTCGGCACCCGCCTCATCGCGCAGCCGCACGGCGCGAGCCACCTCGTCGTGCAGCGCGATGGCCGCGGGGTTGGGTAGCTCCGGCATCATCCCGTGGTGGGTGCGCCCGGTGAGTACCTCGGCGACGACCGCGTTCAGCGCGCGGAACATCTCGTTGCCGCTGGCTTCCAGCAGGGTTTGGTGAAAGATCTTGTCCGCCTGCAGGTATGCCACCAGGTCGCCGGAGCGGCCGTGGACCACCATGTCGGACACCGCGGCGGCCATGATCCGGCACTGATGCGGGTTGGCCCGGCGCGCCGCCAGCGCCGCGGCCGCGGGCTCGAACCCGCGGCGTAGCTCGGACAGCGAAACCAGTTGCGCGGCCCGGTCCTCCGATTCGAGTCGCCAGCGAATCACCCTGGGGTCGAACACATTCCAGTTCACGGCCGGCTGGATGGTGATGCCCACCCGGCGCCGCGAGGCCACCAACCCCATCGACTCGAGCACGCGAATCGCCTCGCGCGCAACGCTGCGGGACACGCCGTGCTCGGCGCTCACCCCTTCGAGTGTGATCACCGCGCCGGGGGGGTACTTTCCCGACACCACGGCGGCGCCCAGTGCGGTCAGCACGTTGTCGTGCAGCGCGCTGACGTTTGGCGAGGCACCCACGGTTACATCGTGTCATAACTCCGCCGAATGGAATTTAAAGCAGATCTATTTGTGATCTTCTTGCAATAGTCATATCTTTGCGGCATCCTATGTGAGGTCAACCACAGCAAGGCAGGTAGGAATGGCGTCACCCATCGTCGTCATGGGCGTCTCGGGATCGGGCAAGTCGACCGTCGGCGCGGCACTCGCGCAACGGCTCCGGGTCCCGTTCGCCGATGCGGATGACTTTCACCCCGCCGCCAACATCGAGAAGATGAAGGCGGGCCATCCCCTCGACGACGATGATCGTCATCCGTGGTTGGAGGCCATCGGCCGATGGCTGGAGGAGCACTGCGGCGACGGCGGGGTGATGAGCTGCTCGGCGCTCAAGCGTCGGTACCGCGATCAGCTGCGTGAGCACTGCGCCGGCACCGAGTTCCTGCACCTGAGCGGTACGCCGGAGGTCATCGGTGCGCGTCAGGCCAGCAGGCCAGGGCATTTCATGCCGGCCTCCCTGCTGGCGTCCCAGTTCGACACCCTCGAACCGCTCGAGCAGGACGAGGCAGGTGTCGTCATCGACGTCGGCCGCAGCATCGATTCCATCGTCGACACCTACATCTCACTCACCGGAGGAGAGCCCCGATGACCGACACCGTCACCCTGCTGGCCGACGCCCCCAAGCTGGTCGAGCCGGTCGCCGCGGCGCCGCAGCTGATCCTGGCCTTCCTCGTCGGCATCGGTGTCATCGTCGTGCTGATCACCCTGGTCAAGCTGCATCCGTTCCTGGCGCTCATCTTCGGCGGCCTGACCGTGGGATTGGTTGCCGGCGAGAACCTCACCAAGGTGCTCAAGTCGTTCACCGACGGTTTCGGGTCGACGGCGGCCAGCGTCGGCATCCTCATCGCGCTCGGGGCGATGTTCGCCAAACTGCTCGCCGATTCCGGCGGCGCCGACGAGATCGTCGACACCATCGTCGGTGCCGCCTCACCGCGCATGCTGCCGTGGGCCATGGCCCTGGTCGGTGCGATCATCGGCCTGCCGATGTTCTTCGAGATCGGTCTGGTGCTGTTGATGCCGGTCATCTACCTGGTGTCCCGGCGGTCGCAGCAGTCGCTGATCACCATCGGCATCCCGGCCCTGGCCGGCCTGTCGGCCATGCACGGTTTCGTGCCGCCGCACCCGGGGCCGCTGACCGCGGTCGGCCTGCTCAACGCCGACCTGGGCATCACCCTGGGGCTGGGCGTGCTGGTGGCCATCCCGACGATCATCGTGGCGGGTCCGTTGTTCGGCCGGCTGGCCGGCACCTGGGTGGTGGTGGACGCGCCGGACACCTTCGACGCCGACCCGCAGGCCGACCGGGCCGAGCAGCGCCATCCGTCGTTCGGCATCACGCTGTTCTCGGTGCTGTTGCCGGTCGCGCTGATGCTCGGCAAGGCGCTCGCCGACATCTTCATCGACGACGAAAAGCAATGGCTCCGGCAGATTCTCGACGCGCTGGGCACCCCGCTCATCGCGCTGCTGCTCGCCGTCGTCGTCGGGATCTTCACCCTCGGCAAGGGTGCCGGGATGAGTCGGTCGGCGATCACCGGCTGCATCGAATCGAGCCTGCCCCCGGTGGCGGGCATCATCCTGATCGTCGCCGCGGGCGGCGGCTTCAAGCAGGTCCTCGTCGACAGCGGCATCGGCACCATGCTGGCCCGGTGGGCCGAGGGCGTGCACATCTCGGTGCTGGTGCTGGCCTGGGTGCTGGCCGTGCTGATCCGATTGGCCACGGGCTCGGCCACGGTGGCCACCATCACCGCGTCGTCGTTGATCCTCGGCCTGGTCGAGGGCATGAGCACCGGCCAGGTGTCCCTGGTGGTGCTGGCCGTCGGCGCCGGATCGCTGTTCTTCTCGCACGTCAACGACGCCGGATTCTGGTTGGTCAACCAGTACTTCCGGCTCACCGTCGGTCAGACCATCAAGACCTGGTCCGTCATGGAGACGGTGCTGTCGGTGAGCGGACTGGCGGTCGTGCTGATCCTGGATATCTTCGTGTAGCGCTGTCTAGCGCTAGGGGCTCTGCCGGGGGCGGGTGTCGACCTGCGGCACCTTCACCCAGCCCGGATTGTTCACGAAGTCGGCGAGGCACCCGGGCAAACCGCGGCACGCGATGATCGCCCCGGCGCTGGGCGCGGCCCCGATCGCCGGCGGCGGGGTGACCACCAGATCACAGTTGGTCGTGTAGGCGCCGACTTGTTGCTTGCCCACCAGCACGCCCTCATTCGGACACGTCGCCACCACCGCGGCGGGTTCGGACACCACGGCCGGGCCGACGAGCGCGGCGATCGCCCCGCCGGCGATCAGACCGGCGGCCGCCCACCGAGACACCCTGTGCATGTTCTGAGAATACGCTGGATGTCACCCCGATTTCGGGCCCGGCGCCGGGCGCAGCCAGTCGCGCACCGGCAGCGGGCCCGCCGGTGGGCGAAGCCGATCCAGCACCGCCCGCAGCGGCGGCCAGTCGGACCGGCCGCGGCGGGTGACCGCGTACGTGGTCAGCACGACGCTGGGGTCGGCCAGGTGCATCACCGTGACCCCGGGCATGGTGGGGCGGCCCACCGGCAGCAGCCCGACACCGTAGCCGCCGATGATGAGATCCTCCACCAGGTCCAGGCTGTCGATCTGATGGGCGATGCGTGGGGTGAAGCCGGCCAGCGCGCCGAGCGCGCGCAGCGCCACCTCGTCGGCGGTGTTGCGCGAGTTGACGATCCACGCGCGGTCCGCGTAGGCGGTGATGTCGACCGGTGCATCGGTGTACCCCGCCTGCTCGGGAACACCCAGACCCCACGGGATCGACCACAGCGGCACCGTTTCCAGCACCGGGCTGGGCGCCGCGGGTGCGAGGTTGTAGTCGTAGGTGAGTGCCAGGTCCAGATCGTCATCGGTGAGCAGACGGAAAGCCTCGATCGGTTCGTACTCGCTGATCACGATGTCGATACCGGGATGGCGGGCCGTCAGCTCCGGCACGATGGGCAGCAGCGAGACGCGGATCCCGGTCGCGAAGCCCCCGACCCGCAGGGTTCCCGCGGGTTCGGCGTGCGGGTCGAGATCCAGTCGGGCCGCGTCGAGGGCGGCCAGGATCGTCACGGCGTGGTCGGCGAGCCGCCGGCCGGCCGGAGTGAGCCGGACCCGCCGACCGTCGGGTTCGATGAGCGTGGCACCGGTTTCCCTGGCGAGCGCGGCCAGCTGCTGCGAGACCGTCGAGGTGGTGAGGTGATGGGCGTCGGCGACCGCACGCATCGACCCCAGCCGTGACAAGGTCAGTAACAGCTGCAGCCGGCGGGTATCCATCCGCCCATTGTGCGGCGCCGGATCAGTCGTGGTCGCGCGTCATCGCCCCGCGGATCACCGTGTCGCGCGACAGGGTCAGCGCGGCGGCGGTGCCCAACTCGTGTAACAGGTTCTCCGGCAGCCACAACACGTCGATGACGCACCGCGCCAGGATGCCGGCGTTGGGGGCGTCGACCCGGATCTCACCGGACCGCTTGCCGGCCGACAGGATCGACTTCAGCTGGCGCAGCCGCATGCCGAACGCCCAGCCCGGGTCGGCAACATCCGGTGGTGACTGCCGCATCCAGGCCAGCTGGATGCGGAACTCGTCGGGGAACTGCTCGAGCACGTTGATGTTGAGCCAGCCCACGGCATCCAGCTTCTCCAAAGGTGAAGCGTCCGAACGGATCACCTGAGTCCAGCCGGCACCGACTTTGCGGCCGAACTCCGTCATGATCGACGTCAACAACTCCTCTTTGGAACCGATGACCCGGTAGACCGTTCCCAGGCCCGTGCCCGCGGCCGTCGCGATATCCCGAATGGTGGTCATCTCGTAGCCGCGCCTACCGAATTCGGTCCGGGCCACCCGTCGGATGTGCGCGGCCTTGTCCGCACCGGTGGTTTCACCACCACGTGACCAGGTCTTGACGACCTCGGCGGCGGCGGCGAAGGCCGCCGAGCGGTTCAGCACCGGGTCGGCGGGTCCGGTGGCCGCCAATCCGTGCAGATAGATCCGGCACAACAGCGCGGCGACATGCTCGGCGGGCGCCTTGCGCCGGATGACGTCCAGCCCGACGTGCAGCATGCTCTGGCACAGCCTGTCGGCCAGCGCGGGCAACTCGATGCCCGGCCGGATGCAACCGCCGGACTGTCCGGCCTGTAGCAACCGCAGCATCGCCGACTGGATCGCGACGGGTCGCCGTCCGGTCAGCGCGGCCAGTTCGGGGTCGGCGGTGGGCCCCTCGTAGAACGACATCTGCAGGGCAGCGCGATGCGCCACAGCACAATTGGCGATGGCGCGGCCGAGCACGATGATCCGCTGCTCGATCGATCCGGACTCGGGCCGGTCCACGGCGGCGCGTTCGCCGATGCGGTCCAGGTCGGCGTGGTAGCGCCGAGCGAGTTCGGCGAGGATCGCTTCCTTGGACTCGAAGTGGTGGTACAGGCTGCCTGGCAGGATGCCCGCCGCAGCGGCGATCTGCTGCAGTGACGCCCGAAGGCCCGATTCCGCGATGACCTCGTCCGCCGTCCGCAGGATCTCGATCCTCCGGATGCTGCTGGGGGAGGTCGAGCGGCCGGTGGTCATGGTCCCCCCTGCTCGCGGTGACATGTCTGAGCACCGAGTTTACGACTGCGCCCGAATCGGGCCAGGCCGGTGGAGCGACCACGCAGCGGTCGGCGGCGGCCCGAGCGCAGACGCGCTCTGTCCTACCGGGGGAGGAGCGGTGATCCACCCGCAGCATGATGGCCACCGCGAGTCAGCGGTCCTACCATTGACCGATGCGCTTGGCTGTGCCCGAGTTCGTGCGCGTGCGCCTGCAGCGCCGTGGCGAGTTGATCCCGCTCGGCTACAACTGGGCCTTCGTCGTCGTCACCGACGCGGCGATGGTGTTCGTCACGCTGGGTGCGGCACTGCAGCGGCCCTATGACGACCGGCTGGTGGCCATCCCGGTAGCGGCGGTCATCGCGCTGTGCCCGCTGGCGGTGTTCTTCGGTACCGGAATGGGTTTCAACCCGGTGCTGATGTGGGCGACCTGGACATCGGCAGCGGCCATCCTGCTGTTCGCGACCTCGACACCGATCCCGTACGACTTCGCCCCGCTGCTGCTCGTGCTCACCGTCGGTGCGGTGGCGGCGCTGACGTCGTTGGGTGGCGGCCTGTTGTCGGCGGTGTCGGCGCTGGCCGTTCTGCTGCTGGCCGCCGCCCTGCACCGCCTGGACGGGTTCGGGTTGTACGTCAGTGTCCTCGGAATGGGTTGGCTGGTGGGCTATTTGATGCATGTCCAGCAGCAGCTGCACGCGGCCCAGCACGCAGCGCAGCATGCGCTGGCCGAACACGCCGCCGCCGACGAACGCCGACGCATCGCGCGTGAGGTGCATGACGTCATCGCGCATTCGCTCTCGGTGACGCTGCTCCACGTGACCGGGGCCCGCCGCGCCCTGCAGCAGGATCGCGATATCGACGACGCGGTGGACGCGCTGACCGAGGCCGAGACGCTCGGTCGCGCCGCGATGGCGGATATCCGCCGCACCGTCGGGCTGCTCGACGACGCGCCGATGAGGATGGCCCCGGAGCCGGGAGTGGACGACATCGCGGCGCTGGTCGACGATTTCACCGGCGCGGGCCTGAACGTCGTGCTGCGCACGCAGGGACCCGTCGATCGGGTGTCGCCCGGTGTCGGGCTGGCGCTGTACCGCATCGTGCAGGAGTCGCTGGCCAACATCGCCAAGCATGCGCCGGACGCGAGATCGTCGGTGACGCTGTCGAACACCGCCGACCATGCGGAGTTGGTCATCGTGAACGAGTTGCCCGTGCCGGTGGCGGCGCCGACGGGGCAGGTGACCGACGGCCGCGGTGTGCGCGGTATGCGTCAGCGGGTGGAGCTGCTGGGCGGGATGATCGACATCGGCCCGACGGCGCGCGGCTGGTGCGTGCGGGCCACGGTGCCGTTACAGGACGAGGCCGGCCGACGGTGGTGCGGATCGTGACCGGTGCCGCGGACGACATCGCCGTCCTACTCGTCGACGACCAGGAGCTGGTGCGGTCCGGCTTGCGCCGCATCCTGCGCCGCAAGGACGGTTTCGTGATCGCGGGGGAGTGTTCCGACGGCGACGAGGTCCCCGCCGCGCTGGCGCAGGCACGGGTGGATGTCGTGGTGATGGATCTGCGGATGAAGCGGGTGGACGGGATCGAGGCGACCGCCCGGCTCACGGAGGACGGCGGGCCGCCGGTGCTGGCGTTGACCACGTTCAACGAGGACGAACTGCTCTCCGGGGCGCTGCGCGCCGGTGCGGCGGGCTTCGTGCTCAAGGATTCATCGGCCGAGGAACTGATCCGGGCGGTGCGCGCGGTGGCGCAGGGCAACAGCTACCTGGACCCTGCCGTGACCTCCCGGGTGTTGAGCACCTATCGGCAGGTCACCGCGGGCCCTGCGGCCGAGCGGCCCGCCGTCACCGGGCTGACCGGGCGCGAACTCGACGTCCTGACGCTGATCGGCAGGGGCCGGTCCAACGCCGAGATCGCCGACGAGCTGTTCATCTCAGGGGTCACCGTCAAGAGCCATATCGGCCGGATCTTCGACAAGCTGGGGTTGCGTGACCGCGCCGCGGCCATCGTCTACGCCTATGACCACGGCATCGTCGTGCCGCTGCACTGACCGCGAACGGGCACCGCTGCCCGGCACGACCCCGCTGCTGTGCGACGATGCGCCCATGGCACGTCCGTTTCATTTCAGCCAGATCGAGCAGGGCACCTTCCTGCCCACCGAGTACGCACAGAGCCACTGGGGTGCCGACCACCTGAACGGGCCAGCCCTGGTCGGTCTGGTGGCCCGGACGCTCGAGGAGGCGTTCGGCCACCCGGAATTCCTGCCGGCCAGGCTGACGGTGGACCTGTTCAAGGTCGCTCGGGGCGTGCCGACCACCGCCAAGCTCGCCCTGGTCCGCGACGGTCACCGGGTCCGCAACGCCGAGTGCGAGCTGATTCAGGACGGCGTGACGGTGGTCCGCGCGATCATGGTGCAATACCGCCTCTCGGAGCCGCCGCGCGGCCGGGAATGGGTGCCCGCGACGAGCTTCCCGGGCCCGGTCGACCGGGACGACGCCAGGGGGATCGGCATCGGCAGCGATGACGTCGGTTGGACGGGGGCCATCGCCGATCACCAGAACACCTCGCGCAAACGTTTCGTCAACCGGACCATCGACGTCGTGGAGGGCGACCGTAACTCACCGTTCGTGCGTGCCGCCATGGCCGCCGAGGGCACCAGCCTGGTCACCAATCTCGGCACGGCGGGCGTCGGTTACATCAACGGCGACCTGACCGTGGCGTTGTCGCGGCTGCCCCGCGACGAGTGGATCGGCGTTCAGGCCGACTCGCACTGGACCTCGGACGGCATCTCGGTGGGGACGTCGACCCTCTTCGACAGTGCCGGGCCGGTCGGTACCGGCATGGTGACCGCCGTCGCCAACCCGGGCGCGCAGATCGACTTCGCCAACGACCCGTTTCCCGAACGGACCCGCTGAGATCGGGTGACGTTCTTGGTGAATTCGCCGAGATGGCCGATGGCGTGCCTGCCCTCCGGCAACACGTCGGCGGCGAGCGGAAAGTCGTGAATCTGCCCGTGCCACAAGTGCAGATCGCACGGCGTACCCGCCTCCACCAGCCGCCGGAACATCAATTCCGCGTCGGGGAGCAGTATTTCGCTCATGCTGGCGTGGATCGCCACCGGCGGCATGTCCGACAGGTCGGCGTCGGCCGGCGAGAGTACCTCCCGGCCGTCCTCGGCGGGCAGCGTCATCCCTCCGCGGCGCACCGCCCTGGCGAACATCGACAGCGCCCGCAGCGGGAACATGGCACAGCTGCCTGCGCCGCGACGAGCCAGCTTGCGTTCGGGGTCCAGGTCGGTCAGCGGTGAGATCGCGGCCACCCCGGCGGGGCCCGGCCGGCCGCGCCGGATCAGTTCCAGCGTGGTGGCCAGGGCCAGATACCCGCCGGCCGAGTCGCCGGCGATGACGATCTCGTCCGGTCGGTAGCCACGCTGCCGCAGCCAGTCCATGCCGTCGAGGGCGTCGTCGACCGCCGACGCCAAACCGTGGGCGGGCAGCATGCGATAGGCGACGTTGAGCACCTCGGCATCGGCGGCCTTGGCCAACCGTGCCACCAACGATCGGTGGGTGTTCAGCCCGCAGGTGAGGAAGGCGCCACCGTGCAGGTAGAGGATGGCACGGCGGCCGGAACCGCCGGTGCCGATCAACTCGGCGCGGCAGTTCGGCAGGGTGATGCGTTGGGTCACCGCGGATATCGGCTGCGGCAGCAGTCCGGCGATCCGATCGATGGAACCCATCGGCCAGCCCAGATCGGGGTGCAACGCCCACAGCCGCACCGCGTTCTTCACGAAAACCCGGCACCACGCGCCGATCGCGACCGATTGCGGGCTCCTGGACGTGTGAATCCGGATCCCGCTGCGCACTGGCGCCACCATGTTGATCAACTCCTGCCTCGACGTGCGGCGGGAATACCCTTGTGGCCGTGGGTTAAACGCGCGACGAATCTCAATCCGGCAGGCAGTTCGAACAATCCGTGACGGTGGCCCGCATATTGCGTTGCATCATGTCCAGCGCTGCCCGCCCGAGATCCGCGTCGATGTGGGCCACCGCATCGGCGGGTATCACGATGTCGAAGTGCCGGACGTAGGCGTCGAGTGCGCTGTACAGGATGCATTGTTCGGTGACTTGGCCGGTGAGGATGACCGTCTTGGTGCCCAGTCGCTGCAGCAGGTAGTCCAGCGGTGTGGCATAGAAGACGCTGTGGCGCACCTTCGCCACGAACAGCGATTCGGGCGCCGGTACCAGTGGCTTGACCAGGTCGGGGCGCTGACCGTCCACCGCGCCGCGCACGATGTCGTCGGTGCTCGCGGTGAAGTCCCCGCGGTTGTCGTTGACGTAAACGAGGTCCACTCCGTCGTGGTCGCGGGCGCGGTCGGCCAAATCGGCCAGCGGCGTCACGATGGGCGCGACATTGGCGGCCAGCGCGCCGGCGTCTTCGTGCCGGTAGTCGTTGAACATGTCGACGACCAGCAGGGCGCAATCACTCATCTGGGCTGGGTACCCGCATAACGATTGGGTCACGCCTTCTGTCACGATCGGTTAAGAATTCGGGCGCAACCTTGAGAATTGTTCAGGAATTCCGCGGGGTTCTAGGCGGCTCCTCAGCAGTGCCGGCGAAAATGCGAGCCATCTCACGGCCCCCGGCTGTAACGCTCGAAACGGTGGGCCGACAAGCGAGTTCGCGGGTTCTCGACGGGTTTCGATGGTCACGTACGGTGGAATCCGGGTCGGGTAAACCACATCTGAACGACTCGAAGGAACACCCAGTCATCATGAGCTTCATGCCGAATCCCCGAATGACCATCGTCGCGCTGGCCGCGGGAAGCCTGCTCAGCGCGGGCGCGGCCACCCTGGCGCCGACGGCCTCGGCCGCACCGGTCGATTGCAGCCGCCCAGCGCTGGACGCGACGGTGCAGCAGACCACCGGTGCCGCGCAGGGCTACCTGAACGCCCATCCGGGCGCCAACCAGGCGGTGTCCGCCATCTACACCCAACCGCGGGACGTGGCCTCGGCGAACATCCGGGCCTACTTCAACGCCAACCCGCAGGAGTACTACGACCTGCGTGGCATCCTCGCGCCGATCGGCGACAAGCAGCGTGCGTGCAACACGCAGGTGCTCTCACCCGAATTAGCTTCGGCCTACAGCGAATTCATGGCCGGCTGACGACACTCGGTCGCGTCGGCCACCCACATCCGGGTGGCCGACGCCACCGTGCTCACATCAGGTTCTGACGACCTGCGTGCCACCGGCCAGATCGTCGTGCGTGCCTTGGCGCCATGGACTGTTCTTGATCGACACCGCGATGAGCACGTAGGCGATGAAGGCCAGCAGCCAACCCAGGTACGGGATCATCGCCAGCAGGGTGAACGAATTGCGGATCGCCGACTGTTTCAGGTCGGGATGCGGGCGGCCATGCGGGCCGCGGACCTCGAGCCCCAACAACTTCTTGCCCGGCGTCCAGCCGACCGCCACCTCGAACGCCACGAAGTAGACGAATGTCAGCAGGCCCGAAAACAGGCCGGTGACAAGGATATTGGACAACCCGTCGAGTGACACCACGGCAAAGACGCTGGCAACGTTGACGATGACACCGTCGATGACGCGTGCGAAGAAGCGCCGGCCGAGATTGCCGGCAACGGCGGGTGTGGGGGCCGGCGACCGCCATGGCTGCGGTCCGAGATCACCAGTGGTCATGGCGCCAATCTACGCATAAACGATTGTTTGAGTTCAGCGAACGATATGTCCGCAAATATCACGTGGACATGAACATTCCGGCTGCCGTTCAATGCAGGGGTGACCACCTCAACCGCCCGGGACGGCGCCCTCATGGCAATCGCCGCAATGTGCTCGGTCCAGCTCGGTGCCGCGATCGCGGTCGGGCTCATCGACGATATCGGCGCCGAGGGCACCGCCTGGTTGCGCCTGATGTGGGCCGGTGTGTTGATGCTGGTCCTGGTCCGGCCTCGACCCTCGGCGTTCAGCCGATCGGCCTTCGCGACGTGCGTCGTGCTCGGAGTGGTCACCGCCGGTATCACCCTGCTGTTCATGATGGCCCTGGCCCGGATCCCGCTGGGAATCGCCAGTGCGCTGGAATTCCTCGGGCCACTCGGCGTCGCGGTGGCCAAGGGCTCCGGCCGGCACCGGCTGCTGTGGCCCGGACTGGCGGCCGTCGGGGTGCTGCTGTTGACCGAGCCGTGGACCGGATCGGTCGACCCGGTGGGCGTGCTGTATGCGCTGGGTTCGGCGGTGTGCTGGGGGCTGTACATCCTCTTGACCCAAAGGGTGGGCGACGCGGTGGCCGGCATCACCGGCCTGGCGGTGTCCATGCCGGTGGCGGGCCTGGTGGCGACCGCCGTCGCAGGTCCGACGGTGTTCGGCCGGGTCACCCCCGAGATCCTGTTGATCGGGGTCGGCCTGGCCATCCTGCTGCCGGTCATCCCGTTCGCGCTGGAACTGCTGGCGCTGCGCCGGCTCACCACGGCGTCGTTCGGCACGCTGATGAGCCTGGAGCCGGCCTTCGCGATGCTGATGGGGCTGATCATCCTGCACCAGGTGCCGGCGCCGCCTGCCGTGCTGGGCATCATCGCCGTCGTCGCGGCCGGGGTCGGCGCCGCCCGCTCCGGCGCCCGGTCCGCCCCACCGGTCCCCGCCGAAGCCATGACGTGACGGTTTTTCAGGCGAGCGGCCGTGTTTGTACACCGACACTCCGTGTCAGGCGTACAAACGGGGCCGCTCGCCGACCGAGTGCAGCGCCGATACCCTCGGAGGAATGGCTCAGTATTTCTCCGCGTCCTCGTTCGTCCGCGCCTTCAACACCGGCTTCGTCGCGCTGATGCACGCACCGGTGGTGGGCGGCCTGCTGCGCCGCGGCACCGTCGTCATCCGGTATCAGGGCCGCAAGTCCGGCCGGACCGTCGAGCTGCCGGTCGGCTACCGACGCTCCGGTGACACCGTCACCGTCGCGGTCGCCCTGCCGGACAAGAAGAACTGGTGGCGCAATTTCACCGGGGAGGGCGCACCGTTGGTGTTCCTCGGCCTCGACGGCGCCGACCGTCCCGCGCATGCGGTGGCAACCCGGGACGCCAGGGGAGCCGTCTCGGTCACGGCGACGTTGAGCTGAATCTTCGGCGAGCGTGCGCATTTGCACACGTGTGACGGCGTGTCGGTGTGCGAACGCGCACGCTCGCCGAAGAAACGTCAGGCCTCGATGCGCTTGCGGCGGTAGAGCGTTCCGACGCCGAGCAGGATCAGGCTGATCACCAGGATGGCGGTGGCCAGCACGTTGATCTGTGGTGGCACAGCGGCCTTCACCGCCGCGTTGACGTAGAGCGGGTAGGTCACGGTGGAGCCGCTGACGAAGTAGGTGATGATGAAGTCGTCGAGCGAGAGCGCGAAGGACAGCATGCCCGCCGCGATGATTCCGGGCACGATCAGCGGCAGGGTCACCTTGAAGAAGGTCCGGGTGGGGCTGGCGCCCAGGTCCATCGACGCGTCTTCCAGGGTCCAGTCGAAACCGCGTACCCGGGCCCGGACGGTCATGGCGATGAAGCTGACCTCGAACGCCACGTGCGCGATGACGATGGTGGTGTAGCCCGCGGCCCAGTGCAGGTCGAGGAACAACGTCAGCAGCGAGGCGCCCATCACCACCTCGGGGGCGGTCAGCGGCAGCACCATGAAGGTGTCGACCGCTTTGCTGCCGCGGAAGCGCTGGCGTACCAAGGCGATCGCGATCAGCGTGCCGAGCACCAACGCGATCAACGTGGACACGAACGCCACGTTGAGACTGAGTTTGAGGGCGTCCACCAGGGCGGGGTATTTGAACGGGTGCAGCCAGTTGTCCAGGGTGAATCCCTGCCAGCTGTAGTTGAACTTGCCCGCCGGGTGGTTGAACGAGAACAGCACGATCACGAAGATCGGCAGGAACAGGTACAACAACACCAGCCCGGCGACGATCCGCAGCACCAGGTCTCCCCATTTCGGGCGGGCCCGAACGGATTTGACCACCGACGGTTCGAGGGTGGTCGTCATACCAGGTCCTCCGTGCCGAGCGCGCGGGTGTAGAGCAGCACGCCGATCAGGATCAGCACCATCAGCCCGAGGCTGAGTGCGGCGGCGACGGGGTAGTCCTTGACCACCAGGAACTGTTTCTGGATGACGTTGCCGATCATCGTGGTCTGGGTGCTGCCCAGGTAGTCGGCGTTGATGAAATCGCCGACGGCCGGGATGAACACGAGCATGCTGCCGGCCAGCACCCCGGGCAGCGACAACGGCAGGATGACCTTGCCGAAGCTGCGGGTTCCCGAGGAGTACAGGTCGCGGGACGCTTCCAGCAGTCGTGGGTCGATCTTTTCCAGGCTGACGTACAACGGCAGGATCATGAAGATGATCCAGTTGTAGATCAGACCGCCGATCACCGCCCAACTGGTCGAGAGCAGCCGGCCCTCACTGGGCAGCAGACCGATGGTGTTGAGCAGCCCGACCACCCAGCCATCGTCGGCCAGGATGGTTTTCCAGGCCAAGGTCCGGATCAGGAAGGTGACGAAGAACGGCAGGATCACCAAACCCAGGATCAGGTTCTTGAATCTGCCTGCCTTGAAAGCGATCACATACGCCAACGGGAACGCCAGCAACAGGCAGACCACCGTCGCGACGGCCGCATACCCGAACGAGCGCAGGATCTGGTCCTGATACAGCTCGAACGCCTTGCCGAAGTTGCCGACGTTCCAGTCGAAGGTCAGCGTCGGCAGGTACACCGATCCACCCGAACTGGACAGCGACGTGCGCGCCAGCGAAAACAGCGGCACCACAAAGAACACCGCGAGATAAGCCAGCCCGGGCAAGATCATCAGGTACGGTGCGATCTTGCTGCGCTGCCTGCTACTGGTAGCGACACCAGCCATCTATGCTGCTCTCCTCTGCACGACCATCCGCTCAGCCGCCGGTGACCGCGGCGTACAGGTTGTTGAACTCCTGCGTCTGCTCGTCGGTCAACGCCGCCCAGCTCTTCAACCGCGCCTGCACGTCGGCCGGCGGGTTGATCAGGGGGTTGGCGCCCAGCTTCGGGTCGATCTTGTTCAGTTCGTCGGTCATATCCGAGAGCACCGGCACGTACTGCGTGAACGCGACCAGCTTGGCGTAGTTGGCGCGGTCGTAGACGTAGTTGATCCACGCCTCGGCGGCCTTCTGATTCTGGGTGGTGTACGGGATCACCTGGGTGTCGATGAACCAGTCGCCACCGGACTCCGGGACGATGAACTTGAGATCGGGGTTGTCGGCCTGCAACTGGACGACGTCACCCGAATAGGCTTGCGCGATGGCGATATTGCCGGCCGCGAGGTCGTCGGAGTAGTCGTTGCCGGTGAAGCGGCGGATCTGGCCCTTGTCCTTCTGCTCCCGCACCAGATCCACGGCCTTGGTCACCGTCTCGGTGGTCGGGTTCTCCGGCGAGTTGCCCTGGGCCTGCATGATCATGCCGAGGGCGTCCTGCACGTCGGAGAACAGGCTGACCCGGCCCTTGAACGCCGGATCCCACAGATCGTCGATCTTGGTGATGTCGCGCTTGGTGGCGGCCTTGTTGTAGGCCAGGCCGACCATGCCGGTCATGTACGGCGCGGTGTATTTACGGCCGGGATCGCCCGAGGCGTTGAGCAGGTCGGAACGCAGGTTCTTGCGGTTGGGGACGCCGGCCTCGCTGATCTCGTTGAGCCAGTTCAGACCCTTGAGTCGCAGCGCCATGAACTGCGTGGGCACCACCAGGTCCGCGCCGATGTCCTGCTTGCGCGACAGCGGCTCCTTGACCTTGGCGAACCACTGCTCGTTGTCGTTGAAGTCCTCCTTGTAGTCGACCGTGATGCCGGTCGCCTTCTGGAACTCCGCGACGAAACCGTCGGCCATGTACAGCGGCCAGTTCGAGATCCGCAGCGTGCCCGAGGCCGGGCCGCTGTCCTGGGTGGTGCTGCTCGGCGCCGAGCTGCCGCCGCCGTTGGAGCCGCAGGCCGCCAGGAAGGACGGGCCCAGGATCGCCGCCGCGGCCGCGGCCGCACCGCCGCCGATGAAGCGCCGCCGGCTGGTCCGGTTGGCGGCCAGACGCGAGAACAGGCGAGGGTCGATCTCGTTGGACATGCGGGACCTTTCGTGAAATCTGATCAGGTTGGGGGACAGGAGAACTCGCGACCGGTTTACGAGTCGTCGAGCATCTCCTCGAGGTCCTCGGTGGTCGGGATGTCGGCGGCGGGCAGCACCAGCGAGGACTCCGGCGTCCAGCTGACGTACACCTGGTCACCGGGCCGCAGCAGCGGCAGATTCTGTTCGGGGCCGACGTGGGCGACGACCACCGATTCGTCGGGGGCCACCACGGCCAGCCGCACCACCGGACCCTGGAAGGTCATATCGCGCACCGTGGTCAGCACCGAGACCACGTCGCCGGTGGGCGCTTCGGTGGACACCCGGACCCGTTCGGGCCGGATCATCAGCGTGGCCTGCCCACCGGACTCGATGGCGGTGTCGCCCGGGCGGGACTTCAGCGTGGACCCGAGCACCTCGATCTCGACGAAATCACGGTTGGCCCGCCCGGTCTGGCGTCCCGACCAGAGGTTGGCCTGCCCGATGAACCCGGCCACGAACACCGTCGAGGGCCGGTCATAGATCTCGGTGGGGGAGCCGATCTGCTCGACGTTGCCGGCGTTCATGACCGCGATGCGGTCACTCATCGTCAGCGCTTCCTCTTGGTCGTGGGTCACGTAGATGAAGGTGATCCCGACCTCGCGTTGGATGCGTTTGAGTTCGAACTGCATGGCGTGGCGCAGTTTGAGATCGAGCGCGCCCAGCGGTTCGTCGAGCAGCAACGCGCTGGGGTAGTTGACCAGGGCGCGGGCCAGTGCCACCCGTTGCTGCTGGCCGCCGGAGAGCTGGCCGGGCTTGCGCTTGGCGAAATCGGTGAGCCGCACGATCTCCAGGATCTCGTCGACCGAGCGCTTGATCTGCGCCGCGTCTTTGCGCTCGGACTTCTTGCGGCTGCGCGGCCCGTAGGCCACGTTGTCCCACACCGTCATGTGCGGGAACAGCGCGTAGTGCTGGAAGACGGTGTTCACGTTGCGCTTGTGCGGCGGGACCGTGGAGACATCGACGCCCTCGAGGCGGATCGCCCCGGAGGTCGGCGTCTCGAATCCCGCGATCATCCGCAGCGTCGTGGTCTTACCGCAACCCGACGGGCCCAGCATGGAGAAGAACTCCCCGGAACCGATGGTGAAGTCGGCATCGGCCACCGCGACGTAGTCGTCGAAGCGCTTCGTCACGTGGTCGATCTCGATGACCGGGGCCACCTTCTTGATGGCGGCTCCGTCCTCTCCCGTCGCGTTGCCAGCGGCGGTGATATTTGTGCCGGTCAGGGCCCGTCCTCCCTCAGCGTCATGTTCGATGCGCTCTCAACCTTGGTCCATCGTCGGGGTCTTCGCAAGCGATTCCGCAACGAATTTACATTCAGACAATGGAATCCATAGGCAAGATGCCAAATATCGGCAGAATCCGCCGCCCCGATGGGTTCAAACCCCGTCATCGGTGGTGAGGCGTCAGGCCGCTGTCTCGACCGTGATCGAATGGTCGCATGACAAGTGGGACCACAGGCACGTTCCGGGGACTCGACGCCGAACCGTTCACCGGCCGCACGCCCAGCGGCGCCGGCGATCTGTCGGTCGAGACGCACGGCATCGCCCCGGTGCCGGCCGACCGGCGCTACGGCACCCCGGCGCGGCTGTTCACCGTGTGGTTTGCCCCGCAGGTCAACATGACGGGGGTGTTCACCGGGACCCTGGCCATCACCCTGGGGCTGGGATTCTGGCTCGGCCTGATCGCGATGATCATCGGCACCGTGCTCGGCGGGCTGGTGGTCGGCTATCTCTCGACCTGGGGTCCGCGCACCGGCACCGCGCAGCTTCCGGCCTCACGGCTGGCGTTCGGACCCGGCGTCGCCCTGCCCGCCGCCCTGCAGTGGCTGTCGTCGATCGCCTGGGACGCCCTGGTCGGGCTGTTCGGTGGCGAGGCGTTGTCCGTGCTGCTGGGCATCCCGTTCTGGGCCGCGGTGCTGATCGTGCTGGCCGTCCAGGGCGCCGTCGGATTCTTCGGCTACGAACTGATCCACCGTCTGCAAGCCGTCCTCACGGTGGTGCTGTTGGTGACCTTCGTGGTGTTCGCGGTCAAGCTGGTGGCCGGCCATGACGTGGTGACGGCGGCGACGGTCGCCGGCCCCGATCTGGCCGGTGCGTTCGTCCTCGAGGTGACCATCGCGCTCAGCCTGTCCATCTCGTGGGCGAGCTATGCCGCGGACTTCAGCCGCTACCTGCCCGCGCAGTCGTCCCGACCGAAGGTGTTCGGCTACACCTTCGGCGGTGTCGTGCTCGCCTATGTGTTCGTCCAGGCCATCGGTATCGCGGCGGCCGGCGTGATCGGTGACCAAACCGCCGCCGGGGTCCGCGACGTGATGGGCGGCGGCGTCATCGGCGCGCTGGCGTTGCTGATCATCGCGCTGGCCTCGATCGGATCCGGGGTGATGAACGACTACAGCGGATCGCTGGCCCTGCAGACCATGGGCGTGCGGGTGCGCCGGCCGTACTCGGCCGCGCTGGTCACCGCGGTGGCGTTCGCGCTCATCCTGTGGCTGCACGGCGGCGACACCGCCACCCGATTCCAGAACGTGCTGCTGCTCGTCAGTTACTGGATCCCGGCGTTCGTCGCCATCGTCGTCATCGACTGGCGACTGCGTACCAGGGGCCGCACCACAGTCGCCGTCGACGTCACCACCGAGCCGACCGGCCGTCGCGACGCGCTGGCCGCGCTGGTGGTGTTCGTCGTCTCCTACGCGGCGGCCATCCCGTTCATGAACACCACCCTGCTGCAGGGACCGATCGCCGTCGCCTGGCACGGTGCCGATATCGCCTACTTCGTGAACTTCGCCGTCGCGGCGGTGCTCTACGGCGGCTACCGGCTCGCCACATCCCCCGGTCGCTTCGCTCTCCCCCGCAAGCGGGAGGTGCCCCCAGCCCGCTGACGATTCAGCGGACGGTCGCGAAAAAGCTCCTGACATCGGCCACGAACAGTTCGGGCTGCTCGAAGGCGGCAAAGTGGCCACCACGCGGCATGGTGGTCCAGTGGGTGATGTTGTAGCCGTCCTCGCACCAGCTGCGTGGGGCGCGCGAGATCTCCTTCGGGAAAGCCGCGATCCCGGTGGGCAGTTCGACACGCTCGCCGGCCCCGAAACTGGTGAAGCTCTCCCAGTACAGCCGCGCCGACGAGGCGCCGCTGCCGGTGATCCAGTAGAGCATCACGTTGTCGAGCAGCTCGTCGCGCGTCAGGACGTTCTCGGGGTGGCCGTCGCAGTCGGACCACGCCCAGAACTTCTCGGTGATCCACGCGAGCTGGGCCACCGGTGAGTCGACCAGGCCGTAGCCCAGCGTCTGCGGCCGGGTGGACTGTTGCTTGGAGTAGCCGGTGCCCCATTTGCGGTGTTCCTTGAGCGCGGCGAGCGCCGCGAGGTCCTCTTCGGTGGGCGCTTCCAGGCTGGCCGCCGGCGGACGCCCGAGCGGCATGTTGAGGTGGATGGCCATGCACCCGTTAGAGCTGTTGCGCCCGATCTGCGTGGTCACCGCCGCGCCCCAGTCCCCGCCCTGCGCGCCGTAGCGGTCGTAGCCCAGCCGGCGCATCAGCGTGTCCCAGGTTTCGGCGATCTTCGGCACACCCCAGCCGGTCGAGGTCGGCTTACCGGAGAAGCCGTAGCCGGGCAGCGACGGGCACACCACGTGGAAGGCGTCCTCGGCGCGGCCGCCGTGCGCGGTGGGATCGGTCAGTGGGCCGATCACCTTGTGGAACTCCACCACCGACCCCGGCCAGCCGTGCGTCATGAGCAACGGCAGCGCGCCGGCGTGCGGTGAGCGCTGATGGATGAAGTGGATGTCGAGGCCGTCGATCTCGGTGACGAACTGGGTGAAGCGGTTGAGTGCGGTCTCGCGCGCTCGCCAGTCATAGTCCTGCGCCCAGTACCGAGCCAGTTCCCGGGTGTAGGCCAGGGGGATGCCCTGACTCCAGTCGTCGACGCATTCGGGCTCCGGCCAGCGGGTGGCGGCCAGCCGGCGCCGCAGATCGTCGAGGTCGTCATCGGGCACCGCGATGCGGAAGGGCCGGATCTCACTCACGCTGCTCATCGTGGCACGAACACCTGCGTCGGTTCGGCCCGCCCGCGCAGCACGATGTGCTCATGCGGGGTCCAGCACCGGCGCTCGGCATCGTCGGCGCGGGCCACCACCGCACCCGAACTCGCGATGCGCTCGGTGGTGGTCTTGGCGGCGTCGGCGAGCCGGGCGGCTTCGTTCACCGGATCGCCGATGACGGTGTACTCGTACCGGTTCTCCGCCCCGATATTGCCCGCGAAGACGGGGCCGGCCGACACGCCGACCCCGTAGTCGAGCTCTTGCCGGCGCAGCCCCGCCGCCAGGTCGCGAGCGGTGGCCAGTGCCGCCGACGCGGCGGCCAGGGAGGGGATCGGTGCACCGAAAACGGCCAGTGCCGCGTCACCTTGGAACTTGTTGATCAGCCCGTCGTGCGCGTCGACGGCGGCCACCACGATGCGGAAGAAGACGTTGAGCACCTCGGCCACCTCGGCCGGGGTGCGATTCATGGCCAGCTGCGTCGAGCCGGTCACGTCGACGAACAGCACCGCAACCTCCCGGACATCGCCCGAGAGCACGTCCTCGTCCGCACCGGCCATATCGATGGCCAAGCTCACGACGTCCGGGCCGACATGGTGGCCGAACAGCTCGCGTAACCGGTCACGCTCCCGCAGCCCCGCGACCATGCGGTTGAATCCGCTTTGCAGCCGCCCGATCTCGGACTGCTCGTAGACATCGACCTGCTTGCCCATGCGGCCCTGTTCGACGTCGGCCATGGCGTCGATGATCTCCCGCAATGGATCCGAGATGGAGATGGAGACCAGGATCAGCGAGCGCACCCCGAGAAACACCGCGACCAGCGACAGCAGCACGACCGGTACGTCCACCGAGGCGTTGCGGGGGATGAACCAGCCGTTGGCACGGCAGACGACGAGCAGGGCGATGGTCACGCTGGGCAGTGCGGTGGTGAGCGTCCACATCAGCAGCAACCGCGCCTGCACCCCCGGTGCGGTGGTGCGACTCTCGAATTCCCTTGTGGCAGCAGCGACCAACGGCCGCGTGACACGCTGGGTGAACAGCAGGCTGCTGCTCACCGTGGAGATGCCGCCGAACAGCACGGACAACCCGACGAGCACCATCGGCGCCCACCCGGCGGCCCGGTTCACGACGATGAACACCACCCCGCCCACCAGCCAGATGGCCAGCAACAGCATCGACTGGTGCCTGATCATGTTGATGGCCGCGCGGCGCTGCCCGGCGTCGGGCTCGATGCCCGCCTCGTACCAACGCAGCGCCGGCGCGATGATGCGGTGTCCACCCACCGCGGCGGCACCGGTGCCCAGGGACACCACCACCAGCAGGGTCAGCAGATTGGTCGGGGTGACCAAGGGCAGCGCCCCGCTCAGGGTCTGCCGGCTCAGGGACACCAGGATTGCGACCACTTCCGCGGTGGTCAGCAGATGCGCCGACACCAAACCGGAAACGAAACGGGTTTCACTGCGCGACAGCGCATTCCCGCGTCTCACCGATCGGTCATCTGCATCGGCGAACGACGGGCCCGGATCACCGGTGACCCCATGCATCATTAGTACGGTAGCCCGTACCGTTGGTCAAGCCTGCGGCACGTCGGTGTAGGTCAGCTGGTAACCGTCGGTGGCGAAGGTGAATCCCTTGCCGCTGGATTCGCTGCCACACGACACGCCGGATGCCTCCTGCACATTACAGCGGAACCCGGCGACGGCCAGCACGGTGCCGAACGGCAACGTGGCCGCCGGACCGGGCTGCAGACTGAACGGGTCACCTTCGGCCGCAACGAATTGCGCATCATCGGTGCGGTCGATCACCAGCGCGGTCGGTTTCACCTGGGTGCCGTCGGCAGCGGGCACCGCCGTCGGCGCCCCGGCGATCGGCAACGCGGTGGAGCCCGCCGCCTGGCAACCGGCCTGCGCGTGCGGGACGATGGCGCAGTGCCATCGGCCGCTGGGGGTGGCGAAGTAATACGCCTGTTGGTCACCCGAGGTCGCGTAGAACTCGTCGGCGTTCGCCAGATGGGCATTGCTGGTGTAGGGCGGCAGTCCCGGTGGTGCCGCGGAGGTGGTGACGGGAGTGTGCGGTTCGCCGGTGTTGACGACGGTGGGTGTGCCGCACGCCGACGCCACGATCGCCGCCGTCAGCGAGAACCAGCCGATGGCCTGTGTGCCGCGTGCCATGGGCACAGCGTAGGGGACCGGATGCCGCGCGATTAACGCACGCTGAATGCAACCGGTGACGCCGAACCGGATCGCGGGCAGGCTACCGGCGTGACCCGCGTAATTCGATTCAATGCCTTCGACATGAACTGTGTCGCCCACCAGTCGCCCGGTCTGTGGCGGCACCCGGACGACCAGTCCTGGCGTTACAAGGATCTGCAGTACTGGACCGAGTTGGCGAAACTGTTGGAGCGCGGCAGGTTCGACGGGCTGTTCATCGCCGACGTGCTGGGCACCTACGACGTGTACGGCGCCAGCGACGAGGCCGCCATCCGGCAGGCCGCACAGATCCCGGTGGGCGACCCCCTGCTGCTGGTCTCGGCGATGGCGCTGGTCACCCAGCATCTGGGTTTCGGTATCACCACCGGAACCGGTTTCGAACACCCTTACCCGTTCGCGCGCCGCATCTCCACCCTGGACCACCTGACCGGCGGACGGATCGGATGGAACGTGGTCACCGGTTACCTGCCCGCCGCCGCCCGGAACATGGGCCAGACCGATCAGCCCGCCCATGACGCCCGCTACGACCACGCCGACGAGTACCTCGAGGTGCTCTACAAGCTGTGGGAGGGTTCCTGGGAGGACGACGCGGTGATCCGCGACCGGGATCGTGGGGTGTTCACCGATCCCGACAAGGTGCATCACATCGGTCACGAGGGCACCCACTTCAGCGTCCCGGGGGTGCACCTGGCCGAACCGTCGCCGCAGCGCACGCCGGTCATCTACCAAGCCGGCTCCTCGCCGCGCGGCGTGCGGTTCGCCGCGGAGAACGCCGAAGCCATCTTCACCGCAGCTCCCACCAAAGCGATTCTGCGCGAGACGGTCTCGACCATCAGGTCCGAGCTCGAGCTGGCCGGGCGCGATCCCTACTCGGCGAAGATCTTCAACCTGTCCACCGTGATCACCGCCGCGACCGACGAGGAGGCGCACGCCAAGCACGCCGAGTACCTGTCCTACGGCGACCCCGAGGGCGCCCTGACCTTCATGTCCGGCTGGATGGGGGTGGACCTGTCCCGGTACGGGCTGGACGAGCCGGTGGGCAACGTGGACTCCAACGCCATCCTGTCGGCGGTCCAGGCCTTCCAGTCCGCCGACCCGGACGGCGGCGAGTGGGCCGTCCGCGATATCGCCGAATGGGGCAAGATCGGCGGGATGGGACCGCGGATCGTCGGTTCGGGTGCCCGGGTCGCCGACACACTGCAGGAATGGGTCGACGAAACCGATGTGGACGGGTTCAACCTGGCCTATGCGATCACACCGGGCTCGTTCGCCGATTTCGTGGACCATGTGGTGCCGGTACTGACCGAGCGGGGCGCCTACCAACAGGACTACGCCCCCGGCACCCTGCGCAACAAGCTCAACGGTAAGGGCGATCGGCTGCCCGAGGAGCACCGGGGAGCCAGTTACCGTGTGGGGGGCCGGAATTCGACGATCATCGAGCGCCCGTCGACGCGGCCGTCGTCGTCGGACTCGGTGGCCTCGCAACCGGCGCGGGGGCGGTAGCCCCGTAGAGTGGCCGGATGGATGCTGCACCGATCCGTCCGGCCACCGGCGCCGATCGCCCCGCGGTCCACCGTGTCGTCACGGAGGCGTTCGAGAAGTACGTCGACCGGATGGGGCGGCGCCCAGCCCCGATGGACGCCGATTTCACTGCAGCACTGAATGATTCGCGGGTCTGGGTGATCGAGCACGACGGCGGGCTGCAAGCCGCGTTGGTGCTCGAGTACGCCGACGACCATGTGCTGATCGACACCGTCGCCGTTCTGCCCACCGCGCAGGGCCGCGGGTACGGCGCGCTGCTGCTGCGCCGGGCGGAGTCACGGGCCCGCGACCTCGGGCTGGCCGAGGTGCGGCTCTACACCAATGAGGCGATGTCGGAGAACCTCGCGTACTACCCGCGGCAGGGCTACCAGGAGACCGCACGCCGAACCGAGAACGGATACCGCAGGGTGTACTTCCGGAAGCGGATTTCCCCCGCCCCTTTCAAGGTATAGCCGACCCGGGGGCTTGCCGCAAGGCCCCGGGTGTGCCGCACAATCGTCCCTCCACACCTGTTCGGCAGGCCGATTGAATTGGGGGATTGGATGTTTGACGTGATCGTCATCGGTGCGGGACCCACCGGATTGATGCTGGCCGCGGAACTGCGCCTGCACGGTGTGCGGGTGCTGGTGCTGGACAAGGCGGCCGAACCGACCCCGGTGGTGCGGGCTCTGGGATTGCACGTGCGCAGCACCGAGATCATGGATCAGCGCGGCGTGCTGGAGCGCTTCCTGGAGTTGGGCCGGACGTTCCCGGTCGGCGGCTTCTTCGCGGCCATCGACAAACCGGCGCCGAGTGGACTGGACACGGCGCACGCATACACCCTGGGCATTCCACAGCCGGTCATCGAACGGCTGCTGGCCGAACGGGCCGACCAGCTCGGCGCACAGCTGCGCCGGGGCGCCGAACTGGTGGGTTTGACGCAGGACGCCGATGGGGTGAGCGCATACCTGGCCGACGGGACGCATCAGCGCGCCGCGTTCCTGGTCGGCTGCGACGGAGGACGCAGCACGGTGCGCGCCCTGACCGGGATTCCCTTTCCCGGCGAGCCGGCCGGCACCGAGACCCTGCTCGGTGAGATGAGGCTGGCGGCCGACCCCGAGATCGTCACCGCGACGGTCGAGCGGATTCGGCAGACGCAGAAGCGGTTCGGTGCCGGACTCCTGGCCGGGACGGACGGTGTCTATCGGGTGGTGGTGCCGGCGGCCGGGCTGACCGACGACCGCGGGGTGCCGCCCACGCTCGACGAATTCCGCCGGCAGCTGCTTGCGGTGGCCGGCACCGATTTCGGGGCGCATTCCCCGCGGTGGTTGTCGCGGTTCGGCGACGCCACCCGGCAGGCCGAACGCTACCGCTGCGGACGGGTGTTCCTGGCCGGCGACGCCGCGCACATCCATCCGCCCGCCGGCGGCCAGGGCCTCAACCTCGGCCTCCAGGACGCGTTCAACCTGGGCTGGAAACTCGCCGGGCACATTCGGGGCTGGGCACCGACGCACCTGCTGGACACGTACCACGACGAGCGGCACCCGGTGGCCGCCGACGTTCTGAACAACTCGCGCGCCCAGATGGAATTGATGTCCACCGCTGCCGGCCCGCAGGCGGTGCGCCGGCTGGTCGCGGAGCTGATGGATTTCGACGAGGTGAACCGCTACCTGGTCGAGAAGATCACCGCCATCGGCGTCCGCTACGACGTCGGCGACCGGCGGTGGGGGCGTCGGTTGCGCGATATGCCCGTCGGGCGGGGACGGCTGTACGGTCTGATGCACCACGGCCGCCCACTTCTGCTGGACCAGACCGGCGCGTTGTCGGTCGCGGGCTGGGCCGACCGGGTCGATCACGTCACCGACAGCGCTCCCGAGCTGGACGCCGCCGCCGTGTTGCTGCGCCCCGACGGCCACATCGTCTGGTCGGGTGACGACCAGACGGGCCTGGCCGACCGCCTGACGGCGTGGTTCGGTGCCCCTACAGCGGCAGCAGGATGTCCTTGACGCTCGGATCGGTGGCCAAGAACTGCTGCACGGCAGGATCTTTGAACGTCTCCACCAGCTTCTTGATGTTCTCGGTGTCGGCCCACTTGGTGCCGATGGTCAGCTGACCGGCGAACTCGTCGGGAGCCGGGGGAGCGAAGATCTGCTGTTTGATCGGCACCTTGGCGGCCAGGTAGTACTCGGTGTAGCCGACGGCGGCGTCCAGGTCGGGCAGCGAGCGGGACTGTGCGGCGAAGTCGAGCAGGGTGAACTTCAGGTGCTTGGGGTTGGTGTCGATGTCCTTCTGGGTCGCCTGCCACTTGTCGACCCCGGGCTTGAGCGTGATCAGGCCGGCGCGTTCCAGCAGCCACAGACCCTGCGCTTCGTTCGCGGGATCGGAGTACAGCGAGACGTTGGCGCCGTCGGGCAGCTGCGTGACATCGGTGTACTTGTCCGACCAGATCCCGAAGCCCCAACGGAACACCGGCGTGGCGGCGGTCTCGCGGAAGTCGGGGTTGGCTTCCAGCACCTGGCCCAGCCACAACTTGTGCTGATAGACCGTGCCGGCCACCTCGCCGTCGTTGACGGCCCGGTTGATGGTGTTGCTGTCGGACAACCCACGGAACGCGACCTTGATCCCGTGCCGGGGCGCGACCTCCCTGCCGATGTACTCGATCAGGGCCTGCTCGGCGGCGTTGCCCTCGTTGGTGGCGACGACGAGCGTCGCACCGGGAATCTCGTTGGCGGACTTGGTCTCGTTGAAGAAGGCGTAGCGCACCACCACCACGCCGACGATGACGACCGCCAGGGTCAGCGCGATCCAGGCCCACTTCGCGTTGCGTTTGAGTTCGAATCCGTGGTCGTCCTGGTCGGGGGCGGTGTCGGAGGTCGGAGTGGTGGTCATGCGGGGACCTTTCGGCGCAGGGACAGGGCGGTGTGGCCCCGACGGTGCGGGGTGGTGAAGCGGACGAGTGCGTCACCGGCGAGCTGGACGAGCGCGACGGTGATGACGAGGATGACGATGGTGGCCAGCATGACGCCCTGATCGAAGCGTTGGTAGCCGTATGTGACTGCCACATAACCGATTCCGCCCGCACCGATGGTTCCGGCGATCGCGGAGTATTCGATCATCGCGATGATGTTGATCGTGAGGCCGCCGATGATCGATGGCACCGCCTCGCTGAGCTGCGCGGTGCGGATGATCTGCAGCCGGGAACCGCCGGAGGCCCGGGCCACCTGGACCACGGCCGGCGGCACCGAACGAAGCGAGTTCTCCACGATTCTGGTGAAGAACGCGATACCGGCCAGCGACATCGGCACCACCGCGGCGGCGATGCCGATGTTGGTACCGGTGATGAACCGGGTGAACGGCATGATCGCCGCCATCAGGATGAGGAACGGCAGCGACCGCCCGATGCTGATCACCCAACTCAGGGTGGTGTGCAGGGCCGGGTTCTCGAAGAGCCCGCCGGGGGCCAGGTTGTGGATCAGTGCACCCAGCGGGACACCCACCAGCACCACGATGGTCATCACGATGCCGACCATGATCAGGGTGTCCAGCAACGCCGGGAAGAGCAGACCCGGCAGCTCGTCGAACCGCACTTTGGCGTTGGCCAAGACGGATTCGGTCATGCCACCACTTCCAGCTCGGGCTCGATCGCCGCACCGGTGTTGGCCGACAACCCGAATCCGGCCAGCACGCCGGCCACCCGGGCGCCGACATCGGCCGGAATGCCCAGTGTCGCTCCGCCGATCGTCACACCGGCGACCACCTGCACCGAGGCGCCGAGCACCGCCAGCGGCACACCGAGCTCGGCCGACGCCCGCCCGATCCAGTCGGCGGGGACGTCGGGCGAGTCGTAGACGATATTCCAGACCTGCAGCCCCGCAGCGGGTGTGGCGTCGACACGGTGCGGCCGCAACTCCGAACCCAGCGCCGATTGCGGGTCGGTGAGCAGGTCGACGAGGCGGCCGGATTCGGCGATGGTGCCGTGGTCGAGGCGGGCCACCGAGTCGGCGATCTTGAGGACGGTGTCCATCTCGTGGGTGATGAACACGATCGACAGGTCCAGGTCGTCACGCAGTTCGCGCAGCAGATCCACCACCGAGGCGGTGGTGGTGGGATCCAGCCCGGCGGTGGCTTCATCGGAGAGCAGCACCGACGGCCGCAGCGCCAGCGCCCTGGCGATGCCGACCCGCTGGCGCTGCCCGCCGGACAGCTGGAACGGATAGTGCTGCGCCCGCTCGGACAATCCCACCCGGTCGAGCAGTTCGGCGACGCGCTTCTGGGTCTCCGCGGCGGTCACCCCCAGGTACTCCAGGGGCAGCGCGACGTTCTCGGCGGCGGTGCGCCGTTCCAGCAAGCCGGACGACTGGAACACGGTGCCGATCCGCCGGCGGGCGACGCGTAGCTTGCGCGCCGAGAGCGTGGTGAGGTCTTCGCCGTTGACCACCACCGAGCCCGAGGTCGGCGGGGTGAGCAGGTTGATACATTGCGCCAGAGTGCTTTTGCCGGCTCCGCTGGGCCCCACCACGGCGAGGATCTCGCCGGCCTCCACCCGGAAGTTGATCCGATCCAGCACCACCGTGCGCTGCGCACCGTGGCCGTAGGCCTTGGTGACGTCGGTGAGTTCGATCATGGATGTCGACGGTGACACAGTGGCCTGCTGTGGGCCATCATTGCGCTCACCGTGAGCGCAGCCACCCTTGGTTGGCGCCAGGCTGAGCCGAATCCTTGAGGCCGGCGTCGCCCGCGGACACACTCGACGCGTTATGACCATCGAAGAATCTCCGGCCGACACCAACTCTCACGGCTTCACCCTGCAGAAGCGCCGAAAATGGCCGCTGATCGCGATCGCCGTCGCGGTGGTGGTGGCGATCGCCGGGTACTTTCTGCTGTTCCGCGGCAACGGGTCCCATTCGGCGAACGAGACCGCCGGCGCCACGCTGGGTGTGGTGTACCTGGATTCCAACCCCGCCGAGAAGGCCATCATCGAATACATCGGTGCGCACATCGCCCCCGACTACGGCGTGAAGGTTGCCGCGGTCGGGCTGGGCGACAGCACCCAGATCAACAGCGCCATCAGCGACGGCCGCTACGCCGGCACCATCTTCCAGCACCGGCACTGGTTGCGACAGGTGCTCGACGCCAACCCCGGATTCAAGGAACAGGCCGCCACCGGTCCGTTCTTCCACTGGGTGTTCGGCATCTGGTCGGACAAGTACAGATCGGTGCAAGATCTGCCCGACGGGGCCACGGTGTCGCTGCTCGCCGACCCGGCCAACAATGCCCAGGGCATCTGGTACCTGGCCCAGGCCGGCCTGATCACCCTGCGGCCCGGTGCCGACGTCACGGCACTGACACAGAAGGACATCGCCACCAACCCGAAGAACCTCAAGTTCACCCTGCTCGACTTCGGGGCACAACCGCGCGCCTTGCCGGACCTGGACGCCATCGTCGGGTACGCCGAATCCTTCCTCGCCGCAGGCGTATCCGAGGACAAACTGATCTTCGCCCCCAAGTCACCGGACGAGTTCGCCTCGGTCCTCACGGTCGGCAGCAACTACATCGACACGCCGAACGTCCAGAATCTGATCAAGGCGTTCAAGGATCCCCGGGTGCAGAGTTTCATCGCCGACGACCCCGAGGTGAAGAAGTTGGCGCTGCCGGGTGATCCGGCATGAGCGGTGCCCGACCACAAGCCGGCGACCGCCAACTCCATTTCGGGTTGAACGTGCTGTCCGACGGGATGCACCCGGCGGCCTGGCAGCATCCGTCGGCCGAGCCGACCTGGTTCACCGACCCGGCATATTGGATCAACCTGGCCCACATCGCGGAGCGGGGCACCCTGGACGCCCTGTTCCTGGCCGACAGTCCGTCGTTGTTCCAGCCGCCGGACCAACCGCTGGTGGCACCGCCGCTGGCGCTGGACCCGATCGTGCTGCTGTCGACGCTCGCCTCGGTGACCACGCATCTGGGCCTGATCGGCACGGTGTCCACGTCGTTCGAGGAGCCCTACAACCTGGCGCGGCGATTCGCCTCACTGGACCATCTGAGCCGCGGGCGGGTCGCATGGAACGTCGTCACCAGTAGTGATCCGTACGCCTGGAACAACTTCGGCCGGGCCGGCGGCACGTCGGTGCAGCCGCCGCGGGACGAGCGGTACCGCCGCGCGGCGGAGTTCGTGGATGTCGTGCGTGCGCTCTGGGACTCCTGGGATGACGACGCGGTGCTGGCCGACAAGCGCACCGGGGCGTTCAGCCGCGTCGGGTCGATCAACACCATCGGCCATCGCGGCGAGTTCTACCGGGTGGACGGGCCGTTGACGCTGCCGCGCCCGCCGCAGGGACATCCGGTGCTGTTCCAGGCCGGTGGCTCCGCGGGTGGGCTGGACCTGGCGGCCCGCTATGCCGACGGGGTGTTCGCCGCGCAGGCCTCGCTGCCGGATGCCCTGCACTATGCCGAAGAACTGCGGGCCAGGACCGCCGCCCATGGTCGGCCGCGGGACGCCATCCGCATCATGCCGGGGTTGTCCTTCGTGCTGGGCAGCACGGAGGAGGAGGCACACCGGCGCCATCGGGAGCTCAACGAGCTGGCGGGGGAGCGGCGGCTGGCGCATCTGGCGGGCCAGCTCAGTGTGGATCCTGCCGAACTGGACTGGGACAAACCGTTGCCGCAGTGGCTGATCGACGGAGCCGAGACGACCGTCGGGTCGCAGGGTGCCCGCGATATCGTGGTGAACCTGGCCCGCCGTGAGCGCCTGACGGTGCGGCAACTGCTGGATCGGGTGATCACCTGGCACCGGTTGGTGGTCGGGTCTCCCGAGCAGCTCGCCGACGCCATCGAGGAGTGGTTCGTCGCGGGCGCGGTGGACGGGTTCAACCTGATGCCCGACGTCTTCCCCTCCGGGCTGGAACTTTTCGTCGATCACGTGATTCCCATCCTGCGCGACCGTGGGCTGTTCCGCCGGGAGTACCGGCACACCACGTTGCGCGGACATCTGGGATTGTCGCGGGTTCCCGACCGCAGGGCCGCGCTCACCGCGCACGCCAGTGGCCTGTGACGTTCAGGCGGCGCGGACGTCGAATCTCAGCACGTGGCCCCGCAATCCGGTCGCGATCTCGGGACGCAGGCCGACCGCGGCGCAGCCCGCGCCGAACTCGTCGACGGTGAACAGCCGGAACGGTGATCGGTCGACCCGGTGGATCGCGGTGGCCAACGGGGTGCGCACCAGGTCGTAACCGACGAACACGCCGCCGGGTCGCAGCACGCGGGCGACCTCGGCCAGCGCGGCCTCCCAATCGATCACGTGGTGCAGCATCAGGGCGCTCAGCACCGAATCGAACGATGCGTCCGGGAACGGCAGCGCGGTGGCGTCGGCGGTCCGCACCGTCGCGTTGGGCACAGGAGCGAGCCGCGCGGTGGCCGCTGTGACCATGACCGGATCCAGATCGGTTGCGGTGATCGTGATTTCCCGGCGTTCGCGCGCGAGCCGTTCCGCGACCGCCCCGTTCCCCGAGCCGATCTCGAGGACCTCGTGCCCGAGCGTCGCCGCCGGCAGGCTCCGCACCACCGCGCCGGTGCCGGTGCGCCACAGCGCTCCACAGCAGAATGCCCGTTCCACCTTCGACATCGCCGGCATGTCCGTTCCCTCCTGGGTGTTGGTGCTGCCAGCCTGCCGCGCACCCGCGCGGTCCGCTTGTACGGATCCGTCCTTGTTCGGCCCTATTCGGCGAAGTTGCGCGCCAGCCGGCTCGGGGCTGCGCCCAGCAGCTCCCAGCAGGCACGGTTGGCGTGTGCGCCGTCGGTGAATCCGGCCGAGTGTGCGGCGTCTGTGACCGATCCGCCCGCGCGCAGCCGCTCGAGTCCGGCGACCAGGCGCAACCACCGAGCGGTGGCCGAGAACGACGTCCCGGTCTGCTCTTTGAACAGTCGGCCGAGGTAGTCGGGCGACAGGGCCACCGCCCGTGCGGCCGAGACCAGGTCGACGGGTCCGGTCCTGAGCAGATCGATGGCTTGCCGCAGTTGCGGATGGCCTTCGCGGGCGGCGGTTCGTGCGCCGAGTTCGGCGACCAGCCGGCGGGCGGCGGCCGGCAGCCCTTCCGCGTCGAGTACACGGGCAACGTCGTCGCAGAGCGCGTCGTCGTCGATCACCCAGATGTCCCCGCGGGCTCGCGCGTTGATTCCGCCACCCGGCCCGATGTCCGGCCGCAGATACAGCGACAGCGGCGTCACCCCGGCCGCGCAGCCGAGCGCGTGTCGGGTGCCACCGGCGATGGCGACCGCCCGGCACGTGCGGGTCGAGCCGTCGGCGGTGGTCACCTCGATGGGGCCATCCAGCCCGACGGCCACCTGGACCGCCGGGTGGTGGTGCAGGGCGACATCGCCGAACGAGCCGGCGATGGCGAATTGGATGCCCAGCTCGTCATCGTCGGCGGCGACCCAGGTGCCGGGCATGACGTTCACTTGGTCCCGAAGATGCGGTCACCGACGTCTCCGGCGCCGGGCACGATGTAGCCGTGCTCGTCGAGGGCACGATCGACGGCCGCGGCGAAGATCGGCACGTCGGGATGGGCATCGTGCAATGCCGCCACACCCTCGGGGCAGGTCAGCAGGCAGACGAACTTGATGGACCGGGGCGAGTACTCCTTGAGCCGGTCGACCGCCGCGATGGCCGAGTTGCCGGTGGCCAGCATCGGGTCCACCACCACGATGTCGCGTTCGTTCAGATCGCTTGGCATCTTGAAGTAATACTCCACGGCGATATGGGTTTTCGGATCGCGGTAGAGGCCGATATGCCCCACACGGGCACCCGGTACCACGTCGAGCATGCCGTCGAGGATGCCGCTGCCGGCTCGCAGGATGGACACGAACACCAGCTTCTTGCCGTCGATGACCCGCCCCGTGGTGGCCTCCAGCGGGGTCTGCACCTCGACCTCCTGGGTGGGGATGTCGCGCAGCACCTCGTAGGTCATCAGGGTCGCGATCTCATGGAGCAGGGTGCGGAAACTGTTGGTGGAAGCGTCTTTTCTGCGCAGCAGGGTCAGCTTGTGCTGCACCAGGGGGTGATCGATCACGTGCACGCCCGTCATGTGTCTAGAACACCGTCCCGTCACTGATGATGGTCAAAGGGGGAAGACCGCCGCGCAGCCGGTGTGCGGTGGCGCGGCCGGCTTGCCAGGTACCGCCCTCCAGGACGCATGCCAACGGCACGTCGGCACCCAGTTCGGCGCATACCAGCGGCGCGAGTTCGTCCAGCAGCGCGACGGTGAGCGCCCGCCACTCCACCACCAGCTCGTCACCGACCGACCAAGCACGTTGGGTGACAGCCACATCCCGCAAGCCGAGCACCCCGGTGTCGATCAGCAGACCGCCGTTGCGGTACTCCGGCAGGCCGGTCAGCTCGTCGATCCCGGTCACCCGGGCACCCGCCCACCCGAACGGCTCCAGCAGTGAGTACGTCAGCCACTGCGACAGTTTGTGGAACGGCATCCAGCCCGCACTCGCACCCGGGCCCGGTACCGCGGGGTGCCGCCAGACGTCGCCGAGCGCCTGGCCCCCGATTGCGTTACCGGACGGCCAGACCTCCGACAGGGTGGACAGCAACGCCGAAAGGATGGCGTGGGCGGACACCACATTGTCGGATCCGACGAGTGCATCGAACATCGCTCCGGGTCGCCCGTCGGGTCCGTACACCGCAGGGTTCGCGGCCAGCGCCGCACCGAGCCGGCGCAGCAACCCGGCGCGGCCGTCCAGGCCGACCAACTGGTTGTCGTCGCCGACCTGGAAGGCAGCGGCGAGCGCCTCGGGTGTCACGGCCCGCAACCCGGTGGCGTCGGCGCGCAACGGCTGGTCGGGGTCGCCGGAGAACAGGCCGTCGGTGAAGGCGTGCCAACTGGCCACGCCCAAGCCCTCGGAGCGGGTGAAGGACAGTCCCGTGGCGTGCTCGTCGTAGCGCCACTGCGGGCCGGCACCGGCGTCGAGCAGCACGCTGACCACCGCCAGGTCGATCATCGCGGGCGCGTCCAGGCCGGCCCCGCGTGCCACCCCGCCCGCCTCGAAGTGGCGCCACCGGCTGTGGAACGGGACGTTCAGGTCGGGATAGCGGTTCCGGGTCACCGTCGCGACCTCGGCGGCGGTGCCCGGTAACGCGTCGTCGTCGACGGTGAACCAGGCCGATTCACCTGCGCGGGCCCGGGCCAGCAGAAAGCGGGCGCGATCGCGGATGGCGGCGGTGGTGCGCAGTTCGGCGATCGGGTCGGTCACCCGTCGAGCCCCCGACCCTTGACCTTGCGCAGTTCGTCGGCGTCGGGGACGTCACCGGGGGTGAAATAGCCGGCGGCCATCTTGGCGTCGATCTCCACCCGGGCGTCGGCGGGCACCAGTTCGTCGGGGATGTTGACCCGCTCACCGACCTCGATGCCCGACCCGGTGATGGCGTCGTACTTCATGTTGCTCATCGACACCAGGCGGTGGATCTTGCGGATGCCCAGCCAGTGCAGCACGTCGGGCATCAGTTCCTGGAAGCGCATGTCCTGCACACCGGCCACGCATTCGGTACGGGCGAAGTACTGGTCGGCGGTGTCGCCGCCCTCCTGACGCTTGCGGGCGTTGTACACCAGGAATTTGGTGACCTCGCCCAGGGCCCGGCCTTCCTTGCGCGAGTAGGCGACCAGTCCGACGCCGCCGCGCTGGGCGCCCTGGATGCACTCCTCGATGGCATGCGTGAGGTACGGCCGGCAGGTACAGATGTCGGACCCGAACACATCGGAGCCGTTGCACTCGTCGTGGACCCGCGCGGTCAGCTCGACGGAGGGGTCGGCCAGATCCCGCGCCGCACCGAAGATGTAGACGGTCTGCCCGCCGATCGGCGGCAGGAACACCTCGAGGTCACCGCGCGTGACCAGTTCCGGGTACATCCCGCCGGTTTCCTCGAACAGCACGCGCCGCAATTCGGTCTCACTGCAACCGAATCGGGCCGCCACGCCGGGCAGGTACCACACCGGTTCCAGAGCCGCCTTGGTGACCACCGCCGCACCGCTGGCCAGAAGGTGCCGGCCGTCCGGCTGCAACCTGCCCTTGGCGATGGCGTCGGCGATCTCGGGCAGGATCACGTGCGCCTTGGTCACGGCGATGGTGGGACGGATGTCGTATCCGGCGGCCAATTCGGCAGCGAACGCGTCGGCGACGGTCGCGCCCCAGGGGTCGAGGCTGACGATCTTGTCCGCGTCACCCCACTGTTCGTACGGACCGATCGGGTCGGTGGGGGCGGTGTTGGTCAGGTCCGCCCGGTGGGCACGCGACAGGGCGCCGGCGGCCACCGCCAGCGCGCGGTACACGCTGTAGGAACCGCTGTGGGTGCCGATGACGTTGCGGTGGGCGCGGGTACCGGTGGTGCCGACCACGGGCCCGCGTTCGGCGGCGGTGGCGGCGCCCCAGCGGATCGGCAGGGCACCGGAACCACCGCTGTGCGAGGTCAGCCGGATGTGCCCGGGCTTGGGTGTGGCGGTGTCCGCCATCGGAGCTCCTCTCCGCACTGGAAACCCCAGCAGGGGAAGGCGCCAGCTTAGCGACTCGACGTGACCGGCGCCGCGCGATACCGCTGACAGCGGGCCCGACCTGCGGCACAGTTGCGTCATGAGCAGTCAGAAGATGCCGAAACCGAGCGATCTGAGGGCCGCGGCGCAGGCGGCGGTCGACTCCGCCCAGGCGGCGGTGGAGGCGGCGCAGGCGGTGGCCGGGGGTGCGATGCGCATCCCGCCCGCGTCGGTTCAGCTCGCCGCGCAACTACCCGATCTCATCGAGAACCTGGCGATCGCGACGGAGCGCCTGAACACCACCATCGACCGCACCGAACGCTATATGGCGATGGCCGATCCGATGTTCCGCACCCTGGACCGGCTGCTCCCGCAGTTGGAGGCGCTCGTCGCGACGGGCAATGAGGTGTTCCGGATGTTGTCGAGCATTCCGGGAGTGTCCCGGCTGGGCAAGTTCACCGGGAAGTCCTCAGACGACCGGAGCTGAACCACCCGGCGCCGGCTTGACCGTGGTCCGGCGCCGCTGCCGGCGTTCACCGATCGCGCCGAACCGCATCTTCAGTCCGTCGATGAACGCGGTGAGCGCCAGCTCGAAACTGGCCGTGTCGATTTCGTCGGCCTTGCCGCGTAACAGATGAGCCTGGTGCATGTGCGGATAGCGGTCTCGGTAGACCTGCACATCGTCGGCGAAGCCCTGCGAGAACGACCCGACGGTGGATCCCAGCACCAGTGATCGGGTGGCCGCGCCGATCAGGGTGGCTTCCCGGGGCGGCCAACCCGCACCCACCAGTCCACCGTGCACGGCATCGGCGATCCGCAGGCTGGCATCGCGCCTGCCGATGCCGCTCGCCAGGTACGGCACCAGGTTGGGGTGGGCGGCCAGCACAGCCCGGTAGGAGCGGGCCCAGTCCGCCAACCCGGCCGGCCAGTCCGCACCATCGTCGAAGGCGGTGGTCTCGACGTCGCTGACCACTCGACTGGCGACGTCGTCGAGCACGTCGTCCTTGGTGGGGTAGTGCTTGTAGAGCGACGCGGCCTGCACCCCCAACACGGTCGCCAGCTTGCGCATGGACAGTCCGTCCAGACCGTCCCGGTCGATCATCTCCAGCGCCGCATCGCGGATGCGCTCGCGGCTGAGCAGGGGTATGCGCGGCCGCCCCATGACGCGCCTCACTTCCCGGCAACCTTGCCCTGGCTAACGCCGTTAGCTTAAACTGTGCACATAAGCTAACACTGTTCGCTATTGGGCGCCAGCCCAGAGGAGATACCGATGCGCAGGACCGTTTTCACCGAAGAGCACGAGGACTTCCGCTCGATGATCCGGGCGTTCATCGAATCCGAGGTCGTCCCGGTCTACGACAAGTGGTTCGAGGAGGGCATCGCACCTCGCGACTTCTACTACAAGCTCGGCGAACTGGGCATCTTCGGAATCGAGATCCCCTCCGAATACGGCGGCGCTGGGCTCGACTCGTACAAGTTCCAGGCCATCATCACCGAGGAGTGTGCCCGCGCCGGCGTCTCCTTCGGCGGCTCCAGCGTGCACATCGGCCTCTGTCTGCCCTATCTGAAGGCGCTGGCCACCGAAGAGCAGAAGCAGCGCTGGTACCCGGGCATGCTCAGCGGCGAGACGATGTTCGCCATCGCGATGACCGAGCCGGGAACCGGTTCGGATCTGGCCGGAATGCGCACCACCGCAAAGCCTTCCGGCGACGGCACGCATTACGTGCTGAACGGGTCGAAGACCTTCATCACCGGTGGCGTGCACGCCGACCGGGTCATCGTGTGCGCGCGCACCGCGCCGCCACGCGAGGACGACCGCCGGTTCGGCATCACCTTGCTGGTGGTGGACACCAAGTCCGCCGGGTACCAGGTGGGCCGCAAACTCGACAAGCTGGGTCTGCGGGTGTCCGACACCGCCGAACTGAATTTCACCGACGTGGTCGTGCCCGCCGAAGACGTGCTCGGCGAGGTCAACATGGGATTCTCCTACCTGGGGCAGAACCTGCCTCGGGAACGCCTCGGTATCGCCGTCGGCGCCTACGCCCAGGCCAAGGCCGCGGTGCGGTTCGCCGCGCAGTACACCCGGGATCGCACGGTGTTCGGCAAGCCGGTCGCGTCGTTCCAGAACACCAAGTTCGAGCTCGCGGCGTGCCAGGCCGATGTGGATGCCATGGAGGCCGTTGTCGACCGGGCCATGGAGGCGCACGACCTCGACGAGCTGACCCCCGCCGATGCCGCCTCGGCCAAACTGTTCTGCACCGATGTCGCCTCCCGCGTCATCGACCGCTGCCTGCAGTTACACGGTGGGTACGGGTACATCAACGAGTATCCGATCGCCCGGCTCTACGCCGACAACCGCGTGAGCCGCATCTACGGCGGGACCAGCGAGGTGATGAAGATGATCATCGCCAAGAACATGGGACTGTAGCGGTCAGGGAGTCCAGGTTCCGTACGGGACAAGAGGATTGGTCCCGTATGGAATGTGCGGGTTGGCGCCGCCCACGGCCTGATCGCGTGGTATCACGATGGTGGGCACATGCTGGTTCGGGCTACCGGCGACAGGTTGCGGCCGCAGTTCGGCCGGCACGTGCGGTGGCAACACCACCGCGCCCCCTGGCCCGGCATCGGAGACCGCGGTCGGTCCGTGCGGAGCGGCCGGGTCGTTCAGTGGCAGCGGGTCCGCGCCCAGGAAGGTTCCCACTCCGACAATGATTTTCGCCGCTCCCGCGGTCAGCATCTCGATCATGGCTTCCACGATGCCGTAGATCGCCACGACCGGCCGCTATCTCTAAGCGACCTCATATCAACGCATCAGGGATGCAAGACGACCTTCACCGCGCCGTGCTCCTTCTTCTGCAGCGCTTCGTACGCCCACGGAGCCTGCTCGAGGGGGAGCACATGGGTGGCGAAATCGTCGACGCCCAATGGGTCCTCGTCGACCAGCAACGGCATGATGTCGGGCACCCAGCGCTTGACGTTCGCCTGGCCCATCCGCAACTGCACCTGCTTGTCGAACAGGGTCAACATGGGCAGGGGATCGGCGGCACCGCCGTAGACCCCGATGATCGAGATGGTGCCGCCGCGGCGCACCGCGTCGATGGCGGTGTACAGCGCATCCAGCCGATCGATCCCCGCCTTCTGCATGAGTGGTTTTGCCACGGCGTCAGGAAGCAGCGCGGTCATCTGCTGCAAGGCTTTTGCGATCGGCGAGCCATGCGCCTCCATGCCCACCGCGTCGATCACCGAATCGGCCCCGCGTCCGTCGGTCCGGGCACGGATGACCTCACCGATCGGCGCATCGGCCGTGCCGGCGTCGATCACCTCGACACCCCGTCCCGCCGCCCGCGCCAGCCGCTCCGCAACCAGGTCGACGCCGATCACCCGGTAGCCCAGTCGCGCCGCGATGCGGGCCGACATGTCGCCGATGGGACCGAGCCCGAGGACGGCCACCGTACCGCCGTCGGGGATGTCGGCGTAGGCGACGGCCTGCCAAGCGGTCGGCAGCACGTCGGACAGATAGACGAACCGGCTGTCCGGCGGTCCGTCCGGCACCTTGATATGGGTGAAATCCGCGTGCGGTACGCGCAGGAACTCGGCCTGCCCGCCGGGTACCGAACCGTAGAGTTCGGAATAGCCGAACAGAGCGGCACCGGTGCCGTGTGTGCGCACCTGGGTCGTTTCGCACTGCGTGTACAGCTGCCGATCACACATGAAGCAACTGCCACAAGAGATTTGGAACGGTATCACCACACGGTCGCCGACCGCGAGGTTCGTCACGTCGCCGCCCACCTCGCGCACGATGCCCATCGGTTCGTGCCCGAGGATGTCGCCCGGTCGCATGAAGGCTCCGAGGACCTCGTACAGGTGCAGATCGGAACCGCAGATGTTGGTGGAGGTGACTTCGATGATCGCGTCGCTGGGCTCTTCGATCTTCGGGTCAGGGAAGGTCTCCACGCGGACGTCCCGTTTTCCTTGCCAGCTCACCGCTCGCATCTGAGGCTCCTTCCGCGCCACCCGGCGCCTGACCGATGGGCGAAAGTCCCTTGGTTGCAGGACCTTCCAGTAACGAACCGTCGGGTGCGAATCGCGAACCGTGCAACGGGCATTCCCACGCCCGGTCGACGTTGTTCCACCGCACCACGCCACCCAGGTGCGGGCAGACCGCCGACACGGTGTGCCGGGCACCGTCTACCACACAGGTGGCGTGCGGTCTCCACAGCGGGCCGCTGACCACACCGCCACCGTCGAGTGGTGCCGATGCGCTCGACATGACCGGCGTCAACCAGCCTTTCGCAAGATTGATGCCGACTTCCAGGTTGTCCTTGACCGCCGTGGTCAACCCGGCCAGCTCGTGAGTGCTCCAGCTGCCGAACGCTTGCGACCAGTCCATCCGTCCGCCGAGGATGCGCGAGGACAGGGCCAGGGCGGCGGCCACCCCGTTGGTCATGCCCCATTTGTCGAATCCGGTCGCGACGAAGATGCGGTCGGTTTTCGGCAGCAGCGGACCGACATAGGGCAGTTCGGCGGCGGGGTGGTAGTCCTGCGCCGACCAGCGGTGCGTCTGGACGGCGCCCGGGTAGTGCAGCGCTGCCCAGCGGGCGAGTTCGTCGACGGCGGCGGCCTCGTCACCGCCGCGGCCGACCGGATGGCCGGCGCCGCCCACGATCAGCTTGTCGCCCTCCGGGGTGGGGGCATAGCGCACCGATCGGGTGGGGGAGTCCACCGAGATGTACATCGACCGGGTGATGTCCCCGGGGACGTCGAAGGCCATGCAATAGGAGCGTTGCGCTTTGAGGCGCGCGAAGAACCCGCCCCGGTCCAGGATGGGCGTGCCGGTGGCCAGGACGCAGCGGTCGGCCCTGACGAAGAACTGCCGGTCCCGGGTGTCGTCGGCGGCGTGGCTCACCCGCAGGTCCACCCGCAGTGGCCCACTGCCGGATATCGAAGTGGCGCGCACGCCCTGCAGCACGGCACCGCCGTGCGCTTCGAGTTCCACCACCAGGCTGTCCAGAAACGGGATCGGGTCGATCTGGGCCTGATCGCGCAGCCGGACACCACCGGCGAACGGGAAGGGCACGTCGGCCGAATCCAGCCACTCGGGATCCAGGCCGGCACCGCGGCAGGCATCGAGCACCGCTCGCACCGTGGGCAGGCCCTGGGCGGTCTGCGCGTACGCGTGATCGTCCTCGCGCTGGGCGGTGAGGCCGTGGTCGGCGCAATGGCGCAGCAGCCAGTCTCGGCCCTCTTTGTTGCCCGTCACGTAGGCCTCCAGCACCGAGGTGCCATGTTTGGCCGCGATGCGGGCCAGTTTGCTGCCCTGGAGCAGGGTGACCTTGCCGGTGGTGTTACCGGTGGTGCCCGCACCGATGTGCCGGGCCTCCACCACGGTGACCCGCTTGCCCGCGCGGGCCAGCAGGACCGCCGTGGTGAGGCCGGTCAAACCGGCGCCGACGACGACCACGTCCACCGCTTCGGGTGTGGCTGTCAACTCCGGTGCCGGTGTCGCGGTCTCGATACGGTCGGTGGTCCACAGCGACGACATGCGCTGTGCTTACCCGGTCGCCGGGTCGTCAAACGCGCCAGTCAGCATCGCAACTTGTGCGGTGCGGTCGGCACCGCTCGTGGTCCCCGATGGTGGCGTCGCGCCGAGGCGGCCACGGCCGTGGTCCGGCCATCGGCTTCGAGCATGGTGACGTCCCAGCCGGCGGCCACCAGGGCGGCCGCTGCGGTGACGCCGTGGCGGCCGGTGCCGATGACGACGGCGTCGGGTGTGTTGATGGGTGGCAAGGGAGAGCACTTCCTGATCGGTGTCTGCACGTTGGGTGTGCCGGAATCGCCCGTGGCGAGCACCCGTGGTACCTCGTGTGGGCTGCGGTAAACCCATGAGGGCGAGCCGGGCCCGGTGTGCTACCTCACATCAGGGACAGTCGTGAGGCAGCCGCCGGCGGCCCGCCATTGGATCAACCCGCCGCTCATGTTGACCGCGTCGAAGCCGTTCTCCACCAACAGATTTGCCGCACCCGCCGAGCGCAGGCCGCCGGTGCAGAAGGCAATGAGCAACCTGTCCTCCGGCAACTCGAGGCAGCGCTGTGGCAGCGCTTCCAGTGGAATGTGCACGGCACCCGGAATATGCACCCGGTTCCATTCGAAATCGCGCCGGACATCCACCACGAGCGCGCCCTCGGCCACCAGTCGGACCGCCTCGGATGCGCTGACCGCGGGCGGGCGCTTGAGGAAATGGCGAAAACTCATCGATTGGTCGCCTCCCACCGCACGTTCATCATGGTGAGGGGGCCGCTGAGCACGGGTATCACGGCTGCGACGCGGGTTCGCGCAGCCAACCCGCGGCCCAGCAGCGCGGTGACCGCCACCGCGAGATAGAGCGCCCCGTGCATGGGCCCCAACACGCCCGCCACCGTCCGGTCGTGCACCGTGCCGAGATTGATCAGCAGGGCCAGCACGCTGGCGAACTCGAGGAGGGAGAGCACCCCGAGGGTGCGCAGCAGCGGGTTCATCCGAGATGCGCCCCGGGCCGCACCACCATGAGGATGACGACGAGCGCCCACAGCAGGTTGAAGATGCCGGCCAGCATGCCGAGCCGCCGCAGCGCGGTAGCGGCGGGGGGCGCGTCCAGCGCCTCGCGTTGCCGGGGCGCGATCTGCAGTGCGAGCAGGCCGCCGGCGGCCGCCGTCAGCACCATCGCGACGATGATCCAGATTTCGGTGGCCCGGCCCTGCACCATCGCGAGCAGCACACCGACCAGTGGCACCACCAGCGCGAGCGTGCCGTAGACCCGGGTGATGCGGTACAGCATCGCGGCGATATCGGCGTTGCCGTGCCCGCCCTCGCCGGCCACCGGAGCGAAGCGGGGAAACAGACTGGTGGACACGGCGATTGGGCCCACGAACAGGATGCCGGCCAGCACGTGTACCGACAGCAAGAGGGATTCCACAACCTTCAGGTTAACTGAAGGTTGGCCGGGAGGCTACTCCGGCGGGGTCACCATCCGCGCGAAGCCGGCCCGCAGCGCCTCGGTCAGTTCTGGATGCTGGACGGCGAACTCGGCGTCGAGCCCACCGACCACCTCCGCGGCCCTGGCCAGGAGCGACTCGGCCTCGGCGGTGGTACGCAAGGTGGACGCGGCGCCCGCGTGGGACGTCCCGTCGTCGACCAGTCCGGCCTCGACCAAGGCCGCCACCGCGGCGTGGGCGCTCTGCACCGTGATACGAGAACGACGGGCCAGCTCGCTGAACGAGATTCCCGGCGTCCTGCGGATGTGCCCCAGCAGGCCGTACTTGCGGATCGTCAATCCGAGCGGTTTGAGCGCCTCGGTGAACGCCGCCTCCCAGACCCGGCTGACGGTGAGGAGCCCGACGGTCGGGCTGAACGGAGGCGGCTCGGCCATGCAGGCAGGTTACTCGGCCCGTGCCGACCGGCCGGCAAGGTCGTCACCCACGCCCTCCCGACCGCACCGAACCCGCTGCCACACTTCGAGGTTCGTGAGCGGGACGGGATGATCGAGGTGCTCGCACCGCCACCGCCGAGCCAACCGGCATGACGGGCGTGATTTAGTGATCCGGTGACCGTTGCAACATTGCGCTTTTCGGGCCGGCGGTGAGCGCACGCGGCTGGCTGCTGTTCGCGGCGATGAGTGTGATCTGGGGCATCCCGTATCTACTGATCAAAATCGCGCTGGAGGGGCTGTCGGTACCCGTGCTGGTACTGGCCCGCACGTTGATCGGCGCCGCGGTGCTGCTGCCGCTTGCGGTGTCACGGGCCAACATCGCGAGCGTCATCGCACACTGGAAACCGTTGCTGGCCTTCGCCTTCTTCGAGATCATCGCGGCGTGGCTGCTGCTCTCCAACGCCGAACATCACCTCAGCAGTTCCACGACGGGCCTGCTCATCGCCGCGTCGCCGATCATCGCTACGGTGCTGGACCGGATCACCGGAAGCACACATCATCTCGGTGCCGGCCGACTGGCCGGGTTGGTGGTCGGCATCGTCGGCGTGGCGGTGCTGGCGGGGCCGGGCCTGTCCGGCGGGGGAGCCTGGCCCATCGCCCAGGTGCTGTTGGTGGCCACCTGTTATGCAATTGCCCCGCTGATCGCCGCGCGGCACCTCACCGACGTCCCGGCCCTGCCGCTGACCGCGAGCTGTCTCGCCGTCGCCGCACTGGTGTACGCCGTGCCGGCGGCGTTGCGGTGGCCGACCGACATGCCGAGCACGCGGGTGCTCGTGGCGACCGTTCTGCTCGCCGTGGTCTGCACGGCGCTCGCCTTCATCGTGTTCTTCGCCTTGATCCGCGAAGTCGGCCCGACCCGCGCGCTGGTGTTCACCTACGTGAATCCGGCGGTGGCGCTGGTGGCCGGCGTGGTCGTCCTCGCCGAGCCCCTCACGGTGTTCAACGTGGCCGGCCTGGCGCTCATCCTGGTGGGCTCGGTGCTGGCCACCCGTCGCTCGGCGGGGGAGCCGGTGCCCGCGCCGCCGGCCGCCGGTTGACCGCTCCGGGCTAGGGCCGTCGCGTCACGGGATGGACCTGCAGCCGGCAGGTCTCGATATGGGTGGCGACGGTGATCGGATCGGTGGTGTCCGGCGGGATGACGTGCAAGTCGGTGTATGTGGGGCACGGGTGGTCGGGATCGGCGCTGTCGACCGCCGCCCCTTCGACGACGGCATAGCCGGGCTGCCCAGCGGATACCGACACGACCGGCGGCGTATCAGGTGCCGCCCCACCCATGTAGCCCGCGCGCGTCCAGTCCGCTTGGACCACCGGTCCGCCGGACCCGGACACGACACCCGGGTAACCCGTCAGTGTGCAGGGTGCGCCGGCCACCAGGCTGAACACCAGCAGCACCCTGCGGTGTCCGGCGGCGGCTTGCTCGCCGCCGTTGCTCACCTGGAGCTGCCCGACCGAGCACGCCTGCGGGGTGCCGGCCCGGGCAACCGCTCCGGAACCGAAGGAGAGCATTGCCGCCAATCCGAGGGTGATCGGGATGGCTTTCGCTGCAGCGTGTTTCATGACCGGCCCGGCTCCGGATAGAGGATGGCCTCGGTGACACCACCGCCGTTGACGGACGGGCCGAGCAGCACGGTCGAGGAGTTGGTGGCCGGGTCGTAACTCACCAGCGCCGTCCCACCGCCGCACCCCAGGTGGCCGTGTAGCACCAGCTTGTCGGCGGTCGCCCCGATCACGAAAACGCTGTCGGACATGCCGGGAACGTCCACCCGGGTGGTGTGGCCGTCGGCCGTCAGGCGAGACAGGAAAGCGGTGCCGCAGGCGCCGGCGGATTGAAGGAACGTTCCGGTGGGCAGTTCCCACGCGATCCCGTCGCCGAGGTCCCCGCCGAAACCGGGATCATCACCCTGACCGGAGTTGAGCGCGGTGAGCGGGGTGGCGGTGCCGCCGTCGAGGGGCACCCGCCACAACTGGGTGGCAGAGCCGTGTTCGGCCGAGCAATCGGCCAGCACCACCTCGGCTGCCCACCAGCGCACCGGCGCACAGGCGGCGTTGGCCATCGGCGTCGGGAGCGTCCGCAGGATTGTGCCGTCGTTGCCCACGACGACGAGGCTGTCGTCGCTGCGGGGGACGAGTTCGTTGCCGAGGTTGGCGGTCGCGAGCACGAGTCGCGTCCCGTCCGGTGAGGCGAGGTAGCGGCCGCTGAACTGGCCGGCGCCGCCGAGCTCGTCGGTCGGGTACCGCTGCTGCACGGTGCCGTCCAGGCCGATGCGCGTCAGTGTCCCCGGCGTGCCGCCCATGAACGGTGTGGAGACCAGCAGCGCCTGCCCGGTGGGCCGGGTGAAGCGGGGATAGCCCTGGGCCGCGATGGTGGTCTGGGTGCCGGTGTGCAGATCGACCGCGATGATCTTCGACGGCCCGGGATACTCGGTGGATGTGAACAGTGCCGTACTGCCGTCACCGGACCAGTCCGTCAACCGGAGCCGGGCGTCGGCGCCCGCCAAGGTGGCGATCGTATAGCGGTTGCCTGCGGGGTCCACCAGAAACAGTGTGGTGGTGGCGGTTTCGGGATCCGCCTCGCCGGGCGCACGCTGTTCACCGGGGCGATGGGCCGTGACCGGGCTCCAGGTGGCCAGTGTCCAGCCGGCTCCGACCTGGTCCCAGGGAACCTCGCCGATGGCGGCCGCACCCTCCCGCGCGGCGACCGGCGCGGCAGGCGCCGGTGCCGGTGTGCGGGCCGAGGTCGCCGCCCCGGGTGGTGGTGCCGTCGGTGTCGACGTCTCCGAGGTGCATCCGGCCGCCAACACCGCCGCGGCGACGGCAACGGTCAGCTGGATGCCTACCCGCGATGTACGGATCATGCTGGTGCTCCTCGGTGCGATGTGGTCACTGGTCCCGATGGTGCGGCAGCCGGCTTGACGGATTCTTGGATCCTTGACGCGCGCCGATACGATCGGCTCGCGCCCGTCCGGGCGACCGCGTCGTCAGCCGAGCTCGTAGGCATCACGGGACACCCGGAAGAAGTGCCCACCGGCGGTGTCGGTGCAGGTCACGCCGGTGGGTTCGCTGCGGCAGGTGAGGGTCCCCACGGTGTGGGCTTGCCCGTACGCGAGCGGGGCCGGCGCGTATTGGCCGGTGAAGAAGATCTGGCTCATCACGAATCCCAGGCAGGGGGCTTGGCCCTGGCTGAGCTGGACATCGTCACCGCCGGGTTCGCCGATGGCGCCGGGCAGGTAGGCCAGCGGGCAATACCCGGTGGCCGGTGCTGCCCAGGCGTGGTTTTGCACCTTGCACCAGGCGTACCCCGTGCCGTCGGCGCGGCTGTCCATATGGCAGGCGATGTTCCCCGACGGGGACAGGAACTGGAAACGGTCGCTGGGTTCGGCGTGTGCGGTTGCCAGTGCGGTGGCGGTCAGTGCCGCGGAGGCGATCAGCGCGGATGTGGCGGCCTTCATCGTGGTCATGGACCGAGTAAAGGCCGTCCGGCCGGCTTACCGATCACAAACAGCCGACATGGCCGGCCTCAGACAGCTTCACCGTCGGAGACCGAGGTGAGCCGCTCGACCAGGTCGACGGCCACCGCGCGCAGCGGGACGTTGGTGTCCTGGCTCTCGCGGCGCAGGCGGTCGAAGGCTTCGTCGGCACTGATGCCATGGATGGCCATCAACATGCCTTTGGCCTGTTCGATCGGGGCCCGCGTCTCCAGTGCCCGCTGCAGCCCGGTGGCCACGTCACGGGCCGAGCGGTACCGCGTGAAGTCGCCGATGGCGCGCGACACCGATTCGGTGAGCAGGTCCAGTACCTCGGCATCGAAGCTGTCGAACGCCGATCGGGAGCGGCCGTAGAGGTTGAGTGATCCGAGGGTCTGATCCGCGGTCACCAGCGGCGCGGCCAGGAAGCTGCGGATGCCTTCGGCTCGGGCGGCGGCGGCGAACTGCGGCCAGGTGGCCGCCGCCTCCTCCGCATCGACGAGCATGATCTGGCGGGTTCGCGCGGCCTCCAGGCACGGGCCCACGCCACTGTCGTATTGCTCGGTGTCCACTCGAAGGGTGCGCTGGTCGGTGTGCACGGCGGTGTAGGTGCGTCCGCCCAGGTCAATGGTGACGCCGGTGCTGTCGGCTCCTGGAATGGCCTCCTGCGCGATCTGGGCGAGATTCTGCAGCAGGCTCAGCAGTTCGTCCTCGTCGGCGACGCTGCGGTTGACCGCCAGCAGCATCCGGCCAAGCTCGGTGGCGCTGATCTGCTGCACGCCGACGGCCGCCGCGACCACCAGGTCCGCCGCTTCACCGGCGTCCTGGTTGGCCGCCGCTGCCGGCAGCGAGGCATCGGTGCGCCGATCGGAGGACGTCATCCAGTCAGTGTGGCACAGCCGGTACCCTCCGAACGAGCCGCAGTAGGGCTGCTGACCTGCGGCGGCCCGGTCCCGGGGGCCGCTTGGACAGGTCGTGACGGCACGGCCCAATCCGCGGGGAACATGCATGATTCGTCGCATCATTCGCGAATCATCCTGTTGTGCTGCTGTATTCAGCGTTCTATGAGGACGCAATGAACGTCATGTGCGGATGGTGTGGTGTGGATTCCCTATGAGTCCGGGAAAGGCGGGTGATCTTGACCTTAGGGTTAACGCGGATGAACCGAATGGCAAAGGAGGCTTGATCCGTGAGGAACGTTTCGGCATGCGTAGGTGTGGTCGTTGCAGGGTTCGGCGTGGGACTGCACGCCAGCGGATCAGCTTCTGCCGCACCATCTTCGGAGTTATCCGCCCGTGACACCATCAGCCAGTTGGAGAGCGAGGGGTATCGGGTGATCGTGAGTAGGGTGGGCAGTGGATCGATGGACGACTGTTCGGTCAGCGCCGTCCGGCAGGGCCGCTCGGTGACCGGGCCCCAGCCGCCGCTGGCCACTGCGGGTATGACGGTTCTGGGCCCCGGGCAGGTGCTGCAGTACACGACGATGCACGTGGATCTGGTGTGCAAGCGCTGAGGTGATCCGCGTCCGGCCGTCGACTGGGGCAGATCCGCTCAACGTGCGCGCTTGTACCGGGACAGGAACAGCGTCACGGCCTCGCGCACCACGTAGTCGCACCGGTCCGCATCGAGCTCAACCGTCGGTGTGGCGACAAGCCGACCCAGCAACATCTCGCCGAGTATGACGTCGATGAACTGCGTCGTTGCCAGATCGGGGTCATCGATCCGAAAGCCGCGCTCCCGGGCGAGTCGGCGCACGTAAGCGTTCACCGCGCGTCGCGCCGGACTTCGTCCGTTGTCCATCAGGCCATGGCCGAGCTCGGGGAATCGCGGGCTTTCCCAGATGACCAGCCGGAGAAACGCCACGGCTTCCGGGGGCGACCAGAAGTCGGTGATCGCCCGGCCGATGGCGTACAGGACCTCCTCGGGCGGCCCGACGCGGTTCGTCGCGTCGACGATGGCGTCCAACGGCATGCGGTTCCACAGCTGCGCCATCGTCGCCTCGAAGAGCAGTTGCTTGCTCGCGAAGTGGTTGTACAGCGTACGGCGAGCCACCCCGCACTCCAGCGCGATCTCGTCCATGCTCGAGTGTCCGTAACCGTGGGCGAGAAACACCCGACCGGCTGTGCGCAGAATCAACCCACGTGTCGATTCTGGTTCCAGCGGAGAGGCCGGGGGGGCGACGGGGGTCATGCCCTTACGTTACGTCGCACCGTCGGTCGACTCACTCGGGGAGTCCATGTCGGGTCCACGTCCCCCGCCACGGCGTGGGCCCGGAATTCGCGGCGCTACTCGCCGTAACGGATGAGCAAGTCGGGCCGACCACGATCGTCGGTCCAGCTGATGTACTCGCTCTGGTCGTGGGTGCAGAACATCTCAATCTCGTCGGGGTGGGCCAACCGGAGTTCGCGCAGCTTGGCCAGCGTTGCCACCCGCTTGGCGTAATCGGTTTGAAACGCGATCTCCAGCGGCAAGCCCGGGGCGGGGGAGAGGAAGTTCATCCTGTGATCGAAGTAGGAATCACCGGCATGCAGCGACCACTTGCCGTTCTCGCGGTAGGCGACACCACAGTGCCCAACCGTATGACCGTGTAAGGGAACGAGTTTGGCGCCCAATTCCGCAGGAAGGTCAAGCGTTCGGGCGGGTAGCCCGAACCATGTCTCCTCAGTCGGTGCGTACGTCTTGAACTTCGTCTGGTGCGACACCTGGTAAGGCATGTAGGGGCCGCGCTTCTGCGTGCTGTCGTAGGCGGCCAATTCCTCGGACGCGACGTGCACCACAGCGTGCGGGAAGTCGTGCAAGCCCCCGACGTGATCGTTGTCCAGATGAGTGACGATGATGTCGGTGACCTGTTCGGGCTCGATGCCACGTGCCCGCAGGCGATGCAGGGCGGTCAATCGCGGATCGATGAGGATGCCCAACTTGAACAGGGCGTCCGTTCCGAGAAGATTCTGCGGGTCCGCCATTTCCTGGGTGCCGAAACCTGTGTCGAGCAGGATGACGCGATCACCGATGTGGAAGATCACGCAGTGGATCGACATCGACGTCGTCGCGGTGTGCGCAAGCGGACCCATCAACCCGAATGTCGCATGCTCGATCTCGATTCTGGATGCCATCTCAGTTTCCTTCAACCGCTCGGGCCTCGTCGGGCGTGGGAATCTGGAACGCGTTGAGCAGTGCACAGGTGAGCAGGTACAGCCCGACCAGATAGACGAGATCGACCAACGTGGCTGAACCGAAGTGCTTTTCGGCCTCCCGATACAGCTCGTCGTCGACTCTGTACTCCCGGGTGAGTTGGCTCGCGAACCTGTGCGCCAAGAGCTGGCCGGGGGTCAGCTCCGCCGGCGTCTCGCCACGGCACAGTCCCGCGATGGCCGCCTCGGATAGGCCGACCGTCCGTGCGACAGCGGAATGGGCGTACATCTCGTAGGGCGTCCTCCAGATGGCGCCGACCGTGAGGATGACCACCTCGTGCGTCTGCTTGTCCAGGGAGGTGTGTTTCGAGTCCGCCTGCATCCACGCCAGGAAACCCGGCGTGATGCCCGTGCTGTACAGGTACGGGTTGAACGGCCCGATGAGCTTGCCGTCGTCGGTCATCCCTCGGAAGCCATTGCTGTCGGCCCACGTGATGAGGGTCGAGCGCATCGTCTGGTAGAGGTCTTTCTGGTCGCCGCTCAGGGTGGCCGGGTCGATCAACGGCAATCGCCCGCCGAGCGTCGAATCGGTATCGGTCATGATGGTTCCTTCGGTCAGCAGATGGAGGTGGCGGTCAGGCCTTGAGGTTGTCGTCGAGCCAGTTGAAGACCACTTCGTCCTTGTAGGCCAACGCACCTGACTGGCAGTGGTTCTCGGCCCCGTCCTCCTCGTGAAAGGCGACGAAGGCC